>NZ_JBIVNJ010000025.1:98196-112456 GCF_044753585.1 Streptomyces sp. NPDC088354 | reverse complement strand
CGGAGCGGCCTAAAGGCCGCTTTTAAATTCCGCCTTTCGGCGGAATTCGCCCCGAATTCGCCTGACGGCGAATCAGTCGTGGTTTCTGATAATCGCCTGACGGCGATTATGTGGGCGTGGCGAATTCCCCTTTCGGGGAATTCATGTGACGGGTGGTTGGAGTGTTCGCCCCTTCGGGGCGGGAATTCCCCTTCGGGGAATGAAAGAATTCGGGGGTGGGATGTGCGGCCGCCGTTGGCGGACGCGGGTGCGAGTGCGGCCCGGTCGGGGCCGGGTGTATCAACGTGACTGCCTGTCGGTCTTTGGTTCCTAGGGCCCCTACCGGGGCCAGGGACAGACGTTGACGGGGTGTCGGGTACGTGTGGAGCCGGACCCAGGGCCGCGCGTTGCACGGCCCGTCGCGGTCCCGTTCCTGACGGCCTTTCGGCCGCAATTCCCACACCGCTTGAATTCCCCGGAATTCCGAAGCCGGCCGAGCCAATTCCCGAGAAATGCAATTCCCCTACGGGGAATCACCAGAGCCGCACGAGAATTCCAGAACCGGCACCACAGAAATACGCCCAGAATTCCCGGCCGCACGCCCTGACGGACGCTCACACACCCATACGTGAGCCACACACCAACCCATGCGACATGACGTCAAACCTGACGATGCGTCATGCGAATGCGGAATTCCCCACCGGGAATTCCCAGCCCACACCGCCACCACCAAACCCCACACCACCAACCCCCGGCCCCACCACGCCGGGCCCACCAGCCCGGCCCCCACCCACACCCCACACAGCACAACGCAGCACCCACCACCGGCACCCCAACACCACCCCAGGCCGCCACCACACGCCCCGCCCCACCGCGCCGGGCCCCTCAGCCCGGCGCCCCACCACCCAGGCCCAGCGCAGCGTCCCACCGGCCACGCTCCACGACGGCCCAAGACGCGGACACAGGCGCCCAGGCAGGGGCAAGCCGAACCACCCGCCAACTACCCCCACCCAAGCCCAGGAATGAGAGGAAGTCAGAACGAACCGAGGCCAGCAAACAGCCTCTGACCAGCAGGAACGCCATACCCACCGAAGCTGACCCGCAAGTGATAGTGCAAGAGATAGTGCAAGGAAAAGTGCAAGTGATAGTGCAAGTGATAGTGCAAGCGACGATCAAGACGAGTATGATTGTGACTGTTGGCCCGGCCGGAGCGGCAACTCCGGCCCGCACGCAGGCCCACCGAAGGAGTCACGTTGGCAGTCACGAAGTCCCGCAAGCGCCGCACGAGCAGCGCCACCCCGGAGCAGCGCGCGGAGTGGGACGCGATCCGGGAAGCCCGTGTAATGGAGCTCAAGTCGGAGTTTGACGAGGCGGTTTCACGTCTGGTCACTACCGAGGCTTGGGGCGCGATGTTGGAAGCCGCCGTCAGGCTGCACCGGTACAGCTTCCGGAACATGCTTCTGATTTTGAGTCAGTGCCCGCACGCTACCCACGTCGAGGGGTTCCGCGAGTGGATCAAGCGAGGCCGTGCGGTCCGGAAGGGTGAGCGCGCGCTTTGGATTCTCGCCCCTATGACGCGGCGCGCGAGCGCGACCGAGGCCGCCGCCGACAACGGTCAGGCCGCACCGGCCGCCGAGGGCAACGAGGAGCGCCGGGTTTTCTTCGCTCCCGTGAAGGTGTTCGACATCTCGCAGACGTACCGGCTGGACGGGGAGCCGGACGCCGAGCCGATCAACCGTGCTCCGCAGTTGGAGGGCGAGGCCCCCGCGCTCATGTGGCCGAGTCTGGCCGCCTACGTCGAGGCCCAGGGTTACGCCCTTGAGCACGGCGAGACCGCGCCCGCCGAAGGCTGGACGGACCCCACCACGCGCACCGTGCGGATCAGTGACGCACTGTCCAACGCCCACGGGGCGCAGGTGCTCGCCCACGAAGCCGCCCACATCGCGTGCGGCCACCTCGAAACCAGCGCAGCCGAGTACCGGCAGCACCGGGGCCGGATGGAGACCGAGGCCGAATCCGCCGCCTACGTCGTGTGCCGGGCGTTCGGGCTGGACGCCGCCGCCGTGTCGGTCCCCTACGTGGCCGGATGGGCAGGCAAGACCGCCGACGAGGTTCAGCAGACGATCAAGGACGCCGGAGCGCAGGTGATCAAGGGCGCACAGGCCATCTTGACCGCGCTTGCCCCGGACACCGAGCCCGAGCAGTAGCCGACCGCCCCACCAACCGCCGGGGCCCGGCAAGCCGGGCCCCGGCCCCCTCCAGAGGACACCGCCGTGAAGCTCACCACCACCCAGCACCGCGCCATCATCGACAGGGCCGGAGGCCGCATCCAGGCCCGCCCGAACACGCTGGAATCTCTGGTCAGGCTCAAACTGGCCGAGCAGCGGACCCAGTACGACACCGGCCGCCCCGTACTGCGCCACATGCTCACCGAACAGGGCCGCGCCGCCCGCAACGAACTACGCGCCGCCCGGAACGCCGAGCGCGCCCAACGCGGCGAACTCCCCGCCCAGTGGGCGACACCGGGCGTACGGATCTCCACCCCGATGGGGCGCGGCACGGTCACCGGCCGGACCTACCACCCCAACGACGACAGCCACGCTCTGACGTTCCAGTTGGACGACCGCCCCGAGGGCGAATGGAACGTCATCACCGCCACGTCCCCCCATCTGCGCCGACTGTGCGAACGCTGCGACACCGTCGGCGACGACTCCCTACCCCCCAGGGGCGGCCTGTGCGGCTTCTGTGCCGCCCAGGACGACGCCGCCGACCAACCGGCCCGCCCGTCCGGCACCAAGCCCGCACAGGGCCGCCCAGAGGCCGGCCGAGCCCCCCAACTCCCCACCGAGAGGACCCCCGCCATGCCCACGCAGCAGCCCCAGGACCCCACCGCCACCCCGAAGCCGACGCCGCTTACCGACCAGGCCCGCCGACTCGTGGCCGAGGTCACGACGATGACCGGCAGCAGGCCCGACGTGGATTGGGCCACCCTTGACCGACTGGACGACATGCCCGAAGACGACGCCGTGAAGGCACTCGACGCGATCATGGGACCGCTCATGTCCGACTGAGCACGGTCAATATCCACAGGGGAAAACCGCAGGTGAGGGGTTGTGGGCAAGCCCCTAATTGAGTAGCATTATGACTGTTGGGCCGAGGGGGGCGGCAACCCTCCCCGGCCCAACGGAACAGCCCATCAACCAAGGAGCACACACCATGCGTTTCCCCGAGGCCACTAACACCGAGCGCGCCACGCGAGGCGCCGCCGCCGTCACCACGTTCGCCAACGCCGTCGAGCTGCACCAGCCGCGCGCCCTCCAGGCGTACGTGGCTTCCGCGATGTTCGCCGCAGAGCGGCACGCCCAGACGGCGGGCAGCACCAGCCCCGCCCAGGACATCAAGAACGAGATCTGCGACGAGGCGTTCGCCAAGTTCGCGGACGTCGTGGCCGACGTCATGCACCACCTTGACGGCGCTTGCCAGGCTCACGGTCTCGTCTCTGCCGCATGGCACCTGTACGACGTCCACAGCCACGGCCACGACGCCGAGGTGATCATGATCTCCGACGCGCCCGACACCGGAGACGCCGTCGATCTGCTCCGCTACCTCTGCCACGCCGTCGACGCGTTCAAGGGTGACCCGCTGGCGGTCCTGGCCAGCGGACTCAGCGCCTTTGAGGAGGAGGCCGAGGCCGAGCGCGTCATCCAGGTCCGCAAGGCGCGTCAGGACCGCCTGAACGGCTAGCCAGCCACACCACCGGGGGCGCGGGCGGCAACCCGCGCCCCCCTTCCAGCCCACCACCCCAGGAAGGGACACGGCACAAGTGCCCAGCAGAGACCAGCGAGCCGCCGACGCTTTCCGAGCCCTCACCGCCGCGCTCGGCCCTGGAACCCATCACATCGCGGTCAGCGCCCACGTCCACGACGCCCCCGCGATGACATCCACCGCCATGATCGAGGTCACCGCCGACACCGAACCCGCCATGCCGTCAGTCGAGTTCAGCGACACCATGGCCGAGACCGTCATGGGCACGTGCGGCATGCTCATTGCCCGCACCTACGGCCCCGCGCTCACATTCACGGTACGCGGCTGGTACATCCAGGCGGGACGATTCCACCCGATGACGGCCGACGAGATGCGGCAGACCCACCGCACCGCACCGGACGGCCGCATGCGCGGCCCCGAGCCCGGAGTCACCTACGCGGCCGGACACCCCCTCCCCCACCCAGTCCGCGCCTAGCCCCCAGCCAGCCGCTGTGCGACCCGCGCCGAGCGCGGGCCGCACAGCCAAGCAGAAGCCCCGCCGCGGAGTTCACCACGCGCCCACGCCGCCGCCACGTCACGCCGGACCACTCCAGGCCGAACGGCACGAAGCGGCGCCGAGGAGCTTCCCCATCACCGCACGGGCCAACTGAGCACCCCGCGCGAGTCCCCCGCTCGCCGGCCGAAAGCGCCGGCGGGCCGGGCCCGCCCACACCCCACCCGCGACAGAGGAGACCCACCATGCCCGCCGTAAACACCGCCACCCCCGTCCCCGAGCAGACCGCCCCCACCATCCGGCCGGGCGTGCCGCTCCCCGGCACGCCGGTCCGGGGATGGGAGCCGTTTCCCTGGTACGACGGTCCCGCATTCCTCGTCGTCGACGACGCGACGTTCCACGTCCGCTACCGGCAGACCATCACCGGAGACGGATACCCGGTACGTCAGTACGTCGGCCACTGGCCCGAGACCACCGGCAAGGACGTGCGCAACTGGCTACGCGGCAGCCTGCGTTTCTGGGGATGCAGCCAAGCCGCCGTCACCGACGACGGGACGCTCTACTACCGGCAGACCGAGCGGCACGCCGCACTGAGGTTCGACCCCGACCCCGCATCCGGCGTCCTGATCACCGTCCCCGACCGACAGCTCACCGCCGACGCCTACCGCTTCACCGGCCCCGGCCAGAGCCCGCAACTGTGGACCCCGGCCACGCTGCGCGCCGCCGTCACCCACGCCACCGCCCCCGGCGTGATCGACTGGCCGGACGGGTGGGCCCACCTCATGCCGGACGGCAGCGTCAGGTTCGCCCGGCAGGGGTACCCGTGGAGCGCCGCCCCGGAGTACACCGCCGAGCCCACCGAGGCCCCCGCCGACTGGGGACCCCAGTGCGCCGAGTGTGGACGCCACGCCAGCGAGCACGATCCGGAACGCGGAGTGTGGGGCACCCCGTGCGACGGATTTCACAACTAGCCCCAGGTCAGGGCAATTTGATGTTGCCCTGACCGTCGCATGTGAGTATGATTGTTAACGTCGGGCCAAGGGGCGGCAACCCCCGGCCCGACAGCTCCAACCCACCACCGCGCGGGGCGGTCGGACCACCGGCCGCCCCGCCCGAAACCCGAGGAGTCACATGACCAGCGGTCCCGCCACCGGCCCCGCCCAGCCGCTCAGCCTGCCGCCCGAGCAGTACCGCGAGCGGCGCGGCCACGACTTCTACCCCGACCCCGAAGCGCTGGCCGCCATCCCCGCCCTGTACGCGTCGGACGACACCCCGGCCGCCGACCAGATCATGCACCTGCACTACACCGGCGGTCTGGCCGAGTGGTACGTGTCCGAACTGGACCCGAGCAGCGGACTGGCGTTCGGCTGGGCCCGGATCTCCAACGGCGAGTGGGGCAGCATCTCCCTGGCCGAACTGGAGCAGGTCACCTACGGCGGCGGCCTCATCGTGCGCGACCTGGCGTTCACCCCGACCCGCGCGGGCGACATCCCCGCAATCGCCTCCGGCCGCTGAGCACCCGGTGCGGGCCCCGGCCCCCGGGGCCCCCACCCCTCCGAACCCCTGCGCCGTCCGGCAAGACGGCGCAGGCTCACCCCAGCCCACCAGGGAAGGAACCCTATGAGCGACAGCACGCTCTCCCTGTCCGAGGTCACCGCGCACATCGCCGCGCACGCGAGCGAGGCCGACCTCACCCGCATCGGCGAGGTGATCAAGGACCGCCGCAAGGCTCTTGGGGCCATCGCCGCCGCCAAGGTCACCGTTGGCGCCGAGGTCGAGATCGTCAATCTCAGCCCCGCCGACTACAACGGCAAGCGCGCCACCGTCCGATCGATCACGCAAGGCGCCGCTACGTTGCAGTTCAACACCGAGTCCACCAGCGAGCTTCGGTTCGCCCGCAGCCGGAAGATCAACGTTCCCGACGGCGTCACTGAGTGGACCCCCACTGTGTGGTTCCCCCTGTCGTGCCTGCGCGTCATCGACTGACCGCGCCTCCAGCGTTGCCGCCCGGCCGTCACGAGCCGGGCGGCAACGCCCCACACCCGCCCCGGCACGAGCGGCAACCCGTGCCCGCGCACCCGCCCACCAGGAAGGTCACCCATGTCCGAGGTCACCGCCGAGCAGGCCGGCACCCCCGCCACCGAAGCCGCCGCCCACTTCGTCACCCGTCACGGCGAACTCACCGCCGCACTCAGACTCGCCGAACTCGCCGCCACCAGCCGCGGGACCATCCTCGCCGAGACCCGAGGCCGCGCCGTACTGCTCCGCGCCCAGGACTACGAGGCCGCCGTCACCGTCACCTGCCCCGCCGAGCCCGCCACCGCCGGGCGTACCTGCCTGGACTTTGCCGAACTCAAGCAGACCCTCGCCGCCGCCGCCGCAGGCGAGCCCAAGCGTGCCGCCGCCGAGTCCCCCGTCACCATCGACGGCGCGCAACTGTCGACGGCGCAACTGTCGGTGCCACTGTCCGCGTACTGCGTCGATACGTTCCCGGTGCCACCGCCCACCGCACCGCCCGCCGCCACCGTCGAAGGCCCGGCATTCTTCCGGGAACTTGCCCGCGTACTTCCTGCCGTAGGCGTCGACCCCGCCGAACCGGCACACACGATGGTGCGCGTCGAGCTGTCCGGCACGCTGCTACGGCTCGCCTCCACCGACCGGTACCGGATCGCCCTGGCCGACCTACCGGCCCAGCCCTGGGACACCGCCGACGCCGTCCCGACGCGCACCGCGCTCCTGCCGACGCGCGTACTGGCCAAGGTCGTCAAACAGCTCAGCACCTACGCCGGGCCCGTCGCTCTCGGCATCACCGCCGACGAAGCGGCCCCGCTGGTGGCGCTCACTATCGGCGCCACCGAGGTCACCATCCACGCGACCAGCGCCGCCGCTTTCCCCTCCCCGGACACGCACATGCCCACCGAGCGACACCATGCCGTCACCATCGACCGGGCGTCCATGCTGCGCGCGGCCCGAAAGGCGCAGGCCCTGACCGGCACCCGGAAGGCGCAGGCCGGAACCGGGGGGTACCAGTTCGTTGTTATCCGCTGGGACCACGAAGGCGCCGTGACACTAGCCCCCTGGTACGGGCCTCAGGAGCAGGCGCGGGTGCGCGGCGGGTCGGTCACCTCCGAGGTCAAGGACGGGGCCGCCGCCGACCTGTCCGGCCGGGCGCTGCTGCTGACCGGCCGATTCCTGCTGAACGCCCTGGACGCGTTCGCCAGCCAGACCGTCACCCTGCACCTGGCCACCGCCGAGGCCACCGGCCTGTACCTGTCCCCGGTGCTGTTCACCGAGACCGACGCCATCACCGGCCAGGGATACCGGCACCTGATCAAGCCCGCCCTCGTGGACTGGCCGCCCGCCTGATACAACCGCCCCGCCCGACCGGCGGGACCACAACTAGCCGCAGGTCAAACCCCCGTTTGAGTTGCCACACCCCCCGTTGCCGAGTATTATTATGAGTGTTGGACGGCGGCAACCGGACCGACACGCCACCACAGAGGGAGCACCACATGCAGGACACCCAGCGCCCGAGCGGCTACGCCTGGGGCAGCACCAGCGGCGGCGAGTGGCTGACGATCGCCGGAAGCCACTGGAACGCGCCGGCACTCACCGAGACCCCGGAGCAGGCGCAGCGCCTGTACCCGGCGGCGGACACCCTGGCCCGGGTGGAGCGCTGGACGCACCCGGGCGTCGAGAGCGGCCGGGCGTTCAAGATCCTCGACATCGTGAAGTCGGACCCGCAGCGGCCGACCGAGTAGCCCCCGCTCACCTGCCGGTCCGGGGCGGCAACCCCGGACCGGCATCCCCAGCCCACCACCCGCCGAAGGAGTCAGCATGACCGCCACCGCCCAGACCCCGCCCCCCGCTTACGCCGACCACACCACCCCGGACGGCACCCCCGTCCGGCACCCCAATGGCCGCACCGGCGTGGTCGACGGCCGCCAGGAGATCGACGGCCACCGCACGGTGCGGGTCCGGTACGACGTGCCGGTGCGCTCCCCGTTCGGCGGGGAGCACGGCCACGGGTACGCCGAGGTCGGCACCGCGCGCATCCTCGCCCCCGGTGAGGCGCGGCAGGCCAGCGACGACGAAGCGCTGTGGGGCGAGCTGGACGCCATCGCCGCCCGGCCCGGCGTCTGCGGGCCGCCGCTGACGCACCAGCAGCACCAGGCCGCCGCGCGCTACCTCGCCGACCGCTACGGCAGCTCACCGACCTTCCGGGGTGACCCGCAGGAAGCGTTCCGGTACTACGCGGTGAGTTCCACGTGGGACGTGATCAACGCTTTCCGGTTCGCCCGCACCCGCGCCACCGACTGACGCCCACCCGCAACGCCGGTGCCGGTCCGGGGCGGCAACCCCGGACCGGCACCCCCGGCCCACCGCTCACCACCCGACGAAGGAGTGCCGGCATGGCTCCCCGCTGGATAGCCTCCACCCGCACCGACAAGGGCCGACGCCTGGTCATGGCCGATGCCGCCGCCGACTTCGCACACCTGGCGTGGGCGGTCGCGGACGGCATCGGGGATGACTGGGAGCCCGCGGACGCCGCCGCCCTGGCAGCGGGCACCGCCCCGTACGCGGCACTCAGCGGAGGAGCAGCGTGCGGGATCGCCGCCGCCCGTGCGGCTTTGCAGGACTACTACGACGGGTGCCCGCGCGGGCAGGAAGGCGACTGCGTCATGGTGTGCGCCGTGCCGATGGCCGAGCGCCACGGCGGCGGTTTCGATGTGGCATGGGTCGGCGACTGCCGCGCCTACGTCGTCCAGGACGGCGCGGCCCGGCAGGTCACGCAGGACCGGACCGAGGGCGAGCGACTGCGGCACTACGCCGATCCCTACTGGGCGACCATCGCGCCCAGCTTCGACCACATCGTGACGACCAGCGTGCTGCGCGACGAGCCGATCGACTCCGCCCGCATCGTCGGCCCGGTGCAGCGGCTGATGCTGTGCACGGACGGGATCACCAAGGTCGTCCCCGCCGCCGACATCGCGCGCATCCTCACCGCCGACATCCGCCCCCGCCACGCCACCCGGGCCCTGGTCGACGCCGCCCGCTCCCGCCGCAAGGGCACCGACAACATCGCCGTCACCGTCATCGAGCCCCGGGAAAGCACGCGCCCCGTGGCGGAGCTGTCGCCGCCCCGGCGCCCCGCCGCCCCTCCCCCACACAAGCCGGTGCCCGTCGACACCTTGTTCTGACCGGCATCCGACCCGGCGCGGCACAGCCCCGGACGGCCGTGCCGCTCCCTCCCTCACCGTTTCCTCCCTCCCAGAAGGACGCCGCATGTTCACCGACCTACCCGACATCCTGGCCCTCACCGGCGCCGTCGCCGCCGCGCTGGGGCCGGAGTGGAGCACCGAGCCCTACCGCCCCTGGAACGACCCGCATGCCTATCTGCTGCGCCACAGCGACGGCCGGACCATCCGGTTCCATGTCAGCACGCTGCGAAGGGACTACGGGCGCCTGCACGCCCAGGGGATGACGCCCGAGTCCTTCGCTCCCGGCGACGCCAGGCCGTACATGGCCCGAATCGACTTCGGGCACATCACCATGGCAGGCACCAAGGCCGCCCCCCAGGTCGCGGCCGAGATCGCCCGCCGCCTGCTCCCCACGGTCACCGCGGCGTACACCGCGTGGCATAACGCGGTACGCCGGGCCCAGGACGAAGACGCCCGGCGCCGCGAAGTCGCTGAACAACTCGCCGCCATCCCCGGCATGACGCGCCCGAGCCGCCGCTTCGGCAGCGGGGACTACGACCACGACCCCCGATGGTTCCTCCGCTGGGACGCCACCCCGCGCAGCGCCAGCGGATACATCCAGGACGAGGCGGGCGCCACCGTCGCGGTCGACATCGACGCCGCAGGCGGGAAGGTCTCCATCCAGGCGTTCGGCCTCTTCCCCGACCAGGCCCACCGCGCCCTGCACGAATTGGTGCACCCCCAGTCCGCACCGTCGCTGCGGGAGTTGTGCGACCGGATCGAGGACGCCGCTCAGGAGGGATTCCCCCTCAGCACCGAGGACCGCGCCGCAATCGCACACGCCCGCAATCCGCGCACCGACGACGGCCAGGACGACACCTTCGGCACGGTGCCGCTCCGTCAGGTCCTCCGCAACCTCGCCGCGCGCGCCGCCTGCCACCGCTACGGCCCGCAATGAACCATTCGTTCGCGCCGCCCCCATCCCCAGGACTCCAGGAGGAAGCCCCGTGCCCCGACCCCGCCGGCCCCGCAGCGCCGACGCGTTCCCGTACGACTTCAGCCCCAAGACCAGCCCCGACGTCTTCACCGCAGCCGCCGACGCCCTGACCGCGCGCGGGTGGCAGCAGGGCGAGACGTTCCGCATGCTCCCGTCGCGTGTCCGCGCCGACGAAGTGTGCCTCGCCCCGATCGTCGGTGATGTCGACGTCCCGCCCGGCAATAGCGAAGCCGAATGGCGCGACCAGGAGCACAAGAACGAGTGGTACCACGCCGCCCGCCGCCTGGCCGCCGCGATGAGCGAGGCCGGATGGAGCTCCTACGGCACCACGCAGCAGGGAACCAGCTTTCGCCGCAATGCCGGGCCGCTGGCCGATTCCGTCCCGGAATCCGCCGAGTTGGCCGCCGCGCCGCCCGGCGCTCCCGTCCGGCTGGCCGCCATCGCCGCGGAAGTCGGGGTCAAGGACGGCGACCTGGACGACGCGATCCGCGAAGCCGCCCACGAGGAGGCCGCCGATGCCTACAACGGCGGTGCCCGCCCCGAACTGGACGACGACGGGGCGCACCGGGCCGTGCACGCCGACGCCGAGCGGCGCGCCGCCGATATCAACAATGCGGGGTTGGGTGCCCAACTGGGCTTCCTGTATGCGCAATGCGCGAGCGAGGCCGCGTTCCGCTCCCTGCTGACCGACCTCTTGCCGAGTTGATCGCACTCCATCTATCGAGTATGATTGATACCGTTGAGAGGGGGCGGCAACCCCCTCCCAACAGACAGCCCACCATGCAAGGAGCACTTGTGAGCGAGACCCAGACCACGCCGACCCCCGCAACGGGCACGACCCTTCCGGTCAGCGTGTTGCAGGCCAACCCGAAGAACGTCCGCAGGAACCTGCGGCTGACCGACTGGCTGATCGAGTCGGTCCGGGAGAACGGCGTCAAGATCCCGATCGTCGTCCTCCCCAGCTCGATCGGGTACGTCGTCACCCAGGGCCACCGCCGCCTGGCCGCCGCCGAGCGAGCTGGCATCGATGAGGTTCCGGTCTTCATCCTCGACCCCGAGCGGCGCGAGGAGGGCGAGGACTACATCGACCAGGTCATCGAGAACGCCGGGGAGGGACGCGAGCCCCTGACTGCGCTGGAGCAGGCCGACGCCCTGTTCCTGGCGGAGCAGTCCGGGATGAGCCGTACCAAGGTCGCCAAGCGCACCGGCCGGACCAGGAGCGAGGTGGAGAAGGCCGTCACCGCCTCCGGGCAGATCGGCACCGCCACCCGTGGCACGCTTGCCGGGCTGACGGACTACGAGTTCACCCTTGACGTGCTGGCCGCGCTCGGTGAGTTCGACGAGGACCCGGCGGCTGTCGAGCGGCTGATCGACGCCCACGGCAACGGCATGTTCGAGCACCAACTCGTCCGCGAGCGGATCGACCGGGCCGACGCGCAGGCCCGCGAGGCTAAGCGCGCCGAGCTGGAGGCCGCCGGGATCACGGTCGTGGACGACCCCGACACGATGCCCGAGGACTGGGCCTATGTGGAGGAGATCACGGACGGCCGGATCACCGACGAGGAGCACGCCGCCTGCCCCGGTCACCGCGCGATCTGGAACGACGACGCGGGCCCGGCCGTGGTCGAGTTCGTGTGCACCGACCCCGACGCCTTCCACCGGCCGCCCGAGCCGGAGCCGCAGGCCGACGAGGACCCCGAGGGCACCACCGGCGACGAGGACAGCACCGGCGACGAGGTGGACCAGGAGGAGGATGAGGCCGACGACCGGCAGGACAGCGCGCCGGCTCCCGCGGCGTGGCCGTCCGCGCCGCGTCGCGACGAGGTCGCCTACAAGCTCAAGTTGGAGGGCAACAAGGCGTGGCGGGCGGCTGCGGCAGCGCGCCGTGACTGGCTGCGCGAGCTGTTGATGCGCAAGACCGCGCCGAAGCCGGTCCTGCGCTGGGTGGTCGAGCAGACCTATCGGGCGCCCAAGCCGGTGCAGGTGTGGACCGGGGACGTGGCCCGGGTCGCGATCCTGGCCGATCTACTGGGCCGCGACAAGCAGTCCGGCGACCGCACCGAGTGGATCGACCCGAACGCCACCCCCGGCCGCCTCGCCCTGCTGATGCTCGCCCCCTACGCGGCCGCGTTCGAGAAGCGCATCGAGGCGTCCAACGTGTGGCGCACCGACAAGCCCGAGTGGGACACCCCCGACATCCGCCGCGACGCCTGCACGTGGCTGACGTTCCTTTCGGAACTGGGCTACCCGCTGTCCCGGATCGAGCAGGCCGTCATCGCTGATGAGGCGTACACGCTCGAAGCGGAGAAGGAGCAGGACGAGATCGCGGCAGCGGACGACGGCTCGGACGGCGAGCAGCACCAGGCCGACGACGACGGCGACGGCGACGAGGCGTAAGCCCCACGGGCCCGGCGTCCCTGGTCACCGGGGACGCCGGGCCAGCCCCCGGGGCCGACGAACGGTCGGCCCGTCTGTCAGCCTCCCCCGCCCTTGCCCTCTGTGAGGTCTTCCATGTCCACGCCCACCCGCGCGCCCGAGCGGATCGCCCGCGCTGCGCTGGCCGCGTTCCACGCCCCCGCCGAGCTCACCGCCGACCTTGTCGAGTACGGCGCCGTCGACCTGTGGGACCGGCTGTCCCGCACCGACACCACCGGCCGCCTGGCCCGCTACGACGCCCGCGGCAGCCTGCTGTCCGCGCTCGACGTCGCCGCGTTCGTCTTCCCCGGAGACGACGACTGGCCCGCCGCCCTGGACGGCATCGGGCCCGCCGCCCCGCTGGGGCTGTGGATGCGCGGCACCGGCAGTCTGCGCCAGCTGTCCGCCCGCGCCGTGGCAGTCACCGGCAACCGGCACGCCACCCGCACCGGCCAGCAGACCGCCGCCCACCTCGCGGGCAACCTCGCCGAGGCTGGGCACACCGTCACCGCATCCCTCGCCTACGGGATCGATGTCGCCGGGCACCTCGCCGCGCAACTCACCCCGGCACCGACTCTCGCGGTCCTGCCCTGCGGGCTGGACCTGCCCCATCCCCACACCCACGGCGACCTCGCCCGGACGGTATCCGGCGCGGGGGGTGCCGTCGTCAGTGCCTTCCGCCCCTGTACGGCCGCCAGCCGCGCCACGCTCAAGGTCACCGCCGAACTCACCGCCGCCCTGACCCGCGCCGTGCTCCTGGTCGAAGCCATGACCCGGACGCCCGCCATGGAGACCGCGAACGCCGCCATCGCCCTGCACCGACCCGTCTTCGCCCTCGCCCCGCCCGACGACGACAGCGCGGACCGCACACACCCGATGCGCGGCAACGCCCTCCTCCTGGCCCGAGGGCAGGCACGCCCGGTCACCAGGGCCGCAGAGGTCACCGCCGCACTCACCGCTCAGCCCGCCGAGTCCCCGGTGACCGTCGCGCAAGCCCTCACCGTCGTGGCCGACCTGATGGACATCGACGCCAACCGGCACATCCCGCTGCGCGCCATGGTCGATGACCTCGTCCGCACAGCCGTGTTCGGCTCGTTCCACGGAAGCGCTTTCGGGCACGAGTGGGCCCGCCTCGCCCGCACAGAGGGCCGGGCCGCAGCCGAAGCATGGAGCGCCTCCCTGCGGGACCGCTGCGCGGAGGTGATCGCGCTGCTGCGCCCGTACTACGACGCGGCACTCACCAGCGACGCCGTCCGCGCCCTGGCCAAGCGGCACACCGCCGCCTGAGTCCCGCACCGGTGCCGGGCGGCGTCCACCGCCGCCCGGCACCCCACCCCCCCACGCCGGATATGTGAGGGGCCGGCCCAGGGCGCCGCCCATGCCGGCGCCCCCAGCGCCCGAAACGCCCAC
>NZ_JBIVNJ010000025.1:0-98186 GCF_044753585.1 Streptomyces sp. NPDC088354 | reverse complement strand
ATGGGGCGGGGGCGCCCTAACCCCGCCGCGCCACACCCCCCCCCCGCCGCCCGCCCCGGGCCAACGCGCCACCCCCCCGCCGGGGCCCCCCCGGGGGGCGGGGGGGGGCCCCCCCCCGCCGGCCACCCCACCCCACCTCGCCGTATCTGTCAGGAGCCTGCCATGCTCGCCGCACTTGCCTGCGCCCCGATCGCCGAACTCGCCGACGCCGTCAGCGAGCACACCATCTTCGGCCGCCACACCAGCCGCTACGACCTGCCCGGCGGGCTCGGCCTGTCGCTGCGCACCACCGCCGCCGGGATGCTCACCGCCGCCCTGTTCGCGCCCACGCCGCGCGGCCCGGCCCGCGTCGCCGTCGCGCACTTCCGGGGCGCCTTCACCGGCGTCGTCCCCGCCCGCGTCCTGTCCCGCGTCCTGCGCTGGGCGCCGGCCCGACCGGACATGCCCGCCGCCCGCCCTCGCCCGGAAGCCGTCGCGTCCACCATGCTGCTCGGCGAACGCACCACCGCGAACCCCGACCTGCCCGGCCTCACCGCCACGTACGGCCCGGCGAGCCTGTGGCTGGACGGGAACCGCCTCAGCATCCTCACCGGAGCAGGGAACAGCATCACGCTGGTCCTGGAAGGCCCCTGGGACTTCCACGCCACCGCCGCCCTGGCCGACGCGACGCTGCGCGAGGCAACGTGGCTGCACCGCATCGACACCGGCGCCCTCACCGCCGCCCTCCCCCAGGAGCCTGCGGTCCGCGTCCACGAGGACATATGGCATCCGGCCGCCGCCGTGCTGATGCTCGCCGCACCGGTCGACCTCACCACTGACGGCCTCGGCCGGGCCGCATCCCGCCAGTACGGCGCCATCGCCGCCCACCTCACCGAACACCACGGCGGTGAGTTCGCCGTGCAGAAGCTGTACTCAAACGAGCGGTCCATCGTCGCGCTGCGCGTTCACCGCGCCGACACCGACGACGTCGTCCCTCTGTACGGCTACATCACCCACGTCACGCCGAAGAGCCCGTGGGCGCGCCCCGACGAGGGGCCGCCCCTGATCGTCACCGAGTACCGACCCCGCCGCCACTGACCTGCCCAGGAGTTCCCCGATGCTGCCCGTCTCCAACCGGCTTCGTGACCGCCTCCACCGCACCGCCCGCTGGTTCCCCTCCCGCCGCACCAGCGACGGCTGGACCCGACCCTGCCTGCTGCTCGCCGGAATCGACATCACCGCCGGCCTCAGCCCCGACGGCACCGAACTGTCCATCAGCATCGGCCTCGACACCGCCCACCGCGCCCTCCTGAACGACGACCCCGAACGAACCGTCCCCCTGCGCATCATCGTGGAGGGAAGGACCGTATTCCGTGGCTGACCAGCAACGTTACCCAGAAACGGAGTTGACACTTTCCCATTATCGAGTATGATTAAGACTGTTGGACAGCGGCAACCGGCCAACATCCGCCCACCAGAAACAGAGGAAGTGACCATGGGCCCTCTGCCCATCGACCAGGCCGCGCACAAGCTGCGCATGCTGCACGACGTCCAGGCCCCAGGATTCACCGGCCGGGTCTTCCGCGTCTGCTCCATCCCGAGCCCGCGCGGAGAACTCACCCAAGCCGAGTACGCGCCGTACCTGGCCGCAGCCGACGGCAAGCACGACTCGTACATGCGCCACGGGGCGCCCTGGGCGCCCGGTGACCTCGCCTATGAAGTCACCGTCAAGAACACCATGGTGGCCTGGCTCCCCTACGACGGGAAGCCCCGTTTCATCACCCGCGACTTCGACGACCGGGTCATGAACCAGGCCCGGGACCTGGCCATCCTGCACCTGGGCAACGACCCCGCCACGCAGCAGGAACTCGCCGACGAGCGCGGCGACATCGAGCGGCTGTCCTTCAACGGCTTCCGTCGTGTGATCTTCGAGCACCTGGAGCGCGCCGCCGGCGGCAGCAGGTACAACGACTTCCCCACCGGCATGAGCGTGCGCGCGTGGTTCGCCATGCGGCAGGAGGAAGAGCGGGCCAAGGAGCAGGCGCGGCCGGAGCAGTCGTGGCGAGCGAAGCAGGGCTATCCCCCGTACGTGCCGAACCCGACGGTGGACTACACCGACGAGCAGCGCCGCGGCTGGGCCCTGGAGGCGGCGCACTACCTCGCCGCGTTCCGTGACCGGTACCCGCAGGAGTACACGGCGTGGACGACCGATCAGCACTGGATGTCCCACGGCCACGGCAGGCCCGGCCCGCTCCAGGTCGCGCCCGGGGACCGGATCGGCATCAGCGATCACCGCGAATTGCTCCCCGCCGTCGTCCTGACCGCCCAGCCGTGCGAGGACCACCAGCGCGGCACAGTGCGCACGGAGACCAAGGTCATCACCAACCAGTGCATGCACCGTCGGAACACCGCCCCGGAGAACACGCTGCTCCCCGAGACCCGCGCCTTGTGGGCGCCGGTCTGGGACCAGCTGGCCGCGGCCGAACGTGACACGGCGCTGACCGTCTGACCTGACCACCCCCCGTTCCCGGCCGGGCGCGGCAACGCCCGGCCGGGAACCCCCAGCCCACCCACCGCAGGAAGAGAACCGCTGTGAGCACCACCGAACAGCCGACGGTCCCGGCCGCCTCCCAGGGCACCGACCGCACCGTGTATCTGGCCGAACACCTGGCCCCCACCCCGCGCAACATCGCCTCCGCGACCGCCGCCCTGGCCGTCATCACCGCCGCAGGCTGGCAGCCGGTGACCGGCTACCCCGGCGCCGATACGCACTGGAAGGTGCGCTGCCTGCTCTGCGGCTGGGAAGGGCTGCGGTTCTACAGCCACCTACGCCGCGGCCGCCCCGTCTTCCGTCATGACGGCTGCCTCCCCCTGGCAGATCAGACCGCCAAGCTGACCGAACTCACCGCCCAGCCCGCACCCACCACGTGCACGTGCGTCATCGCGCACCCCACCACGCCCGAACGGGCCGAGCAGGTCCTCAAGGCACTCGCCGAGGCGGCCCGGCAGGCCGGGGACCCCGTCGGCATCACGCTCGGCTTGGCCCAGCTGCTCAGCCCGTGCCCGGCCTACGCCGCCCGCCGCGCCGCACTGGACAAGACCACCGCGTAACCGCCGCCGACGCGGGCCGCATCCGCGGCGCGCGCTCCGGCCGCACTCTCTCCCAACCGGTGCGGCCGGAGCACCCGCCCGACTAATCCGGCAGGCCGGCACCCGCCCGACCACCACACCGACCGGGAGCTCCCCCGTGCAGCGCACCGTGCACCACCCGTCCGTCACCGCGCCCCTGCTGATCACCGACCGGCCCGAAGACGGCGGCTACACCCCGCTCCCCGGTGGGCTCACCGTCGACCAGGCCCACGTGGTGCTGGCCCACGAGGTGCGGGCAGGCGATCTGTGGATCGCCGACTTTCCCGAGGCCACAACCGAAGTCGACGTTCGGGAAGCCGACCACTTCGAGATCCCCGTCACCGCGCAGCCCCGTCCCTACGGCTCCTACTGCGACCGGAGTTGCAAAGGCTGCGAGGACGAGACCGGCGATGTGACGGACGCGGCCGTCCGGTACGTGATCCTCGGCCGCGACGAAAGCGGGACGTGCCTGGACGCGTTCCGCAACGAACCCGTCCTGATCATCCGTGCCGCCGAGAGCCCCTGACCCGGCGGCCCCCTTCCCCCCGAGGGCGGGCGCGGCAACGCCCGTCCCCGGGACCAGCCCACCACCGCCCGGCGCGCCCGCGCCGGCAGCACACCCGGAAGGCAATTTCATGCACCACCCGAAAATTGACATCACCACTCCCGAAGGCGAACGCATCGCCGCACTGCACACCCGGATCCGCGAGGAATTCGGTGAAAGCGACGGCTGGAACGGGGGCGACCTCGTAGAAATCGTCGAGGAGTGGTTCGGCGGTATGGGCATCGACCCCGACAGCGACGCCCCGATCCCGCCGCGCGACAACCTGCGCGAACTCGCGGCCGCTGCCCCGGACATCGCGCCCGATGCGACGCCGGTCGTGGACCGCACCGGCCTGTCCTGCGGCTCGTTCTATCTGGGCGGCCCCAACGGCCGCGGCGGCAGCTTCACCACGCCCGGGGCGGGGCGGCTGTACACGGCGCGGCCGGACGGGCACGGCAACTTCGTGATCCTCCAATGCGGGACTCCGGTCAGCAACGAGGACACCGCCGCACTGCTGGACTACCTCACCGGACCTCGCCGGGTCGTGGTCAGCATCTGGCGGCGCGGCACGACCGCACACGACGACCAGCAGATCACCGAGCACACCACCGTGGTCACCGACGGCCCCCACCCCGACGACTACAAGGCCTGGACCGGGTGGCTGACCGAGCACACCGCGATGTGGCTGGCCGAACACAGCGCCGAGCCCGGCCACTACCGGGTGTGCGCGGCGGACGCCCGCGCGGCCCAGTGCTCCGGCTGGCGAGGACTGTGGCCGCTCGGTCGCTCCATCGGCATCACGCGCGTCACCTCGACCGCGAGGCGCCCCCAGGACCACGACACCACCTCCTGACCTGCCCACGGCCTGGCCCGGGCGCGGCAACGCCCGGGTCAGGCCACCCGACCCACACAAGGAGCCCCGCCATGGAGATGCAGCCGGGCCTGTTCACCGCAGCTCCGCCCACTCCGCCCGGGACGGTGACCCGGGCGCCTCGGCCGGACCTCGCCGAGTACGACGTGATCGCCGTCAGCGACTCCGGCGGCAAGGACGTTCGCCGCTATGGCCACCACCGTCAGCGAAGCGCGCGCCGCCGGCGCGGCAGACTGCGTGTTCACCTTCCACGCCTCGCTGGGTCCGCTGGAGTGGCCGTCCGTCGACTTCGGCGGTCGCCGGTACCCGAGCACCGGTGAGCTCGCGGCCCTGCACAGTGCCGGCTACGGCATCCCGGCCGAGCGGCACATCGAGGTCCAGCGCACCGCGCGGGACGCCGCCGGTGAGCTCGTGCCCTATCACCTGCTAACGTTCGTGGCCGAACGCGGGATGTGGCCGGTGCGCAGTGATGCCCAGTTCTGCACCGGGGACTGGAAGACCAAGCGGATCTTTGCCGCCTGGACCCCGATCGTCCGTCAACTGCGGCCGCAACTGGGTCGCCCGGTGCGCATACTGAACGTGCTCGGACTGCGCGCCGAGGAGAGCCCCGACCGCGCCAAGCGCCCCGCCTACCGCAACGTGCTCACCAACAGCCAGCGCCACGTCGACGAATGGCTGCCGATCCGTCCCTGGACCACGAAGGCCGTGCGGGCGTTGTGCGACGACTCCGGCATCGCCCACCACTGGAGCTACGACTCGGTGCCCGGCGCGGGTGACTGGCGTGGTTCCACCCGGTGCAGCTGCTCGATCTGCATCATGGCCAATCGTGCGGACCTCATCCTCAACGCCCGCCGACGTCCCCGGCTGACCGCCCTGTATGCGGAGGTCGAGCAGGTACGCGGGCACCGGTTCCGTCAGGACCTGTCCATCGCCGAGCTGATCGCACTGGCCAAACGCCCAGGCGGGCCGGCACCCGGCGTCGTCCTGTCCGACGACGGGCCCGAGTTCGCGTCCATGGCCGCCGCGGTCAGGGCAGCGCTCACCGAGCCGCCACGGCGGAAGCTGGAAGCCGACCCCAACGCCCCCCAGCAGCTCAACCTCCTTGGCCTCGGTAACTGCGGAGCCTGCGGACCGTAGGGCATAACGCCTGGTCAGGTCCCGTCCGGCCAATGGGCCGGGTTGACTCCCACACATAAGGCGAGTATGATTAATACTGTTGATTCCGGACGGCAATCCGGTCCCAGCCCACCACCCCGTGCCCCCGAAGGAGAACCGCTCCATGTCCCAGGACCCCGGCCGCCCCGAGCTGTGCGTCGTCCAGGCGACCATCAACCGTCCCGAAGGGGACGGTGCCAGCCTGATCGCCTTCAGCACCAGCACCAGCCCCGACGCGCCGCCCAGCCCGTTCGCCCGCGCGCCGTGGCAGTTGTCCCTGATGGCCGGATACATCGCCAGCCTGCGCCGTGACGCGGTCCCAGCCGACGTGGAGTCCTTCAGCCGGTACCTCACCGGACGCGACAGCACCGCCGTTCCTGCGGCCGCCACGCCCTACACCTACGCACCGCTGCACGACCGCCGCGTCACCTGCCTGATCGATCTCGCCTTCACCCCCGGCGCGGGGACAACCGGTTGGCCGGGGGTCTCCCTGGTGGTCCTGGAGCAGGACGGGGACGGGCCGAACACCTGGGGTCGTGTCCAGCGCCGGCGCGGCTACCTCGGCGTCGTCTCCTACGCCCTTCTGGAGATCACCGCCGAGCAGCAGCACTTGGCCGACCTGATGCGCGGCGGTGACGAGGAGGCCGCGCGGTTGCACTCCCTGGCCGGTGAGGTGAGGACCTGGGTCGCCAAGATCCGCAAGGCGGCGAAGGCCGACGACACCCTCGCCCAGGCCGCCACCGTCCGCAGCGGTATCCGCCGCGCGTGACTCACCGACGCCGGTCCGGGGCCACGCTCCGGACCGGCAGTCCCTCAGCCGCATTCACCGCGCGGCACCGGTCGCGCGCGGGAGGACTCACCGCCCATGTATCCCTACGTCTCCGACCGGGACGCCCGGTATCTCCGCGCAGCTCACCGCGGCCACTTGACCGTCCTCACCGAGTTCGACGCCGTACGCGGCCTGGTCGACCGCTGCGACCCGATCCCTTCGTACTTCGCGCCGGCACCTGCCGCCCTGCTGGACAACGGATGGCTGACCTACCGGGGCGAGCGTGTGGCCCTCACGGCCGCCGGCCGCCGCGCGCTGGGCGCGTACGACCGCCGCCTCGCCGAGCTCGCCGCCCAGCCGTCGGTGGTGACCCGCAACCCGCTGAGTGGTGAGCTCCACGACCCGGCCGAACCCCTCCGCCGCCTGCGGCACGCCCGTACCGGTGCCGAGATCCACCCCGGCGCCACGGTGCCGGACTCCAGCGGCCTGCCGGTCACCTACCTCGGACCCACGATGTCCAGCCGGGACAAGGGCAGGACCTGGGTTCCCGGGTTCAACGCCCACGTGAGCTACGCCGACCACGGGTCCTGGCTGCTCCCGCCGTCCGAGCTCCGCGCCGTCTACGACCCGGAGCCCCCCAGCGTCCTCGACGGCTCCTTCACCTGACCGGCCTGCTCCCGGCCTCAGGCTGGACCACCAGTCCGTAGCGGCAACTACGAACCGCCATCCCAACCCACCACCCTTGCCGCGGCCACGCCGCGCCGGAAGGACCAGTCATGTCCCCCACGTTCGAACAGCTCAGCCTGGACGGCCTGTCCCAGCGCTGGAGGCACCGCCGGCACAGCTGGCGGCACACCTCCGACGGCGGCTTCGATCCCGCTCGCTACCAGACTCGGCCCCTGCCCGCCGCGCCCGCCCGCGCCTTCGTGACCGAGCATCATTACAGTAGTTCGTGGCCTGCCACCCGGCTTGCGTTCGGCTTGTACGATCGCGCGACCGGCCCGCGCGGCGGCGCGCTGGTGGGCGTCCTGGCCCTCGGTGTCCCGATGCACGCCACAGTCTTGACCGGCGTGTTCCCGCAACTGGCCCCGTACCGGTCCGCGCTGGAGCTGAGCCGGCTGGTCCTGCTCGACTCCTGCGAAGCCAACTCGGAGAGCTTTTTCATCTCCAAGGCACTCCACATGGCAGCCGCCGTCGGGATCCGCGGGATTCTCGCGCACAGCGACCCGCACGTCCGGCAGCGCACCACTCCTTCCGGGAACACTGAGCAGTACCTGCCCGGGCATTGGGGTGGCTGCTACCAGGCCAGCAACATGTCGTACCTGGGCAAGACCCGGCCCCGGACGCTGGTCATGCTGCCCGACGGGACGATCCTGTATAGCGGAGTACGCGCGGGTTCCGGAGGAGTGCCGACAGCCTGAGAACGCGCATCTCAGCAGGTCGATGAGGGTATCGTGCGCCTCAATCCCTCGTGTGGAATTTCTGCAGTAACTTGCAAAATCTGCGAGTGATCCCAGTAATATGTGTTTCTGTGTCAGATTCTGAAAGTCGCGTGCTGGCTCTCGTGCGCCCGACTCCGGATCCGACGGCCGTGATGGATCCGGCCGACGTATCGGTGGAGACTGGGCTTGCGGAAGTGGTCACGCTGCAACGGCGGCGCCAGGCACGGATCTCGGTGCACGACGAGGAGAGTTTCTTCCTCGACACGCTGTCCGAGTACCAGTGGGCGCGCGACGCGGCGGGTCTGGCGCCGACGACGCTGGACGGGCTGATCAAGCCGATGATCGAGGTCTGCGAGTTCTACGGCACCGTTCCGTGGCAGCTGACCTCCCGCGAGGTCGACCGGTACTTCGCCGGACCGGGCAAGCGGGCCCAGTCGACCCTGCGCGGCAAGATCAACAAGATCGACGCGTACTTCGCGTTCCTAGAGCAGCGCTACGCCGGCGAGATCATGCGCCGCTTCGGTGCCGCCGTCGAATCGCCGATCGACCCGTTCAACCGGCCCCGGCACCGCGGGGACTTCGGGCTGCGTATCCCGCCCTCCCAGACGGCGATGAAGGACTTCTTCGGCCGGTGGCGCGAGGACCTGCCGAACGCGCGGAAGTACGCGGTCGCCTGCCGCGACTACGTGATGACGAAGGTCGCCTACCTCTCCGGAGTCCGGGCGGCGGAGCTGTGCGGGGTGTGCCTGGGCGACATCCCACTGGGAGCACGGCCAGTGGGGCCGCTTCGTCGTCCTGGGCAAGGGCGCCCGAGGCTCCGGTCCCCGCCCGCGGGAGGCGTACCTCTTCCAGGAGGGCCGTGCCCTTCTGTGGTGGTACATCGAGGAGATCCGGGGCGAGTTCGGCGACGATGCGGAGCACCCGCGGGCGCCGCTGTGGCCTTCGGAGCGCAAGTCGAAGGCGATCGCCGACCTGAACGTGCCGATCGCGCCGGCGATCGTGCCCTCGACGTTCCGCAAGGCGTTGCACACCGCGGCTGTGCACTACCTGACGGGCCCGGTCACCGACCTGTTTCCGCACCTGCTGCGGCATGCCTGCGCGACCCACAACTACGAGCGTGGGATGACACTTTGGGAGGTCCAGAAGGTCCTCGGACACGACTGGGCAACGACGACTCTTCGATATATGGCGACTGCGCACGCTGACCCGGAGCTCGCGAATCTGGCGGCCAGCTCTCGGGCGGCCCAGCGACTGGTGATGGACAGGGGGAATCTTCGGTGAAGTGGAATCTGCGGATGGTGGCCGCCCAGCGGGACCTGTGGCGGCCGACGGAGGTGCTCACTGCCTTTCAGCAGGTCGGGTTCAACCCGTCGCTCAGCAAGGTGGCCGCACTGTGGAGCGGCACGCCGGTCACTGTGCGCCTCGATGACCTGGACAAGATGTGCGCCGCGCTGAACTGCACGGTCGCCGACCTGCTCCAAGCCGAGCCGCTCGTGGCGGGCCAGGCCGCGCCGGAGTTCGGCCAGCGCGCGGTCGGCGCGGAGGAACGGCCGTCTGCGGCCCCGGTGCGGCCGGTGCCGCGCGGCCGTCGTGGTGCCGGTCCTCGCTCGCTTCCGCCGAGCTGAGGGCCCGGCCGGTGGCGGGGGATCGAGGGGAGGGGCTGGCGCGGAGCTGCCCGGTGTGCCTGGGGTGGCTGGTGGTGCACTGGTACCGGGTGTGCGACGGGTGCCGGCCCTGGGCAAGGAAGTACCCCGAGCGCGGGGTGTGCCCGCGGTGCCGACACGAGGCACACCTCAACACGGACGGGCTGTGCAAGCCGTGCCTCATGGCGATCAGACTCGATGAAGACGCCGAGTGGGCGCTGGGCCTGGAGGAGGCGCGGCCGCGGCCGGTCCAGCTCACGGTCGGCGGCACGTACGGCGACCGGTCGGTGTCGTCCCGACCGCTGCGCCGGCCCACCAAGAACGGTTCGAAGGTGGGGGTGGAGTGGTGGAGCAAGCTCCGGAAGCAGCAGGCCGCTCCCGCCGGCCCGCCGGTGCTTGAGGCACAGGTCCGCGGTCAGATCCCGCTCTTCACCGTGCCCCGAGTGCTGGGCGACGCCACGGTCAGTGCGATCGTCGGCCGGCCAGTCGACGGATGGGAGGAGGCCCGCCCGGTGATCGAGGCGATGGAGGCCGAGCACGGGATGACCGCGGCCTGGCGCCGCAAGATCGCCGAGATGGTCCGCCTCGCCCTGGCCGTGCGCGAGGCCGAGGGTGCCGAGCGGCTGCCCGAGGCGATGCTGCGGGACCTACCGGCCAATGGCGACGCGGTCCGCCTGGTCCTGCTGCGGGCCGGGCTCCTTGACGAGGCTGACAAGCCCATGCGGTTCTCCATCTCCGACCAGCCGACCCGCACTCCGTATATCTCCGCTCCGGCGCCGCTGCCGCCTCGGGCACCGCGCCACTGCGCGGACTGCTACGCCTGGATTCCCGCCGGTCGGCGGGCAGGTTTCGTCTGTGATCCGTGCCGTCACTGGCGGGAGCGGACCGGACGGGACTGGTGCTGCCGCTGCGGTCGCGACGGACTGGCCCTGCGCGACGACCGCTGCCGTAGCTGTCACCCCTACCGCCTCCTCGACAAAGCCCACCCCGCCTCACGGCGGTTCACACAGCTGGTGATCTCCCTGCCGACCGGGAAGGGCGGGCCGTTCGAGGCGTTCCCGGTGGGCGACACGGAGGTACCGGACTACGACGAGTGGCGACCTGCTCTGCATACGAGCCGCGGGCAGGTGCCGCTCTTCACCATCCGGCGTGACTGGGCCCCGGTGCTGGCCCGGCTGCGGAGCATGCCTGCGGGCGAGCTGCCACTGACCGAGACCGCCCGCCGCTTGATCGAGGAGTTCACCCGCGCTCGACCGGGGCAGCGGCCGGACTACCGGAAGAACACCCGCACGCTCACGATCCTGTTGTACTGGCTCGGCGCCCACACGGCGGTCTTCGAGCGCGACGTGTATGACCTCGCCCGGATCGACGTGAACCTCGCGGCCAAGCCCGTCTGCCAGTTCCTGCGCGCCCGCGGCCTGCTGGTGGAGGACCCCGCCCTGCACCGGGACGCGGATCAGGTGTGGATCGAGTCGGCCCTGGCCGCGCTGCCGGAGCCGGTCGCGAGCGAAGTACGCACCTGGGTGAAGGTCCTACGCGAGCAGGGGGCCCCCGCAAGGGCGAGCCGCGCGGGTACGACGGTATCCGCCGCTACCTCAGCAACCTCCAGCCCGCCCTCACCGCCTGGACCACGACCGCCGGCGTGACCTCGCTGAGGGAGATCACCAAGGACCAAGTGGAGAACGCCGTGGACGAGGTGACCGGCTACGCCCGCCGAGGGCTGGCCACGGCCATGCGCAGCCTGTTCCGCGCGCTGAAGCGTGAACACGTGATCTTCCGCAACCCCGCCCGGGACCTCCCGGTCGGCGATATCAAGGGCATCCCGAAGTCCATGCAGGGTGCCGACGTTCCCGTCCGACCTCCTGGTGGGGCTGCTCGACCAGGCGACGACACCGCTCGGCCGCCTCGTGGTGGCCTTCGCCGCCGTCCACGCGCTGCCCGGCAAGGAGATCCGGACCCTGCACACCACGGGCCTGGATCTTTCCCGGGGCACCCTCGAAGTTCGGCGCGGTCTGCTGCGGCACACCCTCTACCTGGAGGAGCTCACCCACCAACTCGCCGCCGACTGGACGACCTACCGGCACCAGCGCTGGCCGGCCTCGTCCAACCCCCACCTGCTAGTCAGCCAGAAGTCCGCGGTCGACCCCGACCACCCGGCCGTCAGTATCGGCACCCTGAGCGGAGCCCTTCCCCGCGGGCTGACGCTGAGCGGCCTGAGACAAGACCGCATCCTCAACGAGGCGTCTGAAAGCGCCGACCCGCTCAGGCTGATGCGCCTGTTCGGCATCACCGAGCAGACCGCCATGCGATACGTCACCGCCGCCCATCCCGAGCGCACGGCCAAGCTGCCCCGGTAGTCGGAGTGGCGAGCGGTGTCAGCAGCAGCTGCAGCCGGGCCAGCAGTCGCAGGCGTCCGACTCGGCGGCGGAGGCGGGGGTTGGCGACCAGTGCCTGCAGTTCCCGCTTGCCGAGGTAGGTCCCGAGTAGCGATTGGAGAACTCAGCGGCAGCGGTCGGCAGCCGGGCCGCTGACCTGCTCGCCGGAGGCGATGCGCTCGCTGGGCTCGGTGAGCGTCTCGGCCAGGGCCATCCTGGTCCAGGCCCTCGAGCATGTCGGCCTTGGAACGGCCTAACGGCGGAGTCGGGCATTGGAACTCTGGGAATAGCCGGCGTACGGCGGACGGTGTGAGCTACACCCGCACGAGGGAAGTCTCCATAACGCCTGTCAGCCCGAATTCGGTGTCGCTTCGTTCGAGGATGCACGCCACGTCAGGTGAGCGATGTCGCGTCCGTAGCCCACAAGGACACCCATCGGGGTCGCAGCGAGAGTCGGTGCTGGGGCCAGGGTCACCACAGCGTCGACGTGTTGCCCGGTGACTACATCCCAGATACGTACGTTCGCCCTTCTGTCTCCAGTGATGGCGACAGTACGGCCGTCAGGCAGCACCCCAGACGCGACCGAATATACGTCTTTAGCACGTCTCAGGAGGGCGGAGCGGTCCTGCTTTCCGGACACCAGATCCCAGACTCGAATCTCTCCCGATTCGTCGCTGGTGATGGCGACAGTACGGCCGTCAGGCAGCACCGCAGAGGCAACCTCACGCACCCTGGCATCGTGACCGGCGAGCGGGGAGTGGATCAGTTTACCGGTGGTCAGGTCCCAGACGAGCACGCTGCCGTTGCTGTCTCCGGTGATGGCGACAGATCGGCCGTCAGGCAGCACAGCAGACGCGATCGCCTTCACCCTCGCGATGCGGCGTCCTGGGCGCTGGCGGCGCTGCGTGGCCGGAGGCGGAGAGAGCTTCGAACCACCGGGCGAGGGATGGATCTGCTCTCCGGTGGCCAGGTCCCAAACGAAGACTGTCCCGTTCTTATCACTGGCGGCGGCAATGGTGCGGCAGTCATTCAAGACTTCCGTCACAACTGCCGGCGAATACACATACCCTGGATTCGAGTCATCAATGCCCATGTACAGGCGATGGATTTGATATCCGGTGGTCAGGTCCCAGATGATCAGCGTTCCGCTCCAGTCGCTGGTGATGGCGACGTCTCGGCCGTCGGCCAGTACCGCGGACGCGGCCCCTGCCACTGGCTTGCTGTGCCCCGTGAGCGGCGGGTGGATCTGCTCTCCGGTGGCCAAGTCCCGAAGGAGGACAGCTCCGCTCCTGTCACCGACGAGGGCGATGCCACGACCGTTTGCCAGCGTTCCGGTCGAAATCGCTGACAGCTCGCTGATGGAGTTGCCGACGGGCCGGGTCCTGCGCTTGACAGCGAGGTCCCAGACGATGACTTTGCCAGCTCGGTCACCGGTGACTGCGACGGTGCGCCCGTCAGGAAGAACCACCGACGCAGCGTCTGTCAACGACTCAGTATGACCAGTAAGTGGGGGGCCGATCTGCTGTCCGGTGGCCAGGTCCCAGAGGAGGACCGAATGTCCGACATGACCAGTGACTGCGACGACGCGCCCGTCGGGGAGAACTGCTGGCGCAACCGCGAACACTGCATCAGCGTGACTATCGAAGGGGGGGTACATCAGGTCCCCTGCGGCCAGGTCCCAAACAAAGACCCAACCGCCCATGTCACCCGTGATCGCTACTGTGCGGCCGTCCGGCAGAGCCGCCGACGAAATGTCGAGAACGGCTCGTGGTCCTCGACGCTTTCCCGGTTCGTGCTGAGCATGCTCAAGGGAACGGTGGATCAGCGTTCCCGTGGCCAAGTCCCAGACGAACAAGGTCCCGGGGTTATCACACGTAACAGCAACGGTGCGGCCGTCGCTCAGTGCAGACGCCGCTACGAACACCCAATCCGTGTGGCCTGACAGTGGGGGATGGATTAGCTCCCCGGTGTCCAAGTCCCAGACAAGGACCTTACCGCTCCTGTCACCAGTGATGGCGACGGAGCGCCCGTCAGGAAGTACTGCCGACGCGGCCGAGGACACCGTTGCGGTGTGGCGGGTGAACGGTGGGCGGATTTGCTGACCGGTAACCAAGTCCCAAATGCGGACGATGCCATACGAATGGCCTGCGACGGCCACGCTGCGGCCGTCAGGCATCACCGCAGAGGTAACCGCACCTACCGTGGCATCGTGGCCGACGAGTGGGGGATGGATCGGCTCTCCGGTGGCCAAGTTCCAAACCCGGAGTTCACCGTTGTTATGGCCCGTGATGGCCACCGCGCGACCGTCGGGCAGCGTCGCCGTGGACGTGGAAACATCGCCTGTGTGATCCGCGAGTGTATGGAGGCGGGCCGGGTCAGTCGTGTGTCCGATGGCCCATTGGGGCGCGAGCCGAGCAGGCTGGTGGTTGAGCGGGGCTTCGGCGAGTGTGGAAGCCAGATGTGTGTTGCGCCAGGCGGCAGCGTCCAGGGCGAGCAGGTCTCGCCGGACGCTCGGCTCGTGGCGGCGAGGGTGGTGTGCGATCACGTTCCGGTAGATGCGGCTGTGCTGGGCGGCCTGGGGTTCGCGCGCAGAGGCGAGGTAGGGGGCTAGGTGGTCAGGGTGCGCATGAAGGAGGAAGAACGGGTCGGCAAGGAGCGCGTCGAGGGCCTTCCTGCTTACGGCGGCGGCGTGCGCCGCGGCATGACGTTGGAGGTAGGGCTGGGCGCGCTCCCAGTCCGGCCGACCTTCGGCACGTTCGGGGATGTCATGGAACAGAGCGCGGTAGATGGTTCGCGGGTCCACGGTGGAGGCAGCGCTGTCGGTGAGCGCCTGATGGAAGTAGCGGTAGAGCAGACGCTGGTCCTCGTCGGGAGTACTACGCAGGTAGAAGGCCACCTGCGTGAGAGCGTCGCGGGTCTCCTGCAAGTCGGGGGGTACCGGGCGGTCGCGGAACTCCGGTGCGATGCGCAGGGCAGCGGTGTGGAGGAGGTCCAGTGGCATGCCTTGGCCTCGGGCGTGGCCCAGCACGGCGAGTAGGGGCCGAATCCATGGGTTTGCTTGAACCAGGGCGGTCGTGTGGAGGTCGAACATCTGGGTGATGCTGTAGGGGAGTTTGGCGGCAATCTCATCGTCGCTGAGAGCACGACCGGAGTGAGCCTCCCGTCGGAGGTGGTCGCCGAAGATGGCAGCAATGAGGAAGGCACCGTGCTCGGCGTGGTGAGCGAGCTCGTGGGCGATGCTGTCGGTAGTGGCCCTCGAGTAGAGGCCATAGAGCAGGAGGTCCAGGTAGGCGGCGAGATCCTGGGCGAGGTCGTCACGGGCATGGGCGTCGAGGTCGAGGAGCACCTCCGGCCGTTCGGTAACCGCCTCCTGCAGGTTATGAAAAGTCTCCCACCATGGCCGGGTGCCGATCACGACGCGGCACTCGGGCGCGGGGTCGTATGGGGAGTGGCCAGAGAGAGGCAGGACCAAATCGCGCAGGACGGCGCCAGGATTGATCGCCTCGTCGAGTGCGTCGAGGATGACCACGGTCGGGCCAGCCTGTTGGAGCGCCTCTTTCAGGGCCCATGTGCCGTCCCCTGCCTCGGAACCGCGCCTGGCATGTGGTGCGCGTTGCTGGGTGAGCTGGCTCAGAAGGGAGTCAGCGATCTGCTGGGTACTGAGCTGGCGGGCGTGGACGGCGATGACGCGCTTGCCCGAGGCTGGCCGGAAGCCGCCGATCGCAGCAAGGGCGTGCTGCCTGAGCGGTGCCAGTGCAGGATGAGTGACACACACCGTCACTCCGAGGAGTGCGGACTTTCCGCTGCCCGGGCCTCCGGTGACCACCAGTAGCCGACTCTGGTCCCCCGAGGTGTTGTCCAGCCAGGTGGAGATGGTGCGCAGTTGGGCCGTACGGCCGCGGAAAAGGAAGGCAGTGCTCTGCTGGTGGCCGGCGGTACGGCCAGCGGCACGAGTGATGAAGTGCAAGGGGTCGAGGCCAGGGTCGAGGTCGGTGGCGAACTGGCGCAGGTTGGCATCCTCGCGAGCCAGGAATCGCCCTGCCGCGTCGGGGGCGTATGAGGGGTTAAGGAGGAACGGCGGCGGATCAACATGAGCTTCCTCGCGCATGGTCCGCACGACGCTCTGTCGAAGCCCGACGGCGGTCTTGGCCGTGCGTGCGAGTTCGCGATCGACCTCGGCAGCAAGGGTGTCCAGTGGTACGTACTCCAGTGCCGGGGAGAGGTCCAGCTCATTCTTGACGAGGCGATCCAGAACAGCGGCGGCGGCCTTGGTGAACGTGGCACCGTGGGTGACCTCGTTAGCCTTGCACGCGGCGATCACCCACGCTTTACGTTCCCACCCGGAGAATTCCTGGGCGAGCTGAGTGGCCAGAGCCTGCCCTCCGCCGCAGACGTCCAGCAGGAACAGCACCGGAGCCGCAAAAGACTCCTCCACGTCTTCTAGGAGTCTGTCCACGCTGATGCAGGTCTCACGTACCCGTTCGGCCGTGGCTTCGCCATCCAACGGGGCAAGGTACAGCGGTTTGCCACGACTCCGTGCCCCGTGGCCACTGAAGTGCACGACCAGGGGGTGCTCGCCGTGTTCGTCTTGCATTCTCCTCCAGGCCGCTTTCACTTCCTCCCGCGTGGGGTCGATCAAGGGAGGAATGGCAGGCTGCACGCCCGCACGCTGCAGGGCTCTTGCCAGTTCCTCGACTGCTGGTCTCACGCTGTCCAGACGCGTGAAGGACTCCACACCCCGCGCGCGGTCCTCCTCCGAAAGGGCAGCCTGGGGGAAGCCGCCGACTCCGATCACCAGCGACCGTGTCTGCACGGACATCGTGCTCACTCTTCGCTCGCCCACCTCGCTCTGCCGCACTCCGGCTTGTACTCGAAGAGCCTGATGACAGAGTGTCAGGGTGAAAGGTACGGCGCGATCGCTGCAGCGGTCAGCCCGTCCGCCAGATACCCCTTCAAGCCATGGAAGCCCAGCACCCCGGTTTCGGTCACACCATGCGTGTCGACCGGAAACATGCCGCCGAGCTCGGGCGGCAACGCCACCAAGTCACCTGCATCCGCTATGTTCACCCACCGGCGCACGCCCGCCGGCCGCGTGCCCCGCCCGTGGCGCGGCTCCGGCTCCAGCTTCCGCGCGAGTCCTGGCAAGCCTAGCGGCGAGCCCAGCGTCACCAGCAACTCCACGCCCAGCTCCGGATAGGCGTGGAGCGCTTCCCAGGCGACTACCGACCCGAGCGAATGGGCCACCACCACCTGGGGCCGGTGTCGCTTGATAGCGTCCGCCACGACAGCGCGTGCCGCCCGTCGGCGCTCAGGACGAGAGGTATAGGCGTCCGTGTCCCGCAGGAAGGCCACGATCACCCGCTCGATGCGGTCCATAAGACTCTGACGCGCCCGCGACCCCACCCCGCTTCCTTGGCGCTCCCTTGCCAACCATCCCAGCCCCTGCCGCACCGGAGCCAGCCACCCGGCCTGCATCTCCGTGGGCTCAGGTACCCCCGCCAGAAGCAGCCACTCCCATGCTTCCAGAAGCTGCTCCTCCGACAAGTCTTCCAACCTGTCCGCACCTCGGCTGGCCTGCACCTCCAGAGGCTCGTTCGTCAACAAGTGCGCGTAATAGGCCATTGCGACTTCCGGTACCGGCACATGCGGCAGGCGTGCCCTCGCCAAGCCTCGCTCGAGGACCTCCTGATACTCCGCGCTCTTCGCCGCTGCCGCATCCTCAGGCGTCTTACCGGAAATTAGATTCCAGATGCCGTGCACCAGTACTACTGCAGCCAACAGTCCGCTCCCTTCGACACTGCCCGGGCCACCACCCGGCTCAACGCCATTCAGCTGTACCCAACTCTGCACCAGAACTTGGCATGCCGACCCCGGGTCACGATCTTCCCGTTGGCTCACATCGGCGGCGTAGGCGGCCCAGTCCCCGGCGGATGCCTGCCGCCCATTGGGCGGCGACCTTGATGTGGACGCCGAGCATGTGGGCGAGGATCGTGCCGGGGAGTTCGGTCGCGAGAGTGAATAGTGCGGTGGAGCGGTTCTGTCTGGGCCGGATCCCGATCTTGTGGAGACGGATGCCGATCTGGCTGTCGGCGAGGGGAGCCCTGAATGTCCGCCCGGGAACAGCCAGAGGACTCCTCCGGGGTTCCGATCTTGGCCTTGCCGCGGCGGGTCGCAACGAGCTCGCGGACCAGGCTGGCCAGCGGCGCGGGGAGGACGACCGGCGAGGTGCCTAACGTGATGGAGACCGGTGTCGTTGTTGAAGTGGACGTCACCGACGGCGAGTTGGCTGATGATGGCGATCTTCCGCGCGTAGAGGATCAGCACCAGCACCGCGGCGCGGCCCAGAGCCGGCAGGGTGTCGTCGTCGTTGAGGAGGGGCGGGCGTCGTCCCAGCGCTCCTCGCTGTCGACGGTGCTGAGCGGCCGGTCCAGCGGACGGTGCCGTGGGCCAGGCCGTTCGCATGCCGGTGAGGCCTACCTCGATCCGGCCTCAGAGGCCGGACGCAAACGCCTGGTACGGCAGCCCCGCCAAAGTCGGACGCGATGCCGCAGGCAACCCGCTCCCCGCAGCGGCTAGAACGGCGAACTGGCGCGCAGGTTCCGACCCCAGCACGCTCAGAAATCTGCGAATCCGCGCGCTTCCGACCGGGCGATCTCCAAGGTCCGCGCGCTGGAGTCCGGACACGCCGGTGTCGAGCGTCGCCTGGCCCAGCTCGGCGCCCGCCCCCGAGTTCCCCGCGAGCCCGGCAGCCAGTGGATAGCCGAGGCCCTGGCCACCATCGGAGCCACCCGGCTGCGGCACTCCGGCAACCACCGCTACGCCCTGGCCATCGGCCCGCGCACCCAGCGCACCCAGCGCCCTGAGATCCGCGGCACCGTGCTGCCGTACCCGAAGCCCTACGCCGAGGCCTTCACGGGCCGGTGAAGTTCTTCCTGGGCAGCCACATGCCGCACTGGCTCGGTGAGCTGGACGTGTCGCTGTGCATCAACCGCAACCGGCTGGTCAGGCGCAAAACCTTCCCGCGGGCCCGCGCCCCGTGGGCCCTAGACAGCGGCGCCTTCACCGAGTTGAAGGAGCACGGCCGCTGGCGCATCACCGCTGCCGAGAACGCCGCCGAAGTCCGCCGCTACCGCGACGCCATCGGGCAGCTGGTGTGGGCCGGTCCGCAGGACTGGATGTGCGAGCCGTGGGTGATCTTCGGAAGGAACCGCCACCTGGCGCCTGGGCACCGCGACCGGTTCGAGGGCACGCGCCTGGCGCGCGGCCTCGGACCGGACGACCCGGAGCAGGACCTCACCGCTGCGGTCCGCTTCCACCAGGAGCAGACCGTCGCGAACTTCCTGGAACTGAAGGAGATCGCTCCGGACCTGCCGATCATGCCGGTGGTCCAGGGGGTGGACCCTGGCCGACTACGAGCACTGCCTGCGCCTGTACCGGCAAGCCGGGATCGACCTGGCCGGTGAACCCATCGTCGGAGTCGGCTCGGTGTGCCGCCGGCAGGCCACGGCCGAAGTCGGCGCCATCATGACCACCCTCGCCGACCGCGGGCTGAGGCTCCACGGCTACGGCGTCAAAGCCCACGGCATCGCCGCCTACGGACACCTGCTCGTCTCCTCCGACTCCCTCGCATGGAGCACCGGAGCTCGGTACGGCAAACGGCTGCCCGGCTGCACCCACCGGGCCGCCAAATGCCAGAACTGCCCCCGCTACGCCCTCCAGTGGCGCAGCCGGATCGTCACCACTGACCCCGGCTGGCGCCAACTCGCCCTCACAGAGGCCCTCGACATACAGGCATGACCCCAGCAAGGAGACCCCCAATGCCCCAACGAGAGTGCCGCCGAGGCCGCTCGCGGCTGATCCCCTTCACGTGCCGCCGCGGCGTCGGCCACCGCGGACCCTGCAGTCCCTTCACCTATCCCCCGCAGCCGCCTGCCGATCCGACGGCGCACGCCGCGCTGCTCGCCATGAGCCGCAGCATCCCGCCGGCAGCTCAGCCCGACGACCACACGTCCGCCTATGCCGACCCTCACCACCACGGAGACGACATGCCCCGCCGCTGCACCCTTCCTCCCTCGGACTGTCAACTCGACACCGGCCACCCCGGTCCCTGCAGCCCCTTCCCCCAGCGCTCGTTCCTCGTCCCGCACGCTCCGCTGATCATTCACGTCTGGCTGCACCGGCCCACCGGCGCCGTCGGCGTCTCCCACATCTGGCGACTCCCCCAGGGCTGGCCCACGGCAGGACACGGAAGCCGGCTGATGGAGCCCACACACCCGCTGCCCTACCGGCGGGAGGATCCCTGGTCACCCCGCACCCCCGGCGACATCGAGGAGGTCCTGCAGGCCCTCGGGTGGATGACGATCTCCCGGGCCGCGGCCGCACGCACGCTGACCGGGAAGTTCACAGGGCCACGCCCCGAGTGGGGCGTGGGCATCATTCATTCCGCCGAGCCCGATGACGTCACCTGGCTCGTGTCTGAGTTCGAGGCGGTGGCCTTTGCTGTACGCCAGCCCACCCAGGGTTCCGCCCGCTCCGCTGCCACGCCGCACAGTGGACGTCCCCTGATCCGGCACACCAGCTACGGCCGCGTCCTGGTGCTATGCCCGGCCGGCCACCTGGTGCAGTCCGTGCGAGCCACGGATTGGACGGGATCCGCACTGTCCGCACGCTGTGCCGACCCGGACTTCACGGTCGACTGCGCCGGCGGCAGGACGTGACCGCGGCCGGGTGTTCACGTTGGCCGGTTCAGGTTCTGAAGTTGACACTCATCGCGGAAGCGTGCATCATTACAAGTGTCGGTCGCGGGAGCGGCAGACAAAATGATGGCCGGCAGGAACACCTCGAGAGGTGTCGGCCGCGGGCGGCAACCCCGACCGAACGTCCTACCGACCATCGGTACTCCAGCCCACCAAAGGAAGGAGTACCTCCAGTGTACGGGCCCTCGACCCGTGCCAGCAGCCCGTCCCACCAGACCCTGCGGAGGTCCCACGACATGGCCAAGCAGCCCAACCCCGAAACCCGCACCTTCAACGGCCGCGTCGTGGTCAACCGCGACTGGATGGCCGAGCAGACCGGTGCCAGCCGTGCCACGGTCAATCTCTGGTACACCAAGCGGGCCGAGCAGCCCGAGGAAGCGCGCCACCCGGAGAAGGCCGTGACGATCGAGCGCGTCGACTTCTATGACCAGGAGGAGTTCGAGCGGTTCTACGCGGCGCACCAGGAGCGCAAGAAGGCGAAGGTGCTGCCCAGCGACACGGCCCTGTACGAGGGCGACGTCGACGACGTGCTCTCCATCAACCAGGCTGCCGAGCTTCTCGGCTTCACCGACGCCGGCGCCATCCGCAAGTACCTGAGCATGGACACCGGGTACTTCCCCCAGCCCGTCGGGACCGTCGTCAGCCCCAGCGGCCGCCGACAGATCGCTGCCTTCCGCCGCGGCGACCTGCAGGACTTCGACCGCCGCCGGACCGGCGACGGCACCGGCGCAGCCGGCCGACCCACAGGACCTCAGCCGCGCGAGCGCAAGCCCGAGACCGTGGAGCGCGTCGAGACCGCCGTGGCCTACCTGCGGGAACACGGCTATCAGCGCGGCGTAGGCGCCAAGCTCGCTGTCATCCACGGTGAGCCGGCCTGGAAGTGGGAGCGCATCGTCAAGGAGGCTCGTCAGCACCTGGAGTCCGGAACCGAGTCCTGATCCCGCAAGGCGACACCAGGACTCGGTGCGGCACCCCGATCTGTCACCCAGTGGCCCGCAGACTGCCTGCGGGCCACTTGCCTTTGCACACGCCGCCGGTACTGCCTCCCGGCTTTGCGCACTCCGCTGATCTGACTGCGCAGCGCCCTGTGTGTTCCTGCGCAGTGGGCGGTGCGCAGCGACGTCCCCCGTGCCGATACCGACGGCGGGACCTGCGCGTCCGAGCGATTGCGCAATCACTCGGTGAGTGTGCTGTGCATCGCCGGTGAGCAGCTTTCTGGGCCCGGTGCCGAACGGCTCGGCAGTGTCGGCACTTCTGCACTGAAGACGCGGTGCCCGGCTCGCCAGTGATGCTCCGGGCTCTTCGGGTCCTCGAAAAAAGACCCGGTGCTGCCGGCGATGGCGGCCGGACAGTCCCACACCGGATCCACAACTGCCCGGCCGTTGGAACACGGTGAGTGGCCGCGCAGCCCTTGTGACCTGCAGTGGTGAGCAAAGTCGTCGCAGCTCACCGGCTATTCGGCGCTACTCACCGACTACTCACCGAAACGACTGATGCCGAACTGTAATTTTTGACCCCCCAATTCGGTGAGCGAATCGGTGAGTGGTCCCGGGCTTCATGGAGGACGTCCCCCCGTCTCCACCATGGGAGCCCTCGCATGACCACAGACGTCCGACAGCCGCCACCGTCCACCGCCGCGTCCGCAGCCCTACATACGCCACGCCTGTCGTTGTGCAGCTTGCGCACCACCCGCCGGGGGGTGTCGCTGGCCCGGATCGGGGTGTGGGCGGCCCTGGCCGCCGGCCCACTGGCCCTCCTGACGAACTGCGCAACGCCCCACACGAGCAGAGCAGTTGCGCAGCCGAAGGCCCCCGTCCCGTCTGCGGTGCGCATCGCTGATCCGGGCGGTGTGGCCGCCCTGTTCACGGATCTGTGGCTGCGCAGCGGCAGCACCGATGACCAGAGCGGCACTGCGCAGGCGGTGCGTGCGCTCGCGCCCACCGTTGCTCTCCCGCAGCGGTCCGGCAAACCGGCCGGGCTGGTGCTGCAGCGCACGGTGGCGGTGCGCAGTGTCGAACTCGGTGGCGACAGCTGGTCCGTGGTCGTGGCCGCGCAGTTCGCCTCCGCTGGTGCTCAGAGAGCGTCGACAACGCCGGCCGTGCGGCTGAGTTCGGTGCGGTACTTCGCCGTGCCTGTTCTGTCGGCCGACCGCAGCGACGGGGCGGGCGCGTTCACGGTGACCGCGCCGCCGGCGGAAGTCGCCGGACCCGCGTCGGCTCCGGTGCCGGAGTCGACTCTTTCCCGTCCGCTGCCGACCAGCGGGCCGGTCGCACGCTCGCTGGCGGAGTTCTTCGCCGCCTACCTGACCGGCGTCGGTGAAGTCGACCGGTACCTGTCGCCAGGGACAGCGCTGGCCGCCGTACGCGGCACCGGGTACCGGTCGGTGACTGTCGACCAGGTCGACGCGGACAGCGACAGCGCTGACGGCGTTGTCCCGAAGGCCGGCCGGCGTGTGACGGTGCGGGCGCAGGTCACCGCGACGGATCCGGCCGGAGATCAGTGGCCGCTGTCGTACGTGCTGTCCCTGACCGCCCGCGGCGGACGGTGGGAGGTCACCGCCCTGGAGGCCGGAGCACCGCCCAAGGCGACGCACGTGCAGACGACGTCCGGCGCAGGTACGACCGCGACCGGCGGTGAGGGCCGATGACCACCACGGGCACGCTGATGGCGGGGAAGTTCGCCGACGTCGGTAACTCGCTGATCAATCTGGTGGGCAGTTGGGCCGAGCGGTCCTTGCCGATCGTCCTCACTGTCATCGTCGTGGTCACTGCCGCCCGGAAGTTCTCCGTGAAGGCCGCGGTCGGCGCGCTGATCGGGCTGGCGCTGTGCATGGGCCTGTACGCCTCTCGTGACGTGCTGTCCGATGCGTTCACCGACGAGATCAACAACCCGTCCAAGGGTGTTGGCGTCATCGAGCGGACCGTCACCGACCTGCCCGCACCGCCGCCCTCCGGGGCGGCGGGTGTGACGGGCGGGGTGCTGTGAGCGCCGCGGCGGAGCGGGACCAGGTCGCCCGTGTCTACACCTCGGCGCGGCGGCATCCGTGGGTGCTGGGCAAGTTGGGCGACTTCACCTTGCCGTTCGGCCCCTATACGCCGGCGCAGCTGGCGGTCATGGCCGGCGGCGCGCTCGTGCTGATCAGGACGTTCTCCTGGTGGTCGTGGCTCGGGCCGCTGCCGGTCGTGGCGTGGGGCGTGGCGATCTGGGCGGCCCGGGGGACGAAGATCGCGGGTCGGTCTCCGGTGGCGGCCGCCGTGGGCTGGCTGATGCTGCTGGCCGCGCCCGCGGCCGGGCGGATCGGCGGTCGTGCTGCGCGCGACCGTGGCCCTCACCGCCTGAGCGGGGCGTTCGTCATCGAGGACGCGCCCACTGCGTCAGCCGGGCCTCGCCGTCGGGCGAAGCGCCGCCGGTCCGCCTTTTCCGCAAGCCCCGCTCCGGCCCGCCCGGTCAGCGGCCTGGCCCAACTGCTCCACGACACCAACCCGACGCTCGGAGGCATGTGATGAGGATTCCGTTCCGGCACATCGCCGGGCACCTGGTGTGGTCCACCTCCGGCGCGGTCTGGGCGGTCTGGCGGGTGGGGCCGATGGGTGGCCGTTATGTGCCGGCTCGTGTGCGGGACGAGGTGCTGGGGCGGGTGACGGGGCTGGTGCGGTCGCTGGCCGGGTCCCCGCGGCTGTTCGGCCTGGCGGCACAAGTCGATCCGGGGGAGATCGCCGAGCAGATGGTGAGCGGTCTGGACTGGCAGCGCCTCCCGGCGTGGCGGGAGACCGCGGCTGCGTCGCTGGAGCTGCTGGCCGGGCAGGAGATGCACCGCCGCACCTTGTGGTTGGCGGTCCCGCTGTCTGCGCCGGGCCGGACGTATGACCTGTCGGCGACGGTCCAGGCGATGTGGTCCGAGCTCGCGACCGTGAGCGGTCTGCCTCCGGCGCCGGTCCCGGAGGCTGAGGTCACCGAGTACACCGAGCAGGCCGGCCGGGTGCAGGCCGCTCTCGGTGGCGGCCTGTCGCTGCGGCCCGCGTCGCCGGCGGAGATCGTGTGGATGGTTCAGCACGCTCTGCACCGCGGCCTGGACGAACCGCTGCTCGCCGACGCCGAGGCCTCCGTGCTGTACGGCGGTTCGGTGCGGGACGGGCGGCTTCGTTCCCCGTCCTACGCCGACCTCGGGCAGGTCCGTCTCGCCGAAGGCGGCCGTCCCTCACTGAGCGAGTCCGCCGACGGCGCGAACAAGGCCTCCCGTCGGAACGAGGGGACCGGGGGACGCCCGTGGTGGAAGCGTGACGAGGCCGCGTCCCCGTTGGTACGGCGGTGGCTGCAGGTCGAGTGCGAGGCCGGCACCGGTTATCAGGCCCACCTCGCGCTCGCTGAGCTGCCACCCAGCCGCGCGGTCGACACCTCGGATGTCCTGGCCCAGTTGGAAGGTCTGGACTTCCCCGTCGACTTCATCGTCGACCTGCAGATCGTGCCCGCCGACAAGGCCCGGCAGCAGGTACAGCGCAAGAAGCGCGAGCTGCTGGACCAAGCCGAGCAGTACGGCGCGCAGCCCACCGGAATGCCGCACTCTCTGCCGCACGCGGCCGGTGACCTGGCCGAGGAGGACGCCCGGCTCTCGCGCAGCGGTGTCGAGGTCGAGGTGCAGTCGGTCACGGTGCTGACCGTGTGGAGCGAGGATGCGGTGGTGTGCGACGCCCGCGCCCGCGCGCTGGCGGCGGTGCTGTCGGGGGCGGACTACCGGGCGATCCGCCCGCACGGCATGCAGGAGAACCTGTTCACCCTCGGGCTGCCCGGCGCGGCCCGGCCTGCGGTGGTGCGGGAATTCACCCAGCACCAGCTGTCGCAGGACTGGGCTGCTGCCGGTGCCTTCACGTCGATGTCCGTGGGCGATCCGACAGGACTGATGGTTGGCGTCGATCTGGACTGCGGAACGATCCGGCCGGTGCTGCTCAACATCGCCGACGCACCGCAGCGCAACGCCAGTGCCTCCCTGGGCATTGTCGGCGACCTGGGCGCCGGCAAGAGCGTCGTGGAAAAGCTCCTCACCTCGTCCGTGGTGGACCGGGGCGGGCGGGCGATCGTCATCGACCGGACCCCGGTCCGCGAGTGGGCCGGCTTCGGCCGGTCCGCCGCCGGGGATCGCTGCCAGGTCATCGACGCGGCGAAGGCGGAGTTGTCGATCGACCCGTTGCGGGTGTTCGGCGGCCGGACCGGCGCACACTACGCCCTCAGCTATCTCACCCTGCAGCTGGGGGTGGGTCCGATGACCGCGGCCGGCGCCGTCCTCCACCACGCCGTCGAGCAGGCCGCCGCCAACCGGAAGCCGTCCATGAGCCGTGTCCTGGACGTCCTCACCTCCCTGGCCGGCGACGACCAGGTGCCCGGCACCCGGCGGGACGCGGCCGCCACCGTGGCCGACCTGGTCGGCATCGTCGCGGGCAACCCCCTCGCCGCGATGGTGTTCGACTCGGGCCTGCCGCCGGTATCCCTCGATGGCGACCTCGGCTCCGACATGGTCGTGGTCACCACCGCCGGGCTCACGCTCCCCCCGAAAGAGGCCTTCGGCAGCATCGACGTACTGCGGCAGCAGCCCTTGGAGGCCCTGATCGGCCGGGCAGTGCTGTATCTGATCGCCGCTCTGGCCCGGCAGGCCGCGTTCACCGACCCGGGCCGGTTCTGCACGGTGGCCCTGGACGAGTGCTACTGGCTCACCTCGAGCGCGGAGGGCTCCGCGCTGGTCTCCGAGATCCTCCACGACGGCCGCAAGCACGGCGCCGGCGTCATCCTCGGCGCCCACGACGTCGACGAGCTCGGCCCCGACGCAGGCCTGCTCGCCTACAAACTGCTCGCCCGCACCAGCGACCACGCCCGGGCCGCCAAGGGCCTGACGTTCCTCGGCCTCGACCACGAGTCCGAGGACCTGATCCGGCTGGTCACCACCGGCCTGTCGCCGGTCGGACAGCCCGGCCGGGAGGGCGAGATGCTGCTGCGCGACCCGCGCATGAACGTCGGACGCATCAAAGTCCACGTACCGCCGGTGCCACGGATCCAGGAGGCCATCTTCACCACCCCGGGAGCCCATCAGGGCGAGACAGCACGCGTCGGAAGCGTGCCCACGTTCAAGGGGGCGTCCGTATGAGCCTGCGCACTCGTGGAGACCTGCGCCTGGTTCTGTGCGCCGTGACCGGCCTCGCACTCGCGCTCTGCATCGCAGTCGCCTGGGTGCTGCCCCGGTCGGTGACAGCTTCGGCTACCGGCCCGGCGCCGGGGTCGACACCCTCAGCCGCGGCAACCGCCGACAGCAGCCCGTGCGACCTGATCGTCGGACCCGCCCGCGCCTACTGCGCTACTCCTGGGCGGGAGGCCACTGATCCCGCTGCGCTGGCCGACCGGGTGTCGAGTCGGGCTCAGGGGTTGTGGCTGGTCGGGTTCTCCACGGCCGCGCTCACGGCCGCCATCGGTCTGATCGTCACCGCCGGCGGGAGGGGACGATGAAGCGTTGGGATCGTGGCACGCTCCGTTCAGCCGGGTTTGTGGCCTTGCTGGTCGTGGTGTTCCTGACGGTGAACACATCCGTTGCCTCGGCCGCCGACCACGCGGCAACCGCCGGCGGTGGTCTGCTGGCGCCGCTGGACGTGACGACCTCAGAGGGCGCGCCCTTGAGTGCCTATGAGTTGCGGGCCGACGGCGGCGACATCACCGACGTCACCAGCCAGTTCCAGACCCTCATCCTGGGTGGGCTGTTCTCCCTGGTGAGGCTGCTGGTGGGGCTGGCGTGCTGGCTGATCGGCGTCGCGTTCCAGTTCCCGCTGCTGACTGCGATGCTCCGGCCCGCCCAGGCCGTCTCCGACGCGTATGCCACCCATGTGGTCGGGGCGATCGGTCTGGAAGGCGTGCTGCTGTCGTGGGCGTTCGTGTTCGGGCTGGTCCTGGTCGCGCGCGGCAAGGTCGGGCGGGGCCTGGGAGAGATCGTCCTGACGCTGGTGATCGCTGCGCTGGCCGCGTCCGCGTTCGTGCGGCCGGACTACCTCCTGGCCAAGGACGGCCCGTTGGATGAAACCCATCAGGCCGCCGTCGAGCTCGCGGCCATCACCAGCAACTCCTACTTCGGCAACACCCCTGCCAGCGGGCCGGGCAGCCCCGCGTGCGACCGCGTGGACCGCCCCGCACCGGCCAGCTGTGCCGGCCCGGCAGTCGGCGACGGAGATGACGTGGCGAAGTCGGTGCAGGACGCGCTGACGAACGCCCTGGTCGTCAAGCCGTATGAGCTGCTCCAGTACGGGCGGCTGCTCGACGACGGCAAGCCGGAGAACAAGGCCGCCTACGCCGCCCACCTGACGATGGTCAAAGGTGCCGGCGAGGCCGACAAGAACGAGACCAGCCCCTGCGACACCATCCCGGGGCCGGCCAAGGACTACTGCAACGGGACCGCGACCTCACCGCTGGACCCGGGACCCTCGGATCCGAAGTTCGCCGCGCTCCTGGACGACCTGGATGCGGCCGGTGACGTCGGCAAGCAGGCCGCGGACTACGCCCGGACACCGTCCTGGGACCGGATCGGCGGGGTCCTGCTGCTGGGCGTCGCTGCGGTGGTCGTCACGGCCATGGCGGCTTCGCTCGCGCTGATCCTGCTGGGCACCCAGGCCGCCGATGTCGCTGCCGCCGCTGTCGGTGCGGTCACGTTCATCTGGGGCATGCTGCCCGGCCCGTCCCGTATGGCCGTGTGGCGGTGGATCGGCACGTTCCTGGCCTCGGTGATGGTCATGTTCACCACCGCCATGACCATCCCCTTGTTCGGTATCGGCATCGACGCCCTGCTCACCTCCAGCAACAGCACCTCCATAATCGAACGGCTCCTGCTGCTCGACGCGTTCGCGATCGCTGCCCTGCTCTTCCACCGACGGGTGCAGTCCGCCACCGCCCAGTTCGGTCAGCGCCTCGCCCTGCGGATGCGGTACTCCAAGGTCGGCGGCACCCACCTGCCCGGCGACAGCTCCGAGCTCGGCGCCGCGATCGGCGCCCACCTGTCCAGCAACAGCGGAGGCGGGCTGCGTCTCGGGAACGGTGGCGGGCTGTCCGGCGCCCACGGCGCACTTCTGCTGCGCCAACGATTCCTGTCCAACGCCCTGGCGATGACGGACACCACGGGCACGCCCGTCGACGGCAGCCGAATGACCACCGACGCACTGGCCGAGGCCCGCCGCGGGCTGGCCCCGATCGGCATGGCCGTCACCGCGGCCACGCTCGGTCTGCGCGGCGCCTACACCACGCTCGTCGGCCGCCGCCCCGACGACGAAGCACTGCAGCGAATGCGGCGTCCCGTCGGGCCCGACGTGCAGGACGGCGAAGGGAACACGATCCAGCCGGGCGAAGCCCCGGTGGTCAACCGGCACACCGGGGAGCTCTTCCACGACCCGGACACGGACCGGACGCTGCTGAGCACCCGCGTCCACAACCGGGCGGTCCGCTTCCGCGGCTACCGCATCGCCCGACGCGGTGCGCTCATCGCCCATGGAGCGACCCTCGGCCTCCCGCGCAGTGTCTCCGAAGGCCGCCGGCACGCCACCGACTTCACACGCGACGCGATGCACCAGCTGCAGGTGACCCGGGGACGTGTCAGCGAGAGCGCCGATGACTGGACAGCCGTGAGACGCGACGTCCAGCGGGGAACCGCGCACCTCGGGCAACGCCTGGCCACCGCCATCGACGTCCACGACCCGGCAACCCGAGCCCAGGCCTTCGTCCGCGACGCCGCCGTCGGCGGCTGGCTCCTCGGCGCCGGCAGCGAGCGCCGAGCGGCGGATCCACGGGAGCCTGGGCCGACCGTGTCCCACCCGGACCATGGGCCGGGAGCGGACCGGCGCCGGGTGTTCGACGCCCTGATGGAGGCTCAGCGCACCGACTGGCAATGGGACCGCGACCACGGCAGTGCATCGTGAAGGGCGTACGGCGGTGCTGCTGGCTGATCGCGTTGATGATGGCGGCCGCGGTGTGCTGCGCCGGGCCGGTCGGCGCGACCCTGGCTGCCGGGATCAGTCAGACGGCCGTGTCCGGTGGCATCGCCGCGGTGACGGGCATCCCGGCCCGGATGCTCACCGCGATCGTCCAGGGGGCCGTGTCGGTGCACGAGACGTCGCCCGGGTGCCGGGGGATGCGCTGGCAGATCCTGGCCGGCGTCGCCACCATCGAGTCGGACAACGCCGCCGGCCACACCATCAGCCCGGGCGGGGACATCACCCCGCGCATCCTGGGGCCGCGCCTGGACGGCTCCGGCGCGGGCGGCAACACCACCGCGATCCGCGACACCGACCACGGCCGGTGGGACGGCGACGCCCAGTTCGACCGGGCCGTGGGTCCGTTCCAGTTTCTGCCCGCCACCTTCGCCACGGTCGGACGGGACGGCAACGGCGACGGGCGCATCGACCCGCACAACGCCGGCGACGCTTCGCTCGCGGCCGCAACGTACCTGTGCGGGAACGGCCGCGACCTCACAGACGAGGACCAGCTGCGGGCGGCAGTGTTCTCCTACAACCACTCCACCGCCTACGTCACCGACGTCCTGGGCGCGATCCGCCGCTACGACGCCACTGGCTCCACAGCCGGCACCGGGCTCGGGCCCGGAGCGACCGGGGACGCCCGAACCGTTATCGCATCCGCCCTCCGGCAACAGGGCGTCCGGTACTCATGGGGCGGCGGCAACGCGGGCGGCCCCTCCCCCGGCATCTGCTGCTCCCCCGGCCAGCGCCAGGACGGCCGCCAGGTCATCGGCTTCGACTGCTCCGGGCTGACCTTGTACGCCTACGCACAGGTCGGAGTGCGCCTGCCACGCCTCGCCCAGGACCAGGCCTCGGTGGGCCGCCGCATCCCGGCCTCCGCCGGATACGCCGCCCTGCGACCGGGCGACCTCGTCTTCTACGGCCCCGACCCGAACAGCAACGCCGGCATCCACCACGTCGGGATCTACCTCGGCAACGGACAAATGATCAACGCCCCGAAACCAGGAACCAAGGTCCGGATCGACCCGCTCACCGCCCTGCCCGACTACGCCGGAGGAGCCCGAATACTATGACCGCTCCTTTATGGCACCGGCTGTCGGGATCCGCTCTGCTCGCCATCGCAGTGGTCCTGGCCGCCAGCGGCACCAGCATGATCCTCCTTGCGCTGCCCGAGGAAACGGAGCCGCCCTCCGCAGGGTCCTCACCGAGCCCCACCCCGGCTGCTGCCGACAGCGCCGTCCATCGTGAGAGCTCCGCTCCGGGCCCCAGTCGACGCGTCAACCCCGGCCGCCTGGCCACCGCCACGGCCGCCGCGGTCGGACCCCGGGCACGGTTGCCGACCGGCGGGCTGGTCACCGCGACGCCCACCACGATGGACGCGCCGCCGCTTGGCGCGGGACCGGCCGCGGACCACCTCATACAGGAGGGCTTGGACCAGGCCGAACCCTCTGGCCTCAGCCTGCCCGCCGACACAGCAGCCCGCGCGGTCGCGATCGGCCGGGCGGTGTGGACCGCTGATGCCACCGGTGTCGGCCGCGAACGGTGGCCGGACTACTTCACCGACTCCGCCCCGGCCGCCGCCTACACCCGCTTCCGCATCCAGGCCGCCGCCGCACACCGCGATCGCTCCCAGGGCGTCGTGGTGCGGCTGGTGTGGGCCGGCGCCGACCCGGCCGGAACCTTCCTCGAACAGCGCACCGCCACCGTCCGCCTCATCCGGAAAGGAACGTCATGGACCCCCGCACAGTAAATCTCGCCTCCAGCCCTTGGTGGAGCATCGCCTTCGCACTGATCATCTGGACCTGGCACGCAGGGGTGTGGCTGGTGGACAACGCGTGGTGGCTGGCACTGATCGCCGCCCTGGTGTGGGCCGGTTGGGAGGCGGTACGGCATCACTTGGCCGAAGCCGCGCTCAAGCAGCGGATGTTCGTCGAGCTGGTGCCCTCGGGACAGTTCGAGACGAACGAGGAGGAGATCCTGCGGTTCGGCGCCCAGCTGATCCGGGCTGCCTCTGCCGGCAAGTGGTGGGCCCCCCGCCACGCCCGCACCGTACGGATCCGGCTGCGGGCCGACGGCAGCAAACCGCTCACCTACCGGGTGGAAGGCCCGGCCTCAGCTCAACACCTGCTGCAGCAGACCCCCTACACCCGGGTACAGGCCGAGCCGGCTCGGCCGGTGGCGTACAAGAAGAGCAAGCACACCGTGCGGGCGGTGTTCGCCCTGCACGGCACGGCGAGCTCGAAGCTGCGGGAGGTCCCGCTCCAGCCGGATCCGCTGCAACCGCTGATAGACGCAGTCGCCGATCTAAGGTCCGACCTCGGGGACCTCGCCGAGGTGTGCCTGGACCTGTCACCCGCCTCGAAGTGGGGAATCAAGAGCCGCCGCTGGCACGTGGTCCACGCGTCCCGGCAGCGGGCGCGGCAGGAGGCCCAGCGCGAGGCGCGATGGATGGCCCAGGACTCCGCTGCGTTGGAGGACTCGTGGGGCTGGCAGCTGACCCAACTGCTGACCCCGCCTGATCAACGCGGCAACCGACGACTCATGCGGATGCCGCGACCACCGCGAATCGACCGGGAAAAGGCACTCGGCAAGCTGATGGAGGACACCGGCCTGGTCCGGGTGCAGTTGCTGGTGCGGTGCTCCTCGGACCAAACCGGCCGTGCCGAGCGGCGGCTACGGCACATCGAGGCCGCGCTGGATGTGTTCGCGGCCCGGACCAGGTTGTCGTCAGTGGGCTGGTCGTGGGGACCGGTGCGGTTCGGTCCGGACTCCTGGCCGTGGCGGCCGCGGTTCGACCGCCGCTGGGCCAGCGGCCTGATCCGGCCCGGCCGGGACTCCTGGGTTCGCATCGAGGAACTCGCCGGTCTCCTCAAGCCCCCGACGATGCACACACGGCTGCCGCTGATGGCCGGTGACATCCCCACGTACGTAACGCATTCGTCGCTGCTGCCCCAGGGCTGGCACCGGGGCCCGGACGGCACATCGCGGCTGCTGGCCACCCGGGAGTCGGACACGCTGTTCGAGGTACAGGTCGGCAAGGCCGGCTGGGGCAAAACCACCAGGGCCCTGGTCCAGGCCGTCGCCGTCGCCCACAGCGGGGGCGGGCTGGCGTTCATCGACCCGCACCGCGACTCCTGGGCCACCGTCGCCCCCTACCTCGCCCACGACACGATCATGGAACGGACGTGGCTGTTCGACCTCACCGTCCGCGAGCCCACGGACCGGCTGGCGTCCTGGAACCCGCTCAGCATGACCAGCGGCGCTGTGACACACGAAGTGACGGCTGCCGTCGTCGACGCCTTCGCCACCAGTCTCGGGTGGGGCGATGCCAACGCCCCGCGCGCCATCACCATCCTGACCAAGGCAGTGGAAGCACTGGTCGCGGTCAACGCCAAGGCCGTCGCCGAAAGCAAGGCAGGCTGCCAGGCCACCGTGTTCCAGATCCGCACCCTGCTGACGGACGCCACCTTCCGGGCTCTGGTGCTCGCCCGCCTCGACAAGGACGCCCAGCAGTGGTGGACCACCTCGTTCCCCGCGATCCCCGCCGACGCCCTACCCACCGTCCTCAACCCCATCGACCGCCTCGCCGCCTCCCCCGTCATCAAAGCGTTCCTCGGCTCCCCGACCGGCAGCTACGACATGCGCCGCGCCATGGACCAATCCAAGGTCGTGTGGATCTGCCCCACCGGTACTGGCCCGACCGACCGACTGCTGACCTCCATGATCGTCCGTGACATGCTCCGGGCCGGCCTGTCCCGCCGCGACCTGCCGGAAAAGCAACGCACCCCGTTCCGGCTGTACCTGGACGAACTGATCTCCCTGGACGGCTCCGCCTCCACATCACTGGCAGAAATCACCGAACAGCTCCGCAAGTTCGGGATCCGGATGCACGGCATGACCCAACTCCTGCACCGCATCAGCCCCGACGTACGGACCGCGCTCCTGCAGAACGCCTCGACGCTGTCGACCACCGCCGGATCGACAGAGGCCGTCCGCCACATCACCGATGAGTGGGGCGACCAGGTCAGCCCCGCCGACGCCGCCGAGCTCGGCCGATACCAGCACTGGGCGTCCTTCACCGTCGGCGGCACACGAGTCGGACCGCTGCGAATCCGCGGCCCCGAACTCAGCGAAGTCTTCGGTGACCTGGCACAAGGAAACGGGACCGAGTCCCTCCAGAACTCCGCCGACGCCAACACCAAGGCCAAGCCACTCCCGGAACTCACCACCGTCGCCTCGACCCATGAAGACGCCATCCGCGCGTTCCTCACCCTTCCCGGCACGGCCCCCGAGCCAGGAACGAACACCGGTCAATCCTCCCCCTCCCAGCCGACTGCCGGCGCAACCCGAGAAGGACAATTCGCATGACCACCGACGCCGACCTCTACACCGACCCGCCCCTCCAGGAAGAAGCCGAAGCGGACTTCCAACCCAATGCGGAAGACTCCCCGGCCCATCGAACCCTGGCTCTGCTGGCCCAGCACCGCCTGGCCACCACCTCGCAACTGCACCAACTGGTGATGCCCAACGGGACCCGCCAGGCCGCCTCCCAGGTACTGAACTCACTACGGGAAGAAAAGCTGATCTCGTTCAGCGTGCTGCCCCGCAGCAGCGGCTCCCGCGCCTGGTACCTCACCACACGCGGAGCTCGCGTGGTCACCGGGTGGCCAGAGCTGCGCGGCCGCACCGTCCAGCCGCCCTCGAACGGGACCGAGGCCAATCTGCGGGCTGCACACACCCTCACCGCTCTACGTACACACCTGGCATTCCTCACCGATGCCCGAGTACGTGGGGACGAGTACGGTCCGCTGGACTGGGTTCCCGAAGTCGCACACCGGCTGCCGGACACCGGCGGCGAGGACAAGCTGATCGCCGACTCTGTCATGCACTACACCGCGACGGCCCCCAGGCGCCTGCAGTACCGCGCCTTCATCGAGGTCGACCGGGCCACCATGAGCAGCGAGCGCCTCTCGCGAAAGCTGATCTCCTACGCCCGGTTCCACGACTACACCCCAATGGCTCCCGGACGCCGGGGCACAGTCGCCGACCAGACAACGATGCTGGCGTGGCAACGGTTCTATCCCCGCTTCCCGCGGGTGCTGTTCGTCCTCACCGGCGCCGCACCGGACATCCTGCAACGGCGGATCAACGACCTGCGCGCAATGGTCGCAGTGCACTCCTTGGTCACGCAGCTCGCCTCCCAAGTCCCATTGGGAGCCGCAGTGCTGGAGGACCTCGAACAGTACGGGGCATCGGGGCCGGTGTGGACACCACTGGCGGGGCCGGCCGACCGCCGGTCGTGGATGGAGCTGTGAGCCCCGCGCAGGGAGCAGTTCACCTAATTCACTTCAGATGCGGGAAGCACGTCCGCCCAGCGTCGGCAGAGGCATTCACAGTCACTCGCCTCTGACAGACTGACCCATTGACATCCTCCCCGCCCTAATGGGCTGGGATTTCTGGCTCACGTTGGCTGGGGACCAGCGGTCCGTCAGCTCTTACACGATCGGCACCAGCCGGGTTGAGACCAGCCCGGACCAGCATCACGCGCGCGGAGTTCTTGTCCCTGGAGGACACGACTTTGCACGCGGTGCAGGTGTAGGTACGTTCCGAAAGAGGCAGTGCGTGCTTGGTTCTCGCTCCGCACGACGCGCAGTCCATGGTGGTGTGCGCGGGATGCACCAGGCGGACGTCCCGCCCGTGCTTGCGGCCCATCTCGACCAGCGCCGCCTTCGTGGCCCCGATCGCGGCATCAGCCGCCTTACGGGCCATGCCGGACTTCGCCAGGAACTTCGGCCGGAAGTCCTCGACCGCAATCGCATCGTGGTCACGGACGACGCGCTTGGCCCACTTGCGGCCATTGTCCTGCCGTTGCCTGGCGATCTTCTTGGACACCTTCGCCGCGGCCCGGCGGGCCCTGCGATAACCGCCGCTGTCGGGCTTGCCCTTCGGGGTACGCCGACGAGCCATCATCTTCTGGTAGCGGGCAAGTTTCGCCGCGGCACTCTTCCCGTGCTGGGCGTGGGGCAGGTCGTGGACGTCGCTGGTCGTGGTCGCAGTCTCACGCACGCCCCAGTCGATACCGATCACCGCGCCGGTAGCAGGCAGCGGCTCCAGGGCAGTGGCCACGACGAAGGAGGCGTACCAGTGGCCGAGGCTGTCCCGGTACACCCGCACCGACGTCGGGGCGGCAGGCAGGTCACGCGACCACACCACCGTCAGCACGATGCCGCCCGCCAGATGCAGGCGCCCGTTCTTGAGCCTAAAACCCCGGGTCGTGTAGTTCAGCGACGGAGCCGCATCGCGCTTGCGCTTGACGCGGGGCATCCCCGCCCGCTGCCCCATCGGCAGCCGCGCCGCGATGTCCTTCAACGCCTTGGCACGAGCCTTGCCGAAGTCCCGGATCGTCTGCTGCTGCGCAACCGAACTGCCGCCCCGCAGCCACGCCATCGACCGCCGCGCCCCGGTCAGCATCCTGTCCAGCTGTGCGGGGCCGCACGTGACCTTCCGCCCGGAGGCCCGGTTCAGGGCGTGGACCTTGCGGGACACCGCCACGCACTCGTTCCACACCCACCGGCACCGCGCCCACTCCGCCTCCAGACCGGCCCGCGCCGTGGACGACACCCGCAGCCGAAAGGTGTACCGGGCATGCCCGGACCCCTCCTCTGACACGGCTGTCGTCGTCATGCCACGGAACGTAACAGCCCCCACTGACAACGAAAGAGAGCGCAGGTCAGAACAGATACGCAAACCACTCCGCCGCTTCGCGGCTCCGATCCGAGGACCCATTCCTCCCCGGCCTGAAGGCCGGGGCCTCCTGGGAGAAATCAGGTGAACTGGGGCAGCGACCGGCCACACAAACCCGGTCTTGGGACCATCCCTGCAGGTGCAGGCAGCAGTTCACATAGTTCGCCACGGACACAAGGAGCAAGTCAGCCCATCGGCCACACGCCTGTGCACGGACGCCTGTCCTCTCCAGTTGCTCCAGACAGACCGGAGACATTCAGACACTCACCTCTGACAGACTGGCCTGATGAACCAGCGACACCTAAGTCAAGGAATTGCAAAGCGACTCCAAACCCGCAGGTGACAAAGTTCTTCCCGCGCAGGCGGGGGTGGTCCGGACGCGGGGTGCACCGGCAGCGATGCCGAGGTGTTCTTCCCGCGCAGGCGGGGGTGGTCCGCCCACGAAGTACATCAAGCTGCCGCGCGACTAGTTCTTCCCGCGCAGGCGGGGGTGGTCCACCACTTCGCCGTTCGCATCTCGGCCGTGGGTCGTTCTTCCCGCGCAGGCGGGGGTGGTCCGCGGACGCGAGTGGGAACGCGGTCGCGGAAACCGTTCTTCCCGCGCAGGCGGGGGTGGTCCGCCCTTCGGGGCGTCCCGCAGCGCGTAGACCCGGTTCTTCCCGCGCAGGCGGGGGTGGTCCGTAGCCCAGGGCCGCGCCAATCAGCAGCGTGGAGTCCTTCCCGCGCGAGCGGGGGTGGTCCGCTGGTGGGGAGGATCCGGGGGGCGATCGTGCGGTCCTTCCCGCGCGAGCGGGGCTGGTCCGGCCCTGTCCGGGGTCACAGGGAGGGCCTGGGAGTCCTTCCCGCGCGAGCGGGGCTGGTCCGGCCGGGAACGTTTTGCCGATCCAGCGGATTCCGTCCTTCCCGCGCGAGCGGGGGTGGTCCGAGGTTGTAGATCTGTCCCGGCACGCCCCGGATGTCCTTCCCGGGCGAGCGGGGGTGGTCCGGCCGGAGACTGGTGGCGCGGACAGAACTTCGGGTCCTTCCCGCGCGAGCGGGGGTGGTCCGTTCCGTCAGGCGTACGGCCTCACCCTCGACGCGTCCTTCCCGCGCGAGCGGGGGTGGTCCGTGGGACGTGTCCGAGAAGGACGCGTGGACGCCGTCCTTCCCGCGCGAGCGGGGGTGGTCCGTGTTCACGCCGCTCGCCTTGGGTAGCCAAACCGTTCTTCCCGCGCAGGCGGGGGTGGTCCGGACGCTGTTGGTCCGCCGAGCGATGACTGGGGGTTCTTCCCGCGCAGGCGGGGGTGGTCCGATCCCGGGCTCCGACCAGGCCGCGGACTCCACGTTCTTCCCGCGCAGGCGGCGGTGGTCCGTAACCGCGTCGGTCGCCTTGATGGCCTCAATGGTTCTTCTCGCGCAGGCGGGGGTGGTCCGGTGTTCAAGGGTGCCGGCTTCGGCAAGGTCTAGTTCTTCCCGCGCAGGCGGGGGTGGTCCGGCGATGTTGAAGACGATGTTCGCCACGGTGCCGTTCTTCCCGCGCAGGCGGGGGTGGTCCGAAGGGCCTGTCCGCGGACCTGATCTCCCAGATGTTCTTCCCGCGCGAGCGGGGGTGGTCCGTTCCTCCCGGGAGCCTGACCGTGTTCCTCCCCGTCCTTCCCGCGCGAGCGGGGGTGGTCCGTAGCCGCACTGGGCCGGCTGCTCCCCGGTGCGGTCCTTCCCGCGCGAGCGGGGGTGGTCCGCGCCGCAGCAGCCTGATGGCGTCATCGCGGAGTCCTTCCCGCGCGAGCGGGGGTGGTCCGCATGAGCCGGCGGCGTCCTTCCATCGGTACAGGTTCTTCCCCCGCAGGCGGGGGTGGTCCGGCGGTTCTGACGGCTCTGCAGGCCGCCGGGGAGTTCTTCCCACGCAGGCGGGGGTGGTCCGGCTGATGAGCTACGCGCCCGACGTAACAAGCGGTTCTTCCCGCGCAGGCGGGGGTGGTCCGCAGCTGTTGCTGCTGGACGACTCACCGAGCGAGTCCTTCCCGCGCGAGCGGGGGTGGTCCGATCGGCGGCGAGCTGCGTGACCAGTACCTCGGGTCCTTCCCGCGCAAGCGGGGGTGGTCCGGCGCGCAGGCGGGGGTGGTCCGGCGCCTACTGCTACGAGCAGGGCATCCCGCACGTTCTTCCCGCGCAGGCGGGGGTGGTCCGTTCGCCACGGCACAGATCATCGCCGCGCAGCTGTTCTTCCCGCGCAGGCGGGGGTGGCCCGGCTCTCGGACTCAACGCCACACAGATGGCCGTGTTCTTCCCGCGCAGGCGGGGGGTGGTCCGCGGTCTGTCGCACGGAGGGCTGCCCCAACAAGGTTCTTCCCGCGCAGGCGGGGGTGGTCCGACCCAGGACGTCGATCACGTGTGGGAGTTGTCGTTCTTCCCGCGCCAGCGGGGGGTGGCCCGTACGGCGTTCTCACCGCCGGAGCCGGGTACGAGTCCTTCCCGCGCGAGCGGGGGTGGCCCGGGCCTGGACCTGTACGGCGCGAAGGTGATCCGGTCCTTCCCGCGCGAGCGGGGGTGGTCCGGCGGCACCGAGCTGCACCTTGCTGTTGGTGGCGTCCTCCCCGCGCGAGCGGGGGTGGCCCGCAGCTCCTGCGCTGCCGGTTCCAGGTGTTCAAGTACTTCCCGCGCGAGCGGGGGTGGTCCGCGGTGTCCGTCGCTGATGAGCGCGGCCGGACGGTACTTCCCGCGCGAGCGGGGGTGGTCCGACCGAGGCCGCGTACCGGGACGTGAAGACCAGGCTGTTCCCGCGCAGGCGGGGGTGCCGACGTGGTCGTTTGCCAGGCGGGTGGTGGTGTTGTTCTTCCCGCGAAGACGGGGGTGGTGCGCTTCCCGAATCTCCTCCCTCGGCGGCGAGCCCGGTCCCCTCGCCCCTTGCGTGGCACCAATGGTACCGTTGGTGCCATGAAGTCGATGAACCTGCGCTTCCCTGATGAAGCGACCTACGAGGCGATCAAGACGGCCGCGAGCGTCGCAGGCGTCAGCATGCAGCAGTACGTCGCCGACGCAGCCGCAGACCGGGCCCTGGCCAAGCAGAAGGCGTTCGTGGAGGCCGCCCTGGAGCACCGGGACACGATCGCAGCCGCGTTCGCCGACGTCGACCCCGACGACGCCGACCCGACGTCCCTTCGGAACATGGTGAGCACGGCCACCGACACCCACATGGCCGCTGAGGCCGACGACGCGCAGGGGAACGCAGCGTGAGCGAGTCCGCATCCGAGCCGCTCCACCTGGAAGTACCGTGGCTGCTGCAGCTCGCCGAGCAGCTCCACGGCGACCCGCAGGCCAACGACATCGGCCCGCTGTTCGCAGCCGTCTCCCGACACAGCGCCGTCGCGATGGGCCGAGACGTGTACGGCTCCCTGTGGCTCAAGGCCGGCGCACTGTTGGAGACGCTGTCCCGGCTACGGGCCCTCGAGCACTCCAACCGCCAATTCGCACTCATGGCCGCAGTCGCATTCCTCCAGGTGAACGGCCACACCGTGAATTTCCCTCCAAAGGACGCCGCAGCCTTGGTCCACGACGTCGCCGAAGGTACCAAAGGCGTTGTAGACGCCGCCCGACAGCTCCGCACCTGGACCACATCCTGAGCAGACCCCATTCCACAGACCCCGCCGGCGCGCTTACCCGCGCAGGCTGGGATGGTCCGCTGGCCGAGGCGCACCGCAGGCCCATGGCCTGTCGGGAAGGACTCTCGCATCAGGTAGTTGATCAGCCCGGTGTCCGGATCACCCCCGCCTGTGCACGAGCGGGGTGATCCGAGCGCGTCCCCGGGCACCGTCAACTTCAACAAGTCCTACCTGTGCAAGCGGGGGTGGTCCGGATGGTGGGAGTTCGGCGAGGACGGCGACGCCGTCCTTCCCGCGCAAGCGGGGGTGGTCCGCCGGACGGCGTGTTCGTCTTGCACTGGCTCGAGTCCTTCCCGCGCAAGCGGGGTGGTCCGTACGTGGCGCCGGGCGAGGCCTGCCGGGAGTGGTCCTTCCCGCGCGAGCGGGGGTGGTCCGGTCTCCGGCAAGCCCTCCCTCTCCTGACCAGCGTCCTTCCCGCGCGAGCGGGGGTGGTCCGGAACCCGCGACACAGGGGGAGGAGCCGGTCCGGTCCTTCCCGCGCGAGCGGGGGTGGTCCGCGAAGCGCCAGCATCGCCACTGCGGCCCGCCGGTCCTTCCCGCGCGAGCGGGGGTGGTCCGTTGGTCGGGCGGCCCATCGGCCAGACGTCAGGGTCCTTCCCGCGCGAGCGGGGGTGGTCCGGAGTTCAGGGAGGAGCCCTGGCACGGGAGGGCGTCCTTCCCGCGCGAGCGGGGGTGGTCCGTACGCATCGGTCACGGTCACTGTCGCCGGGATGTCCTTCCCACGCGAGCGGGGGTGGTCCGCCGGAAGACGTCGACCTCGCCACCCGCCTGCAGTTCTTCCCGCGCAGGCGGGGGTGGTCCGCTGATCAGGTACGACAGGCCGTTGATGCCGGCGTTCTTCCCGCGCGAGCGGGGGTGGTCCGCACGCGCCCTGGACGAGGGTCATGGCGACCAGGTTCTTCCCGCGCAGGCGGGGGTGGTCCGACCTTCGGCCCCGTGCACGGAGTCCTCATCCAGTCCTTCCCGCGCGAGCGGGGGTGGTCCGTCGACGGTCAGCCTGCCCAACGCGTCGGAGAGGTCCTTCCCGCGCGAGCGGGGGTGGTCCGCACGTCGTGCGGTGGAACACCAAGACCGGCGAGTCCTTCCTGCGCGCGCGGGGGTGGTCCGGTCGTCATCGGTGGTCTGAATAGCGGTAACGCGTCCTTCCCACGCGAGGGGGGTGGTCCGTTCGTGAAGGCGAGGCAAAGCTAGGTAGTCAGGGTCCTTCCCGCGCAGGCGGGGATGTCCGCCCATCTCGGGTCCTCTCGGGGCCAACTGGCTGTCCTTCCCGCGTAGGCTGGGGTGGTCCGATGCGCCAGCCCAGGCCGAGCAGTCCGGCCAGGTCCTTCCCGCGCGAGCGGGGGTGGTCCGGGTCTGGAGCACGTCCTTGGCGAGGCCCGCAAGTCCTTCCCGCGCGAGCAGAGATGGTCCGGAGTGGCTGCAGGAGGACGGCGTACCGGAGGTGTCCTTCCCGCGCAGGCGGGGGTGGTCCGGTAGGTGACTGGTTCATCCTGCTGCTGTACGTGTCCTTCCCGCGCGAGCGGGGGTGGTCCGCCGAGTGGTCCGACCCGCGCAGCTTCTGCGTCGCGAACTACCGCGAGTGGCTGCGCGTCGGCACCGCAGGCGGCTGGTACGAGCAGACGTACCGCATCGGCTGGCAGACCTTCGACCGGCGCCGCATCCTTGCCGACCTCCACCTGCTCCGCGGGAAAGACCTCGCCTGCACCTGCCCCCTCCCCGAGCCCGGACAGCCCGACCTCTGCCACGCCGCGGTGCTCCTCGACCTCGCCAACGCCCCCACCCGCTGACCCCCTCCACACCGAACGGGCACACCACATGACCAAGCTGGACCAGATCCTCGACGGCATGGAAGCGCTGGGCGCCAACGTCGACCAGGCCCGGCGCGAACTCGGAACCCTCCGGGCCGTCCACGACCGGGCCGTCAAACAGCTCGGCCTCGACTACGGGCCCGGCGACCGCGTCACCATCACCAGCGACGAGCCCTCCGAGAAGCGCCGCACACACGGCTGGGCCCCATTCAAGGACGACCTGCTCCCCGGGCGCACCGGCACCGCCGGAGAGATCAGGTACGACGCCAACGACGACACGTGGTGCGTCCTCGTCCACATGGACGGCCCGGACGCTGACTTCTACATGAGCACCGACTGGATGGCCAAGGCCCCCGACCCGGCAGCCCTCATCCCGTGCTGCAGCACGCCGAACTGCCTCCACCTCGCCTACTGACCCCGCACACGCCACGGCCCCGCCCCACCCCCTCGGGACGGGGCCGACGACGCCTGTCCTCTTCCGCACGTGGCCCCTGACGGAGCCTTAACGCAGATCTTCCTCAACTCTTGTGTGACCCACGCCACACGGGGGGAGATCAAGGGCACACGAACGATCACAGGGGGAGACATGGCGACGCAGCAGACGCAGCAGACGCAGCAAGAAGAGAACGACGTAGAGGTCATAGCCCTGCTCATGAAGGAGTACGAGGTGCTCCGGGCCGAGATCGCTCAGCGCGTCCTGTCGAGGATGCAGATTCTCGGCTTCGCGGGAGTGGCCGCCGCTCTCATCGCGGGGCTGGGGGAGATCTCCTGGAGCAAGCCGGCGGTGTACATCGCCGTCCTCGCGTTCTTCCTGGGCCTGGTCTGGCTCCGGGACTGCAACCAGGGCATACAGCGCATTGGCAGGCATCTGCGCGACGTCGAGGCGGAGGTGAACCGCCGGGCCATCCGTGCCTACGGCAGCAGCGCGCTGTCATGGGAAACGAATCGGAACACAGAACGGCAGCGCGAGCGGCCGGTCTGGCGCTTCGTCGGCCGCCTGGGCGGCTGGACCAGCCGCCACTGACCGGCACCCCCAGGGACCCGGACAGCAAACGGCCCCGCCCCACGCCCACCAGGGCGCAGGACGGGGCCACCTGCCCTACTGCTCCGAACCACCGACCGACGCCGCCGTTCCACGCACCGCCAGGTGCACCCCCGGCCCCCAGAGCGCCATCTACTTCGGAAGACACACATCACACAACGGATTGCCCCCCGGCCCATAGCGACAGCACGGTTCGAAGCAGCGCCTACAGCTGCCGTTCACGATCCTCAGGGGTGTGGGAGTGGCCATGGGGCGCACCCTAACCCCGCCCACCGACAACGCCCCGAGCACCGTTTCCCGGCGGAGCCGCGAACGTCCACCAGTCACAGGACTGCAGCAGACGTCTCGATCCAGCAATACCAGTGAGCCCGCGTCCCTAACTCACAGCGCATGGAGGCCGAAGTTGCCGCAGCGCTCATTGGAACCCCGGCGGTACTCGTCACCGCACTCACGGGATGGCTTGCCGGACGGGCACAGGGCCGTAGCACGTACCGGGGGGCGGTGGACGCCGTGCGACGCGAGGCGCAGCGCCAGGCGTACGCCGAGCTGTACCGAACAGCACGCGACTTCATCGATCTCTACGGAGTTGATGTCATCGCAAGGCTCCAGTCTCCTCCAGGCGACGAAGCGCGCGCCCACGAGATGCACGCCGCACAGGACGCCCTGTTGCACGCGGCGGACATGGTCGTTCTGGAGGGCCCCGAGCAGTTTGGCGGCCGTCGCTGAGAGTCTGCGCCTCTCCGCGACTCGTCTCGGAGGAACACGCGATCTCAGTGGCAGACGGAGGGTGCTGATCAACATAGAGACGGTGGAAGGTTCAACCGAGATCGCTGAGATAATGGCCGCCTTCAAAGGCGCTATGCGCGGCCTGCTGCAAGAAGCCCGGCGGTACCTCAACGGGGGCCCCGCTCGAGTCCTTCCCGCGCGAGCGGGGGTGGTCCGGTGCTCCAGCAGCAGCGGATCACAGACGAAGCGTCCTTCGCGCGCGAGCGGGGGTGGTCCGTTGGAGGCGCGCCCACCGGACCACTGGGAATCGTCCTTCCCGCGCGAGCGGGGGTGATCCGCCGACGGCAAAACCGCCACGGCTCGGGCGCAGGTCCTTCCCGCGCGAGCGGGGGTGGTCCGAACGCCCGCCAGGACCAGGGCAGCGCGAAGCCATTCTTCCCGCGCAAGCGGGGGCGGTACATCCGATGCCGCCTCGCGGAAGGTGAGGGACTCGTCCTTCCCGCGCAGGCGGGGTGGTCCGGCCTCCCTGGCACCGGCCGCACGGACCGCCACGTTCTTCCCGTGCAGGAGGGGGTGGTCCGGCGATGTCGGGTGCGTCCAGCCGCGAGTTGGAGTTCTTCCCGCGCAGGCGGGGATGGTCCGCGCGCGGGCGCGCCGCACGGCGGGTTGGTCTGGTTCTTCCGGCGCGAGCGGGGGTGGTCCGGACGTCCCGCCCACCGACTGGCCAGGGCCTGGGTCCTTCCCGCGCGAACGGGGGTGGTCCGGACGCTGCTCAGCTGGACTACGACCAGGCCCTATCCTTCCCGCGCAGGCGGGGGTGGTCCGACCATTGGCCTCGGCCCGGACGGATCGTTCGGCCTGACGGTGCCCCTTCCCGCCGACGAGGACGATGAGGACGTCGCGGCCAGTTCGTACACCCGGGGCGGCCTGATCCATCGCGGCGCGGCCAGGACCGGTGACGACGTGCCCGTGCTCATGGACGACGGGGAGTACCTCGTCGACCCGGGCAGCACCGGTGACGTCGACGTCGGGCACGAGGCCGGCACCTGGCGGACCGCCGGGGGTGTCGGGTGAGCACGCCCACCGACGACACTCACGGGCCCGCCCTCGGGCTGGAGAGACTGCGCGATGAACTCGGCGAGGGCCTCGCCCACATCGAGTGCGCCCTCCAGATCCTCGTGCTGCGCTCCGAGCCGTCGGAGAGGACGACGGCCGCGCACGCGACGAAGCTGGAGCTCCACGACACCCGCCTCGACGTGCTGGAGGCCGGCCAGAAGGCGGCCGAGGACCACGGCGCGCGGCTGACCGCCGTGAAGAAGCGGATGTGGACCATCGGCGGCGGGATCGCCGTCGTCGCGGTCGCCGTGGAACTCGGGGTCAATTTCCTGCACTCGAACAGCGGAGAAACGGCCGGGGAGGACACCCTGTGCGGGTGTTCTCCCCGGCCCTCTTATCGTGTCCGATCGGCTGTACAGGTATTGCGTGGGGCCGACCTCACCCGGCCGCGGGCAACGGGCACTCGGGCGTGTCCAGCCAGAACCGGTGCTCCCCGCCCGGAGTGACCGTGAGCCCGAAGCGGTCCAGGCCCGGCGCGCCGGCGCCTTGCCACTGCGTGATGTGCTTCTCGATGTCGTCCCACAGCCGGGCGGGACCGCCCTGCCGGACACGCCACGTGTCGCCTACGCGGTAGAGCAGCGCCCACGCGCCGGCCTCGACGTCCAGGAGGACATCCCCCGCTTCGCCCAGTTGCAGGCGCTGGGCGTTCGGCGCGGCGATCTGCGCGACGAACCGGGTCGTCCAGTCGTCCAGCGCGTTCGCGCCAACCTCCGTCTCGCGGCTGTCCCCGACGCTGGTGTCGGGCAGCATGCCCGGGGCGGGCGGATGGTGGGGCCGGGCCAGCATGAACGAGACCCGGCCGCCGAGGAACGGACCGGACGCGCTGCCGTCGTCGTGCACGGTCAGCCGGACCAGCTCCGAGGAGTGCATCCAGCCGCACAGGGTGGCCAGGACGATGCCGCCGGGTACGGTCTGGTTGATCCACTCGCGGGGGATCCGCAGGACACCGCACGTCGCGATGACGCGGTTGTACGGGGCGCCGTCCTTGTGGCCAGCCAGGCCGTCCGCGGCTACCAGGTTCGGCACGAACCCGACCGCGCCGAGCGCCGCGGCGGCCCGTGCCGACACGTCGGCGTCGACTTCCACCGACGTCACCAGGTCCTCGCCGAGCCGGTGGCAGAGCAGTGCCGTGGAGTACCCGGTACCGGTGCCGATCTCCAGCACCCGCGCGCCGTCCTCGACCTGGAGGTCTTCCAGCATCCGCACGACCAGGCTGGGGAGCGTGCTGGAACTCGTGGGCTCCCGCAGGATCTGCCCGCGGACGTCGGCCGGGACGATCGTCCCCGCGATCTGTGTGATCAGCGACTCGTCGGTGTAGCAGGCCGACAGCCAGTCCGGGTGATCCGGCATGACCGGCGCCCACGCGGTCGGCATCGAGTCTGGGACGTGCCGGAAGAAGCCACCGCGCAGGAACTCGTGCCGGGGTGTGGCCAGCACCGTCTCCCGCCACTGCGGCGAGTGCAGGCGGCCCCGCTCGGCAAGGAGGCCGACCAGGCCTTCGCGCAGCTCGTCATCGTTCATGTCAGTGTCCGTTCCAGGAGATCGGCCATGGCCGCCACCATCGGCAGCCCGGTCTCGGGCTCCAGCCACGCCCACTGGCCGGAGGGGTTGCATTCGAGGAACCACCATGTCCCGTCGCGGCCGACGGCGATGTCGAATGCGCCGAAGACCAGGCCGAACCGGTCGAGGTAGCGGTAAAGCGCCTCGGTGACGCCGGCGGACGGCTGCACCACTGTGTAGGCGAGGCGGCTGTAGTCGGTGCGCCAGTCCAGCAGGTCGGAGTCGATGCGCACGCAGTAGACCTGCCGGCCGATGACGGTCACGCGGACGTCGGCGACCTTGTCGATGCGCTGCTGGAACAGATGGACCGTGCCGGCCACCCGTTCGTCGATGTCCTCGGGCGTGACGTCGTCGACCTTCACCGTGCAGGAGACGCCGTCGACCAGGTAGAGCGGGGTGGACAGCGGCTTGTAGATCGCCGGGCCGTGGCGCTTGACGAAGGCCCGTGCGGCGTCCGGCTCGGACGTGATGAGCGTGGGCGGGATGAGGAATCCGGCGTCGACCGCGGCAGCGAGCCCGGAGGGCTTGAACTCGGCGTCCCCGATGTGGTGCGGGTGGTTGACGTACCGGCAGCCGGGCAGCGAGGCCAGGACCCCACCCAGCCCGTAGCGGGCCTGCATGGTGGCGAACCTGGCGGTCTGCTCGTCGAGGTGCGGGAAGGTGAAGCCGGAGGGCCGCCGGTAGTACAGCGACCGGGCGCGGGACAGGTCCGCGGTACGGGTGGGCGTCGACAGGGTTCCTGTGATGCCCTCGTGGTCGATCGTGGCCGCAACGGACAAGGTGGCGGGGAAGTCCCCGGAGTCGAACCGCACGACCGGGACGCCCCGGCCGTGCAGTTCGTTGACCACCAGGTCCGATGTGGGGTCGTCGACGTTGGTGACGACCAGCACCGGACCGTCATTCACTGGTCGGTGTCGTTGCCCTGGTCGCGATCCCCGGACGTTCCGTCGGGACTGGTGCCGGTCGGCGGGGTGGTGCCCGAACTGGTGCCGTGGCCCGGCATTTCCACGATCCCGCCGTTGGCGTCGGTGTAGCGGGTGGCCTGCGTCGCCGGGTCCAGCGCCGCATGGGCGTAGGCCGGGGCATCACCGGCCGGGTACGGCACCATCCGGCTGACGCCGAACGGCGGAGGGGTGGGCCGGCCGGACGGCAGTGGGGTGCCGGTCGGGAGTCGATCGCCGTGGACGAACATGGTTTTCCTCCAGGGTCGTTGATCGGATTGGTCCGCCGCGCGCGCCGGGTTATGCGGGCAGGCTCACCGGTGCGCGCGGCGGGTGGTGCTCGGCCCGGTCCTTCTTCACTGGCGGGCCATGCCCCCTCTGGAGAGTGGGGGCGTCCTCCCCGGGAGGGGGAGGAGATCAGGGGCGGGCGGTCAGTCGCCCCGTTGTCCCGGGAGGAGCGACGCGGTGTTCGGGGTGTCGCTCATGCCGAGGTGGTCGAGGCCGGCGCGGAGGAACCGGGGGTCGACGAGGCCGAAGGCAAGAGAGGTGGCCCAGAAGGGGCCGGGCGGGAAGAAACGGCGCAGGGAGGGCAGGGCGACCTTGACGGGGTGGGAGACCCACACGCCGCCCGGGTGCAGCCAGTTGCCGGAACCGGTCGGGGGGACCAGCCACAACATGAGGTTGCGGTCTTTGTCGGTGACGACGGCGCCGCATCCGCCGGGCTGATTCCGGCGCATCCACCACAGCAGGTCCTCGCCGGTGCTGCCGTTGCAGGTGACAATCACGTCCCACCATGTGCCGGCGGGCAGTTCGAGGCCTCCGGACTCGGGGAGTGCGGTCAGCATGCGGACGATCTCGTCGAGGCCGGGTGGCGCGGGGAGAGTAATGGCGGTCTCGTGCCGTCGTGCAAGGGTCATCGCTGCCCCTAGGTCGAGTAGCGTTCGGATGCTTGAGCGAGGCCTCTCCGTCGCCGGGGTGGCGTTCGCTGGCGTGCACCCAGGTAACTCCCCCCGCGGCAGGCGTGGATAGGGCGATCAGCGCCCTCACCGGCTGCGCCCCCTAGGGCGATTTGACTTATCCTTTACCTGACGGCGGGATCCGACAGGGCTACCGTGCGTACATGGAACCCACGCGCAACGGGGTGCTCGCAGCGTGGATGGACGAGCACGGATACACCTCCAACTCACTGGCGGCTGCGGTCAATGACGCCATCGAGTCACTGACGGGAAGACGCGGAGGGCTGGACGGATCGTCCGTCCGAGACTGGAAGGCCGGACGGGTCAGATGGCCGAAGGCTGCCACGCGCGCTGCCCTGGAGCAGGTAACAGGGCTATCGGCCACGGCCTTAGGGTTCGCGCAACGGGGCCGGGCACAGGCCCCGGCTCCCCCGCAGGAGGACCCCATGCAACGCCGCCGCTTCACCCTGGGCATCACCGCTGCCGCGCTGTCCGCGGGCCCGGCGCCCACCTCCCACCGCATCGGCATAAGCGATGTCGAACGCCTGCAACGCAGGTTTGCCGACGTCGTCGCCAGCGACCACCGCCACGGCGGACAGCTCGGTATCGAGAAGCAGGCCGCCGCCCTGGCCGACGCCGCCCTGGCCATGCAGGAGGCCGGCGGCGCCACTCAGCGCGTCCGCGGCTACCTGTACGGCTGCGCGGCCGCCTTCCGGTCGTCGGCCATGTGGGCCGCGATCGACGGCCAGCGCTTCGACGCCGCCCAGACGCACATGCGAGAGGCGCAGGCCCTCGCAGAAATGGCGGGCGACCAGGCGCTCAAGTTCCGGATCTGGTCTCACACCGGCACGATGTACCGGCACATGGGGCGGCCGGCGCAGGCCCTCGCGGCGAACGACGTCGCGCGCGGGCTGAGCATCACCCGGCGCGACCCGATGTTCGCGTCCCTCGGCCTGGCCCGCCAGGTCGCCATCTGCGGTGCGACAGGGGACCAGGCGGGCGCACGTCGCGCCTACGACGAGGCCCAGCGCGCCATGGACCGGGCCGACCCGCACGAGTACCGGCCGATGTGGCTCCTCGCGTTCTACGACCAGGCCGAGCTGGATTCCCTCGCCCAGTCCGCGTACATGGCACTGGGCAACTTCGAGCGCGCTGAGTTCCACGCGTTCCGGAGTCTTGCCGGACTGCGTCCGCACATGCGCCGCTCGCGGGCCATCACCACGTCCCGACTGGCCCGAGCCCAGCTGGAGCAGGGCGCCGCAGAGCAGGCGACACGCACCGCCATGTCGGTGTCGACGGACGCCGCCGTCCAGCACCCGCGCGTCGCCCTGATGCTGCGGGAGTTCGGAAACCGGCTCGACACGATCGCCCCGGACACGGACGCTGCCGGCACCTGGAGCGAATACGCCCACACCACCTGGGGACCCGCCGCATGACGAGCGCCCACATCATCACCCTCCGCACCCTCACCGACCTCGCCGACGTGCGGGCCGACCTCGTCGACGTCTACGCCGACGTGCGGGCCGACCTGCTGCACCTGCCGAACTACGCGGTGAGCACGTTCACCGAACGACTCGACCGGCACGGCGCCGCTCCGGGCTTCACCGCGGTCCTGGCGTACACCGAGGACGGGGAGCCCGTCGGGTACGCGTACGCCCACACCGTGGAGCACGGGGACCCGTGGTGGACCCGCGTCACCCCGGCGCCGGCCGACACGTACACCGCGGCGCAGGCCCTGGCCGTGAAGGAGCTGGGCGTGCGGGCGCCGTGGCGGAAGACGGGGACCGCGCGGCGGGCCCACGACGCGCTGCTGGAGGCGCATCTCGACACCGTGTACACGTCGCTGATGGTGAACCCGGCCGCCGGGGACGGGAAGGTGGAGCGGCTGTACGAGTCGTGGGGGTACCGCCGCATCGGCACGTGCCAGCCTTCCCCAGACTCCCCGCCCCTGGCGATGATGGTCCGCCCGACACGAGCCTGACGGCGCCTTGCCGCGCGCCGGACGGCGCCGCCGAAGCGTCAAGGCTGCTGGCGGATCTGGAACGCGCCGGATGGCCCGCCACGTCGCTCGCCCGGCGACTGGGCGTGCATCCCCTGCACGATCGCCGAAATCCGCTGCGCCATCAAGGGCGGCGTCTCAAGAGCTGCGTCCCAAGGGCCACCACCGGGCCGGCTCGCATTTCTCACGCTGTCGGCGTGCCTGTCAAACCGGTGCACGAAGCCTGTCCCTTGGGCGCCTGGGGCCCTGTCGGCTACGCACGGTGAAAGGTCATCGTTGTCGCTCACCCCACCAGGGCAGGATCGGCGGCAAATCGCTCAGCCCTCCGGGCCGTCGGGGGGCGGAAGACTCGCCGTCATCGCCGTCCCAGCGGCGCCCGTACTGATCCGGCACGCTCCCCCATCCCCAGTACGGCAGCGGGCGTTCAGGAACGATGCCGAGCTCCCTGTCCGGGTCGACGCCTTGGGCGCCCACCGTGCACAGGTGGGCCCACTGGTCTCCCATGTCGAAGACATAGGCGAACTGCTCACCGCCCTGCAGCCTGCCGAGCGTCGTGATCCGACCATCGATGGTGCCGTCCGGGGCATCGCCGTCCCACCATTCCAGGCTGACACCCGTTCCGTCGGCCAGCGTGAACAGGTGCAGATGCGACAGGTCCCAACGGGCGAAAGCCTGATCGATCGCCTCCGCGAGCAGGGCGAAGGAGTGCGCCCGTGGTGCGGCAAAAACCCGCCCCGGCCGAGGCCACAGATCCTCACCCTGTCCTGAGATCAGCTCGACCCGGATCGACAACCACGTCCGCGCCATGCCAGCTCCCCTCCCCCAACGTCGCCCCGACGCACGCGAGGCTACAGAACGTGACCCTCACGTGCAGGAGATCGCCTGGCCCGCACCCGGGTGGGTGATCTCCGCCCCGCTCCAAGCACACCGCACTGCCGCCAGGAGCTTCCCGGTGCGTCGCGCACCCGGCAGTCACGTCAGAGCCGTGAGGCGCAAGCCAGTCCTTCAGGACGTCGTGCGCCCGGACCGGATCCGGCCGCCCGGCAGGCCACGGTGGTGCCGGCCCAATCCTTGCCGCGCGAGCGGGGGTAGTCCGACCGTGATGTTGAGCGCGGTGCGCCTCGGTGTTCTTCCCCCGCAGGCGGGTGTGGTCCGCACCACCCGGCCGAACCGTTCGAAGAGGCCCTCCTCTCCGCACCCTGCGGGAACGCCCTGTTACCAGCGCCTCCTCAGTGAACTGGGGCAGCGACCGGCCACACAAACCCGGTCTTGGCACCATTCCCGCAGGTGCAGGCAGCAGTTCACACAGTTCGCCACGGACACAAGGAGCAGGTCAGCCCATCGGCCACACGCCTGTGCACGGACCCTTGTCCTCTCTTCCAGTTGCTCCAGACAGACCGGAGACATTCAGACACTCACCTCTGACAGACTGGCCTGATGAACCAGCGACACCTGAGTCAAGGAATTGCAAAGCGACTCCAAACCCGCAGGTGACAAAGAGTTCTTCCCGCGCAGGCGGGGGTGGTCCGCTGACCCTCAGCGCGTTCCCCGACCTCGGTTTGTTCTTCCCGCGCAGGCGGGGGTGGTCCGACGAACGAGCCGCGCCAGATGTGGGAGATCACGTTCTTCCCGCGCAGGCGGGGGTGGTCCGTTCCGCGCGGAAGGTCGCAGAACGTGAAGGAGGTTCTTCCCGCGCAGGCGGGGGTGGTCCGCCGCGCATGCGCCACTTCCCGGCGTTGGGGCCGTTCTTCCCGCGCAGGCGGGGGTGGTCCGTGTGAACTTCGTCGTGTCCACCAGCATCGACCGTTCTTCCCGCGCAGGCGGGGGTGGTCCGGTTGCCGCGCCGAGGAAGGCCCTCAGCGCAGAGTTCTTCCCGCGCAGGCGGGGGTGGTCCGCACGGCGGGCAGGGTCTCAGCATCGAGTACGTGTTCTTCCCGCGCAGGCGGGGGTGGTCCGTACCTGTCGGTGTCGGCCGCGGACACCCTCGGGTTCTTCCCGCGCAGGCGGGGGTGGTCCGCCCTGGTCAGACACGTTGTGGCGCACTTGAAGGTTCTTCCCGCGCAGGCGGGGGTGGTCCGGTTTTTTCGCTGCACAAGCAAGCGACGGACACGTTCTTCCCGCGCAGGCGGGGGTGGTCCGTTCGGCGACTGGATGGCCTCCCGCACCAGCACGTTCTTCCCGCGCAGGCGGGGGTGGTCCGATGACCGTGGCGCCCGGGAAGCCGTCCGTGGGGTTCTTCCCGCGCAGGCGGGGGTGGTCCGCCCTTCTCCCGCAAGGCGACGGCTTGGATCGTGTTCTTCCCGCGCAGGCGGGGGTGGTCCGGCGCCTCCGGGTACACCGCGACGTTCTACTACGTTCTTCCCGCGCAGGCGGGGGTGGTCCGTACAGCCGACCGGCCTCAACGACCAGGTGCCCGTTCTTCCCGCGCAGGCGGGGGTGGTCCGTTCTCCGACGGCTTCAACACCCCAGTCGCCAAGTTCTTCCCGCGCAGGCGGGGGTGGTCCGTCGGAGGCCTCCGTGGCGCTGAAAATGCTGGAGTTCTTCCCGCGCAGGCGGGGGTGGTCCGCCATCGCCATGGACGCGCTCGCTGCCACCCAAGTTCTTCCCGCGCAGGCGGGGGTGGTCCGAGCATGAGTCTGGTAGACGACCTCAGAAGCGTGTTCTTCCCGCGCAGGCGGGGGTGGTCCGCCGCTGCGGGTGGACGCGAGTTTCTGCCGCACGTTCTTCCCGCGCAGGCGGGGGTGGTCCGACCGTGGGACCCCCGGCGGATGACTGGGGGCTGTTCTTCCCGCGCAGGCGGGGGTGGTCCCGGGATTGGGGGCCGGCCAGTCAGTTGGGCAGAGTTCTTCCCGCGCAGGCGGGGGTGGTCCGCAACGTCACCTTCTCGGTCAGGTCGAGATAGGGTTCTTCCCGCGCAGGCGGGGGTGGTCCGGCGGCCAGGTCTACGCCCTGCCGGACGCCCCGGTTCTTCCCGCGCAGGCGGGGGTGGTCCGGCGCGGGCCGGCGACCGGTACCCGGGGGCCCTGTTCTTCCCGCGCAGGCGGGGGTGGTCCGCCGGGCGACCACGTCACGGTCCTGGCCCCGACGTTCTTCCCGCGCAGGCGGGGGTGGTCCGCAGTTCGGCACGCGGATTGGCCTCGCGGTCGAGTTCTTCCCGCGCAGGCGGGGGTGGTCCGTTGTAACGCGCCCCGCCCCCGGCGCCTGTGCGGTTCTTCCCGCGCAGGCGGGGGTGGTCCGCGCTGGCCCTTGCGGTTCGAGCCGAACGGCTGGTTCTTCCCGCGCAGGCGGGGGTGGTCCGACGCCAGCCCAACTCAGGGCGGAAGCCGAATCGTTCTTCCCGCGCAGGCGGGGGTGGTCCGTTCGCGCAGACCGTCCGCCTGGCGGCCGAGGCGTTCTTCCCGCGCAGGCGGGGGTGGTCCGGCCGCCGACTCCACCCGCCCGTTCGCCTGGTAGTTCTTCCCGCGCAGGCGGGGGTGGTCCGTCCACCGCGTCCCGCCCGCTCCTGTTCGACGCGTTCTTCCCGCGCAGGCGGGGGTGGTCCGGCGCTGAGGTGATCAGCGGGTGCACGAGTGTCGTTCTTCCCGCGCAGGCGGGGGTGGTCCACCGCCGCAACTTGCAACTTCGCAGGTCAGGGGGTTCTTCCCGCGCAGGCGGGGGTGGTCCGTGACATGAACGGACTGCAGAGGGTCGCGGTACGTTCTTCCCGCGCAGGCGGGGGTGGTCCGCCGCCCGCCGCATGGTCCTGGTCGGTCTCGGCGTTCTTCCCGCGCAGGCGGGGGTGGTCCGTCCCGCTACACGGGGAGGATGTAGTGCCCGGCGTTCTTCCCGCGCAGGCGGGGGTGGTCCGTGGTACAGCATCAACAACCTCGTCGGTGGCGAGTTCTTCCCGCGCAGGCGGGGGTGGTCCGGCCGTGTCCGGGTTCACCGGGCGCAGCGTGGAGTTCTTCCCGCGCAGGCGGGGGTGGTCCGCTGATCCCCGAGGCGGTGGCGATCTCCCGATAGTTCTTCCCGCGCAGGCGGGGGTGGTCCGGACGGCGGCAAGGAGCCGCAGACCCCGGACGAGTTCTTCCCGCGCAGGCGGGGGTGGTCCGCCAGCGGGGTGACCGTCGGCAACGCGGACGACGTTCTTCCCGCGCAGGCGGGGGTGGTCCGTCCTCTACGACGACCGCACCGAACGCTGGACCGTTCTTCCCGCGCAGGCGGGGGTGGTCCGGCCGACGAGCCGGAGCAGCCGGCCGCGACCGTGTTCTTCCCGCGCAGGCGGGGGTGGTCCGCTCGACCGCGAGATCCTCACCGGCAACGGCACGTTCTTCCCGCGCAGGCGGGGGTGGTCCGCGGGCCCCCTTCGGCACGTAGAACGCCGAGGAGTTCTTCCCGCGCAGGCGGGGGTGGTCCGTGAGAAGGGCCCGGCTGAGTCTTAGTCAGCCGGTTCTTCCCGCGCAGGCGGGGGTGGTCCGGTCGACCACGCCGCCTTGTATCTGCCTGACGTGTTCTTCCCGCGCAGGCGGGGGTGGTCCGTCCCGGTCGTTCGTCCTGGTGTGGGTGGAGGAGTTCTTCCCGCGCAGGCGGGGGTGGTCCGGTGATCGATGCCGACGGCGACACCCGGCTGAGGTTCTTCCCGCGCAGGCGGGGGTGGTCCGATGGTTTCCTGCGCGTACTCGATCCGCGGGTTGTTCTTCCCGCGCAGGCGGGGGTGGTCCGCCGCGGAAGGCCCCGGCCGGGAGCGCATCGGCGTTCTTCCCGCGCAGGCGGGGGTGGTCCGTCGGCGAACTTCTGGCGACACCGTTCGATGCGGTTCTGCCCGCGCAGGCGGGGGTGGTCCGGTCCTTGGCAGTGGGGCGCAGTGCCACGGGGCGTTCTTCCCGCGCAGGCGGGGGTGGTCCGCCGAGCAGGACGCGGCCCGGCTGATCGTCGACGTTCTTCCCGCGCAGGCGGGGGTGGTCCGCAGGGGACGGTCTGATATGCCGCGCGGCCCGGGTTCTTCCCGCGCAGGCGGGGGTGGTCCGCCACCGCATCCAAGAGCCCACGGCTGGGCCGGGTTCTTCCCGCGCAGGCGGGGGTGGTCCGATGGCGATCACGGCCGAACGCCGAGCCGAGATGTTCTTCCCGCGCAGGCGGGGGTGGTCCGACCGACACGGCTGCGACGAACGGCACTGGCGTGTTCTTCCCGCGCAGGCGGGGGGTCCTTCCCGCGCAGGCGGGGGTGGTCCGTTTTCGGCGTACGGGTACGCTGACCCATAAGCGTCCTTCCCGCGCAGGCGGGGGTGGTCCGCGTCAACTGGATGGTGGTGGGACTCCCGTAATGTCCTTCCCGCGCAGGCGGGGGTGGTCCGACCTTGGCGGGCTTCTTCCAGCGCAGCGGCTGGTCCTTCCCGCGCAGGCGGGGGTGGTCCGGGTCGGCGGATCGTTTTCGCGGATGAGCTGTAGTCCTTCCCGCGCAGGCGGGGGTGGTCCGGCACTTCCGCGGTACCACTGGTTGTACATCCGGTCCTTCCCGCGCAGGCGGGGGTGGTCCGACCTTGATGCAGACCGGGTCGAGGGCGTCGTGGTCCTTCCCGCGCAGGCGGGGGTGGTCCGGGCATCGAGCGCGGCGAGGATGACGGGCTGGAGTCCTTCCCGCGCAGGCGGGGGTGGTCCGAAGCTCGACCAGTTCTGCGACGAGATCCAGTTGTCCTTCCCGCGCAGGCGGAGGTGGTCCGAAGCAGGAGGCGGTCAACAGGTCGCTGGACGCGTCTTCTCCGCGCAGGCGGAGGTGGTCCGAATGCCGTCCACGAGGTTTTACGTCCCGCAAGTTCTCTCCGCGCAGGCGGAGGTGGTCCGCGCACCGGACACGGCTCCACCGCGAGCGCGTCGAGCTCTTGGAACGGTTGCACGTTGCACCCACGCCTCGCTGACGAAGATCAGGTCGTCCGGGTGGTTTTTCTGCCACTGCGGTAACACTGCTCGGTCTGGGCGTTGGCGTGGTCGTCCTGGTCGTGGCACGCGGTACGACGAGCGGTGGAGACGGAGGATCTGGTCCTGCCCGCGGACCGGCGGCGCATCAAGATGTGACACGGCCGCTGCGGTGCCGGTGCCATGTGGCGGCCGCCGTCTGCATGGTGGCCGTCCACGCGTCCGGGGCGTCGCCGGCGATCTCGTCCCACATCCGGTTCTGAGCTCGGGCGAAGGCGTCGAGGCTGGGGCTCGGGGCGTCGGCGAGTGCGGTGCGCTCGGCGGCCAGGTGCTCGGCCTGCTCGGGTGTGTGGCCGGAGGCGATGAGCCAGATCACCCACAGCGCTGGATCGATCCAGGCTGCTCCGTGTGCGGCCCATGCCCAGTCGACGAGCCGCGCGCGGCCGTCAGCGATGAGGCCGTTGTGGGGGTTTCAGTCGGTGTGGAGGAGCTGGGCTCCGGCGAAAAGATCGGCGTCGGCCGGGTCGTCGACGTAGGACCGCATGCGGCCCAGCATGGTCTTCAGCGGTAGGTCGGGCGTCGGCAGGCCGGCGAGGGTCTGCATCGCCTCGGCGACGAGGTCCAGGTGCGGGGAGCCCGGCGTGTAGCTGGCGTAGGGGCCGTCGATCTCCTCGAAGCACAGCAGGTCCCACCCTCCGTTCAGCACGTGCCACAGCATCGCGGGGGCCAACGGCCGCACGTACGGGTTGATGGCGGCCTCGCGTTCTTGTGTCCACACCCGGGGATGATCGGTCCGCATGTCATTGACGAACACGATGTCGCCGGCGTCGTTGTAGATGCGCGCGGCGATCTCGCTGTTCAGTCCGGTGGAGACCGTCACGGACGTGTTCGAAGACCCTCCGGTCGGCGATCCGGCGGGGGTGACAGCCCAGCGGATGGTCCGCGACGAACTCTCCCCGGACGGGCACTTCTGTTGAGATCTCTTAGCCGTGGCGGCTCGCCAGCGTAATGACGAGCCGCCAAAAAAGGGATGCTACTTGCCCACCTCGGCACTCCATTCAACCACTGATACGCCTGGAATCTCGAGCGCTCCAATTAGCCGCTCTCCAGCCTCCGCAGAGAAAAGTCCTCTGCTCACACTGAGGAGAAATCCGGAAGTACGCGAATATAGAGCCTCTCGCTGCAGGGCGAACTTGTCCCCGCCAGGCAAAGAGAACGCGAAGCACAACCATTCGGCCAGATCGTCCACCGCGACGTCGGGGCGGCCCCAACGGCGATACAACGCTATGAGATCAACTTGCACCAGCGCCAGGTAGCGAATGTCCTTTGACACTAGCTGCTCTTCTGGGATTCTCTGGAGACCTGTAAAATCGAGCCCCATTGGGACAACCTACCTCGTTTCCGTTAATATGATCGGAATTCCCGCCATATCCTGGCCATCAGGAGATACGAGCTCTCTGATTCCGGCCATCGGGGTGACGTTATCGGCCCGACGAGAGGGCATCCCAAGGCGGCGCGGGCGCCGTCAAGAGCCTTAGACAGCTCGTCGTCGTTGAGGACAGTCAGATCCTAGGGAAGCTCAAACTCTGCGGCCATGGGACGGATCTCCAGTGATCGATTGGAGACCCGGCCCACAACCAGCAGTCGTCTAGTGCGGCATCTTAGCCCGCTGCCGTATCCGGCGCGCCAAGCAGCTTAAGAGTTGAGGTACTCCGGAAGTTACTCCGAGCGCGATTTGCAGGCTTACGAGCAGGAAGTTCACCCCGACGAGCCGAAGTCAGTAGCGTCCGAGGAGCAGGTCGATCCCGACGCCCACGACCACGTACAGCAAGCTCAACATCCCTACCAACTCGAAGCCGACCTGAGCCTCTGCCTCCGTGACCTGCAGATCTGCCTAGCAACCTGGACCGACGCCCGCCCCACCTGCTACCGCGATATATCCACCCAATATCAATCTGACCAAGCACTACGAGTGGGGCATCTCATCTCATGCTCTTAACGACGATTCAACCGAAGCACTTCCGCATCGGTGCACTCCAACTCTCTCACGCCTTCTGGATCGAAATCACATCGGGCCGGGCGCCGAGGCCCAGTACACGCAAATCGATCCGCGCCCCGCCCCAGCACCTTGTTGATAATCAGCTCTCCGCATCATGCTCTCGCTGCCGAGCAATCGAGGACGGGCTAGCCGATAGGCGGAGCTCGCCGTCCGGCATGAAATCCAACGTCACGGCTTCGAGAACGGTACCGACAGGGGGGAATTCCTCCGGCGTTAGGTGCCCAACGCCGTCTTTGAGCATCACGAAATCAATGAACGCCGGAGCGCTGGATTTCGGATCGATGATCGCAACCTCAACGCCGAAGCGGCCTCGGTGACCAGTGACAACACAGCGCACGATCTGAAATCGCCGAAACCCACCCTGCCGCCACAACTGATCTTCATTCTCCATAGCTTTGCCTCTCACCCGAAGAACTGCTCGTTAAGTTTCCAGGGCGTCCATGTTGTCTGACTGTGATCTATGTAGGAGTTGAATAGATCAAAATCCTCTTCATCGATAAGCCATTGAAGGCCGCCGTCATTGTCATGGAAGCGACGATAGCTACTGGGATGAAAGTCGTTCAGGAATCCCGGCTTCATCGTGAAGGTATGATATCCATCCTCATAAACGCCTTGACCTGCATACTTACGAACCACGGATTCCGAATCGCCAAGATAGGCAATATTTTCCCCCTTCGACTGCACCGAGTGATTTGCGGCATTAAGCCCACGAGCCTCCGAGGCGCGATTCCCCTTCTGAGGAGCTCGAAACAGTCTAACAGCCTCTTCCCCAGATTCCCTGCCAAGGAGTTTTTCACCAACTTTTTCCCCGAGCTTAACTCCCTTTCCTGCGATCGGAAGTGCCATCGCGGCGGCCAAGGCACATTGAGTCTCTTCCATACTCTGGGAGCAGTGAAGAAGGCCTATCGCACCCGTCGGGTCAAAGGTCTCGATGGTTCCTTGAGCGGCTAGTTGGCCGGGTGTGAGCGTTCCTGAGCAGTTGGTGCCGGCGGAAACCGCTCCACAGCCATTCCCTATGTTCGCTGATGGGTCGACGTTGGCTGCCCAAGCATCCAATATGGCTTTGTCGGCGCTGGGGTCGCCGGTACCCAATCCATCTCCGCCGCCCGGGAGGCCGGCAATGAGGTTCTTCCCGCGCAGGCGGGGGTGGTCCGGCGATCGGGTCGACGACCTCGATGAACCCGCCGTTCTTCCCGCGCAGGCGGGGGTGGTCCGCACCCACCCATAGATCTGAGGAGCAGCGTCTCGTTCTTCCCGCGCAGGCGGGGGTGGTCCGCGGCACGGCTTCACCGCCGTCGCCTGACCACCGTTCTTCCCGCGCAGGCGGGGGTGGTCCGTCGTTCGGCGATTCCGCGTACGACGACTGAGCGTTCTTCCCGCGCAGGCGGGGGTGGTCCGCACCTTCGTCTGGGCAACGGCGGCCTCGCCATTCCTCCCCTACGTGAGCGCGTTGGCTGGCATGGTTTCGGATGTGGCTGGTGTGGCCTCGTCTCGGGGGCGGAAGGCAACCAGGGTGAGGCCATCAAAGTCAACGGGGGTGCGGCGGCGTTCACCGGCGGTGTGGAGGGTGAAGCCCTGTTCGTTGGCTTCAGGGTGGATGAGTACGGCGGCGCCGGGTCCGATGGATGCGGTGATGACGCTCCAGAGCTCGTCGCGGACGCGGGCGGAAAGGGTGCCGACGTAGAGGCCGGGTACGGGTTCGATCATCCAGCGGGTGAGTGCGCCGCGGACGTGGTCGGGTACGGCGGTGGTGGCAAGCACGGTCATCGTCGGCATCGGCGTCCTGCCCTGCCTGCGCCTGCGGTCACGTCGGCTGCGGCCTTGTGGTCATGGCTCATCGGGTTCCTCGGTTCCGTAGTTGACGCCCGCCGGTACGGAGCCAGTTACAGGGTCCCACAGGTCGACCATGTCGACGGCGTGGCCGTCGGCGGCGGGCCCGTTTTCGTCGGGGGCGAGGAGGACCTGGACGTCGGCAACGATGCGAGGCAGGAGTTTGTACAGGCGTAGTTGTGTGCGGAAGCTGCGGCGTGCGGCGGCTTCGGGGTCTAGGGAGTCGTGGAGGGAGAAGGCCAGGGGGACGGTGATGTCGGCTTTGTAGAGGTCGGCGATGTCGTAGACGAAGGCGAGTTGGGTGCCTTGGTGGACGAATCCGAGGGCGGGTGAGCAGCCGAGTGCGGTGAGGGCGGCGTGGACGATGCCGTACAGGCAGGTGCTGGCTGAGGACAGGGCGAGGTTGACGGGGTCTTGGGTTTCCCAGGAGTCGGGGTCATAGGCGCGGCGGAAGCGGCCGATGCGGTGTTGTTGGGCGAGGAGTTTGTACAGCGCTTTCATGCGCTGGCCTTCCATGCCGCGGAGTTGTTCCAGGGTGGTGGCTGTGGGGACGTCGGTGTTGAAGCGGGCGTGGTACATGCGGCGGGCGACGGCGAGTCGGCGTTGTGGGTCGCTCCAGTGGTGGACCTGGTGTTCGAGCCAGCGGGTGGTGAGGGAGGCGGGGACGGTGCTGGAGTAGCAGCGAACGCCGCCGGAGCCGGTGCAGATGACGGTGGTTCCGTGGCGGGCGAGGGTGGTGAGTGCGGGCTGGGTGATGGAGGTTCCGGGGCCGAGCAGGACGCAGCTGAGGGAGGCGGTGGGCAGGTAGACGCGGGTGATGTCGCCTTCGTCGCTGGCGGTTTCGGCGCAGACGCCGGTGTCGTCCTGGACGATGCGGACGATGTCGGCGTAGAGGAAGGACAGGGAGTCGCCGACGCGGGGCAGCATGGCCAGGGTGGGTGATGCGACGCGTCGCCGGGCGGAGGAGGGGGTGTGGGCAGGGCGGGTGGCGGCCATGGTCGGCGTCAGGCTCCGGGACCCGCGGGGGCGAGGCTGAGGAGGCCGCAGCCGTAGGACTTGCTGCGTCCGATGCCGTTCAGGAGTGCGGTGCGCAGTGCTTCTGGGTCGGTGACGAGGGCGGTGCCTTCGAAAACGGTGATGGCGCGGTCGATGCGCCGGTCGGTGAAGGTCTTTGTGTCGGCCTTGCTGGTGGGGGCGGGTGGGGTGGGCGCGGAGATGGTGGGGCTGGTGGCGTCCTGTTTGGGGGTGTGCCAGGTGGTGGCGGGGTCGGTGGAGCGGGTGAGCAGGGTGCGGGGGGTGAGGCCGGCGGTCGTGGCTCGTTCGGTCCACCACTGGTCGGCTTCGGGTCCGTGCAGGGGGATGACCTGTTTCCAGTGTCCGGCGGTGCTGTTGGGGCCGCAGCGGCGCACGGCGTTGGCGGCGATGCGGTAGCGGACGAGGAGCCCGGGGCGGAGTGCGGCGAGGACCGTGTTCATGGGGCGGATGTCGGCGTGGGCGTAGTCGGCGGGGAGGCGGTCGGTGGACGAGGACAGGCGGGTCTGGACGAGGACGGTGGGCCTGCCGACGCCGTCGGTCTCGAGGCGGAAGAGGAGGCCTGCTTGGGAGCGGGGGGCGTCGCCGAGGCCGTCGGGGACGAGTTTCATGAGGGTTCGGTGCAGGTCGGTGATGTTGCGCAGGTCGCGTTGGACGGCGCGGCTGCGGGGGTTGAGCCGCAGTCGGGTCAGCCAGGCTTCCGCGGGTGCGGTGTCGGTGTGGGGTGATGCTTCGGTGTCGGTGGCGGTCACGGGGTGGCTCCTTGCGGGTTGAGGTAGGTGGCGATGGCGTCGAGGTAGGCGGTGCCGTAGCCGGCGCACAGGTCCACGGGCAGGGGCCGGGTGGTGGTGTGGGCGGGGCGTGATCGGTGGACGCGGTCGCGGGCGGTGAGGCGCACTGGTTCGTCGTTGAGTGTGGTCACCGTGACGGGGGCTGAGAGTCCTGCGTTCTGCCCGGAGGCGGACTGCCTGACGGTGGGGTGCTCTTCGGGGAAGGGCTGGTCGCTGACGAAGCGGACGTCGACGGTGCCGGTGGGTGGCGGAGTGTGCGGGGGGCGCCGGGCCAGCGGGATGCGGGCGAGTTCGGCGGCCGGGTCGTCGAGGTCGGTGCGGAGCAGCAGCAGGGCGCCCGGTGGGCAGGAGCGGCGGCCGAGGTGGGGTGGCCAATGCGGTGTGGCGACGGCGACGGCGCACCGGCGGGCGAGGTCGGTGTCGGGGAAGGCGGCTGCGACCGTGAAGGCGGCGTCGGTGAGGTAGTGGCGGGCGGAGACGATGGTTGCTGTGTCCGCGCCACGGCGGGCGCCTTTGGCGGTGGGGACGGTCAGGTGCTGGGGGTAGCCGCCGCCGACGGTGTGGAAGTCGCCCATGACGGTGCCGGGGCGGTCGACGCGGATGGTGAAGCGGATGGTTGTCAAGCGGGCGAACAGCGTCTCGTGGTCGGGTTCGTCGGCGACTGCGTGGGCTCGGGGGATGCCGAGGGCTGAGGCGAGCAGGCCGATGAGTCCGGAGCGGGTGGGGTGGGCGGCAGTGTCGCGATGGGTGAAGGCGCTGTGTTCGCCCCAGGATTGGAGGGGTGCCGCGAGGTGGAGGACGAAGCCCGTCATGCGGTGGGTGCCTTGGTCGCGGTGGGGTATGCGGCGTCGATGGCGCCGGCGATGAGTGCGGGGTAGGAGCCGGCTGCTGTGCCGAGGCCGGGCAGGGGCTTGTCGTCGAGGCCGGCGTGGGCGGCGTAGGGGAGGTCGGTGGTGCCCAGCAGCCGGTTGATGCGGGTGGCGTAGTCGCTGAGGGCCTGCCGGGAGGGCAGGGCCCAGCCGTGTTCGCGGGCGCGTACGGGTTCTTCGAATGCGGCGGCCAGGGACAGCGGCCGGTCCGGCCGGACTGCGATGTAGACGAGGTCGGGGTGGGTGTGGGGCGCGGTGGAGGTTTTTTTCGCGCCGGGCATGGTGCCCAGGAATGCGGTGGCGAAGGCGGTGGCGAGGTCGCGCAGGGTGTCGACGTCCCGGGGGTTCGGTCCGGTGGCTGCAGTCGGCTGCGTGTCGGGATCGTCGGGGGTGTCGTTGAGGGCGGCGATATTCGTGGCCAGGTCGCGCAGGTCGAGGGTGGCGTAGCGGTAGAAGACGCCGCTGCTGAACTCGCCGGTGTTCATGTGGGCGCTTCCGGCGTCTTCGGCCCACTGGTTGACGTCGTCGACGGCGGTGAAGAAGTCCGCCTGTACGGAGGTGGCGTGGGTGGTGAAGGCGTGGGCGACCTGGACCGCGCCGTCGACGCCTGCCCCGGGGATCTCGGCGAGCATCCGGCCGAACAGGGCGATGGAGCCGTTGCGGGATCGGAGGACTGCGTGGACGTCGTCCTTGGGCAGGAGCGGCTTGGTTGCGGCAGCCTTGCCGAGCGCCTTGGTCAGTGCCTCCCGGTGGTTCTCGGCGATGTCCGCGAGAGCGGGCGCCGCGCTGTCGGGGAGGAACAGTAGGGAAGCGGTGGTGCGGTCGCCCTTCTCCAGGGCGAGCTTGGTCTCTGCCGATCGGATGACTTGGGCTCCGGCGAGTGCGGCCAGGTCCTCGGGCCAGCCCCGTTCGATCAGCTCGCGGCGGACCTGCTGGGGCAGGCGCCGGGTGCGCAGTGCCTTCTCGCCGATGGCCTCTTCCACGGCCAGGCGTACCGGGCGCTTCCATGCCTGGCTGGAGACCCGGGTGCGGGTGGTGCCCCCGAAGGTCAGTGACTTGGGTGAGCCAAGGTCGTCGCGGTTGACGTTGTTGTAGGGCAAGGTCTGGACGACGTGCAGGTCCAGGAAGCGGGGGGCCGGGGTGGCGGCGGGTGTAGTGGTCATCGTGGAGGTCCTTCGGGTGGGTGGGAGTGACTCGGGGCGGTGGCGGGCACCACGGTGAGGTGGTCGGGCGGGCGTGTCGGGCCGGCGGTAGCGGGGTGCTATGTGGCGGGGGTCGTGGGCTGTTGCTCGGCTGCTGCCTCCTGGCGGCGCAGTGACCGGTAGAACGCCTGCAGCCAGCGGGTGGAGACCGCGTCGCGTCGGTATCGCCAGGCGGTGAGGTCTCGCAGCAGGCAGGCGTAGTCCGGGGTGATGCCGGACGATCCGAGCCAGCGGAACACCCCGGGAAGCATCCGGTGGACACCGTCCAGGTCCTGGCGCACGAGCAGGTGCAGCCGGGACTCCGCGGCGCCTGATTTGAGTTCGTCCGGGCTGCGACGGCCGACCGCTAGCGCGAAACTCTCGCCGAGGCTGGTGCCGTGCGGGTGGAATCGTGTGCCGGTCTCCGGGTCGGGGACCTCCGGTTCGGCGCCGTCGTTGTTCTCCGGGGCGGGGGCGGGAGTGCCGGTACCGGCGGTGTCTTCGTCCGTGCGAGGTGCCGGTACGACGGGGGCCTCGGCCAGGCGCTGGGCCCTGGGGCGGGCGGCGATGAGTGCCGCGACCGCGTAGTAGGCGCGCTCGGTGTCCGCGTATCCCTGGCTTTCCGTGTTCTCGCGGATCAGCCCGGGCCGCAGGAGGGCCGCGTGCATCCGGGCCGGGACCTCGGTGACCGGCTTGCCCAGGCCGGATCGCAGCGCGGACTGCACCCCCGGCGATACCCGGCACAGTTCGCGTACCCGTTCGGCGAACTCGTCGTATCTCGCCAGGTCGTTGTCCCGTGGCGGGATCGCCTCGGGGGCGGGGGCTGCGGTGGTCGCCGTCGTCGGGGAACTCGTGTGTGTATTGGTGTGCCTGTCGGTGTGTTCGTGGGTGGGTGCATTCATCGGTTCGCCGTCGCTTCGTGGTCGGGATGGGACTGCCCGGACCGGGCCCGGTGCCGTTCTCACCGCGGGCCGTCGTTTCCGGCGTCCGGCGGATGGGGCGTCGTGCTTGGCCAGTGGACGTTGGCTCAGTGGAGCGGGCGTGTGTCGGGGATCAGGGACGGGCGGGAGTCCGCAGCAGGCTACGGACGAGCCCGCGTGCCTCTTCGCGGGCCTTGGCCCCGCGCGGGGTCGCCGCGATCCCGGCTGTCACCGCGTCGTACTCGCGCAGCGCGATCCGCCCGAACGCCTGCGGGCTGCCTTCGAAGTCCCGTGCGTGGAAGGACCGCCAGAACTCCTGCTCGGCAGCCGGCCAGTACGAGGCCAGCGCGAACGCCGGCCAGGGCCCGCCGCGTTTGCGCCGGTCCTTGGCAGTGCCGCCGGGCCGGTCGTTCTCGAACGGGAGGGTGTAGGCGCGCCATGCCATTTGCAGCGCGTACTCCAGTCGGCTCGCCGCCTTCTCTGCCGCATCGCGGCCTTCTCGCAAGCCGATCTTCAGTGCCTTGTCCGCGTCGTCGTCGGACTGCTTGAGCAGCGCGAACAGCGGAGGGGTGGAGCCGGTGACGTAGGTGCGGTCGCGGGTCTGCCCGTCCTGGTCGAAGCCGAGACACTGCACCCGCAGTGCGTCCTCGACCTGCGGCGGCAGTTCACTGTTCAGGTCGCTGAGCGCATCGGGCCGATGTCCGGAGTCCTCGCGGGTCTCGGTGATGAGCGCGTCCAGGTCCCGCCACAGCCCGCGGTCCGCGTCGGCCTCCCGCGGACGCTTGGCGAGATCCTTGCCCTCGTCCCACACCAGGTAGGGGTCCTCGTGAGCAGGACGGTTGACCCGCAGCGCCCAGGTGATGTGGGCGTCCACCACGCTGCGGCCGTCCGGACTGGGGGTGAGGAGGACCGCGTGCCGGTACTGCTCGGTCAGGGCCGACAGCGGCCCTGCGGGCGCCGCGGGTGAGTCCAGCGGATCGGGCAGTTCGTCGCGCTCCCACGGGCAGCCGTCCGCCTCGGCACCCCGGTCCCTGGACCACCGGTTCGGGTACGGCAGGCCCAGCAGCAGCGTCTCGAACAGCGAACGCCCGATGGGGTGGTAGGAGACCACTTTCCGTAGCGGGCCGGCGTAGGCGTTCCCGAACCGCTGACCCGCGACGGTCCGCGGCGTGCACTGGCCTGCCGGCCCGTAGTACAGCTGCGCCAGCAGGTGCAGCACCGCATCGGCCGGGGCCAGTGGCACCTGCTCACCGTCGGTGAAGTGCCCGAAAAAGACCTGGTTGTTGCCTGCCGGGCGGGCCATGACGAGCTTGTTGACGCCCGAGCTGGTCGGGCATTCCTTGGCCAGACGCGGGTCCTGCATCCAGGGCCGCCCGGCGTGATCGAAGAGGCGGAACCGGTCGGCGTAGCGGTCGAAGTACTCCTTCACCGCGTCCGGGTCGAACCCTTCACCTGTGTCGAGGAGTTCGTACCGCCGGTCGGCCCACTCCCCCACGTTGTCCGCCTCGTGCAGGCCGGTCATCCGCGCAGCAAGGGCGTACAGCACTCGCATCAGCCCGGACGCGGCCGGCGGCAGCGCCACGGCCAGACCGCTGAAACGGTGAGCCTGCAGGAACAGCGTCAGGAGGCCAACCGTCCGCGAGCCGGCCGGGTCGTCGGCGGTGGGCAGCATCGAGACGGGAACCCACGGCTCCACGAGAAGATCGCACGGGTCGAGCGGTTGAATCTGCGCAGGGGAAGCATCAGTAGACACCAACAGGTCACTCCGTTTGTCACGTCGTGCGGCCCCGTGCGCCCATGAGGCTGCCGCATACTGGGAAAAGCTCCGCGGAAGCGGAGGTGGACCGAGCCTGGTTGGAGAGCCGGTCAGCTGATCAGGATCTCCCCACGCGAGTGGGGCGCCACGGATCCCCCCGACTGGATTTCGGGGGGATCCGTAGCGGATGGCCACCGATGCGACGTTAGCCCCATCTCCAACCCGGAAGAGGCAATTCCAGCAATCTGCACTGAAGAGCCTCGTAGGCGAGCCTTCACCTGCTAAACGGCCGCACTCTCAAGGGGTTCAGCTGGGCCTCTCGGCCACGATCCCCAGTTCGTGGTGGAGCGTCAGCCGGCGCTTCCCGAGGACGGGGCCGACCGGCCCCTGGGGGCCGGTGGTGTGGGGCAGCAGGACGACACCGGCCAGTCGGGGCTCGTCCTGCCATCCGGCCGGTGGTTCATTGGCAGCGGTGTAGGCGCGGTGCCACTCACCATGTGCCAACGGCACCATGTACCCGAGAAGTTCGCGGACCAGGGCCCTGGAAAAGCGCCCGCCCGGAATGTCGCCGTGCTCCGGCAGCGGCACAGTGTGTTGTTCGTCCAGCCAGCGTCGGCGGCCGGTGTCCTCGAACACGGGCAGGGTCAGGACGGTATCTGCCCCAAGCCTGGTGGCGATGAGGTCCTCATCTGCGTCGCTGCTGGTGAGTGCTTCCAGCGAGTGGACATCGTCCGGTTTCGGGATGGTCACCAGCTTCGCCAGCGCCGTACGGGCCATGGTGTCCGTCAGCCGGTCGATGTCGTCCTTCAGCAGGAGTTCCGGGGTCTTCGACGCGAACTCCTCCTGGTACACGCCGTCGACCAGTTCCTGAACGTCCCCTGGCACGTCCACGGGCTTCCCCCCGCGCTTCTCCAGACCTTCGAGGGTGCGGCGCAGCAAGGAGGTCGCGTAGACGTCGCCCCAGGACTGCGGGACAGCGAGCTCGCCCTTGGTGTCGACCGGGACGAGCACGGCCAGCCGGGGGCCCTGGCTCCACGACGGCCGGTACGCGCTGGTGCTCGCATGGCGCCAGACCCGTCCGGCGCGTTGCAGCAGCAGGGCCATGGGGGCGAGGTCGGAGACGATCAGGTCGAAGTCCAGGTCCAGGGACTGCTCGATCACCTGGGTGGCGACCAGGATTGTGCCACGCGGGGGCAGGGGTCGCCGTACCCCCTGCTTGCCGACCCGTCCGAACCATCCTTCGGCCTCGGCGGTGATCTGATTCCTGCGCCGGCCCGGGAACCGCGCGTGCAGCAGCCGCAGCCGGGGGCCCTGCTGCTGGGCAGCCTCTGCCCCGTTTCCCGTTGCCTCCGGGCCGTCGTCGCAGGGCATCCGGTCGTCCCAACCCCGGTAGTCCGATCCGTACTGCCGGCGGAAGTGATCACGCAGGGCATTGAACGTCTTTTGGGCCTCCCCGACCGTCGTGCAGATCACGGCCGCACAGCCGCCCGACTCCGCGACCGGGGTCAGTTCCCGGATCAGTGCCGCCAGCCGGCCGTCCGCGGGAGCGGGGTCGTAGGTGTGGGTCACCGGCAGCAGGTCAACGGTGAGGCTTGAGGGCCGGTTGGTGCCGATCGGTCCGCTCGGCAGCGTGACGGTGGCCGTCGCACCGTCCGCGTACAGCCAGCCCGGATACGACGGCACAGGCAGCTCGTACGAACCCGGCTTCTGCCCGGCGCCGGTCAGATACGCCTCCACCATCCCGGTCGCGGTCTGCCCGGTCAGCGTCGCCGACAGCAGCACCACCGGGACCCGCATCGCTCCAAGCCACACCAGCAGCCGCAGCAGCAGCGCGTGGGTGAACGCGTCGTAGGCGTGCGCCTCATCGATCACCACAGTCTTGCCCGCCAGACCCAGCTGCCGCAGCGCGTTGAACCGCATCGGAAGAACGGCCATGAGCGCCTGATCAACCGTGCCGACGGACAGCGGTGCCAGCATCCCCCGGCCGTGGGTGCGCAGCCACCGGCCCGCCGACACCGACGCTCTGCCCTGGTCCATCTTATGGTCATCGGTCAGGGTCCGCGGCTCCGGTTCCCCGTCCGGCGTGTACTGGTCGTTCAGGTCGGCCGACCCGTGCAGCAGCGTCAACGCCGCATCCCCCACGAGGTTGTCCCGGCCGAACGCGGCCACCCGTCCATACAGTTGATCCGCAGTCGCCCTGGTCGGCAACAAGAACGCCACACCCGGACACCGCGCCCCGCGGCCCATCGCAGCAGCCGCCGCAAGGGCAACCTCCGTCTTCCCCTCACCCGGCGGCGCCGTCACCAGCAACACGCCCGGCCCGCACTCGAAGACCCCGGCCCCCACCAGCTCACCATCGACACTGACCTGCAAGGGATGCGGCCTCCCGATCTCGGGAAAACGCTCCCTGAAACCACGAACCGTGAACTGCGCCCGCCCCAGACCCGCACCCCGGACCAGACCCGGCGCCCCCTTCGCCGCACGAGCAGCATGCGACCGCAACAAATCTAGGTCCCCCAGCCCGCCATCGGCGGCCGCTCCCACCTGCTGCCGGATCACGAAATGGTCCTGACTGGCCAGCCAATCCGCCGTCACCACCAGCCCAGCCACCACAACAGCCGCTGGAACCGACAGCCCCGCATCCGCCGGAACCGCCGCCGGATGCCCCAACACCTCCCGCAGCGCCGCGACGTGCTCCCGCCGCTGCACCTCCCAGCCGCCAGCACCCAACTCCGGCAGCTCCCCGAGCGGATCAAAAAACTCACCTTGTGTCTTCGGTAACGCCGGATACCGGCCGTGGTGCCCGCCCAGCATCTGGGCAACCCGCGTCACCAGCCACCTCGCCGGACCTCGGCGGCCCTTCGGATAGCCCGATTCCAACAGCAACGCCGGCAGGACCCGCGCGCTCGCCAACTGATGCGGCAAAGACGTGACCCCGCTGTCCCCCGCCAGGCGAGCCGCAAACGCCTCGTCGCCCAGCAGCGCCGCAACAGCCGCATGCTTGAGCACGCCTGGTTGAAATTGGAACCGCCGCTGGATCTTCCCCACATCGTGCAGCCCAGCCCAGAACGCCACTAACGACCGCGCATCACCAGGCGTCACACCCAACTCCCCCGCAATGACCGCCCGCTGGGACTCGGCCAGGAACCCGTCCCACAACACGCCGGCCACGACTCCCGTATCCAGCAAATGCCCGATCAACGGATAAGGCTCCTCAAGCCCCTCCTCCTTCCCCCACACCCGAAGATCGACCACTTCTCCCCCTCCAGACCGCCCATCGGCCAGACCCCGGTATTGCACCACCTGCCTCTGACACACTGACCGCGTGAACCAGCCCACCCGGCCAAGGAATCACAAAGCCCCGGAAACCTGCAGGCCAGGAAGTTCTCTCCACGCAGGCGGAGGTGGTCCGGCGGTGCCTCCACTTATGGTTCGCTCCGGAGGCGGCCAGCACATCGGTCCACCCGCGATGGGCCAGCGCACAGGCCGAATCTCTGGCCCAACTACTCCCGGCAGACCCGCGACATTCAGTCACGAACCTCTGACACACTGACCCGATGAACCGGCGCCAACCGAGTCAAGGAATTGCAAAGCTCCTCCAGACCCGCAGGTGACAAAGTCCTTCCCGCGCAGGCGGGGGTGGTCCGGCCAGCTTCCACGCCTCGCCCTGCATCTTGACGTCCTTCCCGCGCAGGCGGGGGTGGTCCGCCCATGACCGAAGCGCAGCTCCGCACGTCGAGGTCCTTCCCGCGCAGGCGGGGGTGGTCCGCCGGACCCCAAGGGCATCAAGATGCCCGCCTTGTCCTTCCCGCGCAGGCGGGGGTGGTCCGAAGCACGGGTTCAACGTCGTCGCCTGACGACTGTCCTTCCCGCGCAGGCGGGGGTGGTCCGTCGTCCAGCCAGTACAGGACGAACACGCCGTCGTCCTTCCCGCGCAGGCGGGGGTGGTCCGACGAACGAGAAGCGGTCGGGGTGGCAGATCACGTCCTTCCCGCGCAGGCGGGGGTGGTCCGGTCATCGGCAGCACCACCAAAAGCGTCCCCAGGTCCTTCCCGCGCTGGCGGGGGTGGTCCGTCGATCCAGATGTTGTGCTGGGACGCGATCAGGTCCTTCCCGCGCAGGCGGGGGTGGTCCGGGCGGACTGGTCCAGATCGTCGCCCTCGCCGAGTCCTTCCCGCGCAGGCGGGGGTGGTCCGGGGGAGGCATCCCCCGCGGCGGACGACCGTGCGTCCTTCCCGCGCAGGCGGGGGTGGTCCGGCCGCCCGCATCATCACCAAGGCCCTGGAGTGGTCCTTCCCGCGCAGGCGGGGGTGGTCCTTAGTTACGTCAGAGTGGGGTTGGTCCCCCGCCGTCCTTCCCTCGCAGGCGGGGGTGGTCCGCTGGCAGTCGTGGTGTGGGAGCGCCCCCGCCGGTCCTTCCCGCGCAGGCGGGGGTGGTCCGGTGCACCTGCTGCCCGTGCATGTCGCGGCCGCGTCCTTCCCGCGCAGGCGGGGGTGGTCCCCAGCCATGCCGGCCATGTACGCCGCCCAGAACGTCCTTCCCGCGCAGGCGGGGGTGGTCCGGCGCTCATCCAGACCGAGGCCCGAACGATCGTGTCCTTCCCGCGCAGGCGGGGGTGGTCCGCCGCCCGACGAGCCGGCGCCGCCTGAGCCCGAAGTCCTTCCCGCGCAGGCGGGGGTGGTCCGATTGACGCCCTGGCGTGGGCCTCCATGCTGTGGTCCTTCCCGCGCAGGCGGGGGTGGTCCGCCGGCGTTGGAGTCCTCCCCGGGGTGCCCGAAGTCCTTCCCGCGCAGGCGGGGGTGGTCCGCCGGACGCGAGTTCGGCGCGGGAGGTGAGGGCGTCCTTCCCGCGCAGGCGGGGGTGGTCCGGAGTTCATGACCGGGAAGGCCTTGGACGAGCGGTCCTTCCCGCGCAGGCGGGGGTGGTCCGGACCATCCGCTCTTCATGGCTGGAATCGGTACGTCCTTCCCGCGCAGGCGGGGGTGGTCCGCCGCGGTTGTCTTCGGCCGGTCGGCTCGGAAAGTCCTTCCCGCGCAGGCGGGGGTGGTCCTTCCCGGGGGGTTTCCTGGGATCCGGCCATCGGGTCCTTCCCGCGCAGGCGGGGGTGGTCCGCAGCGCGCCAAGGACGCCGAGGACCGAGCGAAGTCCTTCCCGCGCAGGCGGGGGTGGTCCGGCTGTCGGCGTACATGCCGGGCACCATGGGGTGTCCTTCCCGCGCGAGCGGGGGTGGTCCGGACGGCCAGAACAGGCCGCTCTGGGTGCCGGTGTCCTTCCCGCGCGAGCGGGGGTGGTCCGATCCTGGGCGATGAGGTCGGGGTCGACGTGGTGTCCTTCCCGCGCGAGCGGGGGTGGTCCGTTCGTGATGGCGGGGCAAAGCTGGTAGTCAGGGTCCTTCCCGCGCAGGCGGGGATGGTCCGCCCATCTCGGGTTGTCGGCGTCGGTTGGACCGTGACCCTTTCTCGTCGGTTGAGTTCTGACCCCTCGCGTCTTCTGTTGATCTTGTTAGTCGTTGCTGGTCGGTGTGCGGCCGAGGTCGCCGCGGCCTCGCATGCGGTAGGACTCGCCTTTGAGGGAGTGGACCTCGGCGTGGTGGACAAGCCGGTTGAAGTTTCCCCGTGATCTCGGACACTCGTTGCTTACGCTGCAAGGGTGTGTTCTTGCTCGTGTCGCTGTCGGATCTCCAACGGGGTGAGGTACCCCCAGGCCGGATGCTTCCGTAGTCGTCTGCGGTTGTAGAAGGTCTCGATGAAGGCGAAGATCTCCGACCGAGCGGTGGCCCGGTCGGGCCAACGACGGGTGCCGATCTCCTCTTTGAGCAGTGCGAAAAAGATGTCGGCGGCGGCATTGTCGTAGCACGAGCCGGTGCGGCCCATGCTTTGCCGCAGTCCCAACCGGCCAATTTCACGTCGGAGTTCGTCAGAGGTGTACTCCGATCCGCGATCGGAATGCGCGATGCATCCGGCCTGGAGCCGGCCGCGTCCCGCGGCTGTCGTCAGCGCGTCGACGACCAGGGAGGCGCGGTGGTGGTCGGCCATCGAGTAGCCGACGATCTCGCGGGTGGCCAGGTCCAGCCAGGTCGCCGGATACAGCCAGCCCTCGTCGGTGGGGATGTAGGTGATGTCACCGACCAGTTTCCGGCCCGGGGCGTCGGCCGAGAAGTCGCGGCCGATCAGGTCCGCGGCGGGCACCGCCTTCTTCGCCGGGCGGGTCAGCGACCGGCGCTTGCGCCGGGTGACCCCGACGATGTCGCGCTCACGCATGATCCGCTCCACTCGCTTGCGGTTGACCTGCCGGTCCAGCCTGCGCAACTCGGCATGGATGCGGGGCACCCCGTAGGTGCACCGGGAGGCGATGTGCAACACGGTGATCTCGTGGGCCAGGGCGTCGTCGGCGGCCCGGCGGCCGGCGCGGGCCTACGCGCCGGCCAACCAGGCGTAGAAGGAGGACCGGGCCACTTTCAGCAGCCGGCACAACAGAGCAACGTTGTGGGTGGTCTTCTCCGCCTCGATGAACGCGTACACCTCGCTCATCGATCGCTCTCCTTCGCGAAGAAGACCGCCGCTTTTCGCAGCACCTCGATCGTCTCGGCCTGCTCACGGTTCTGCCGTCGCAGCCGACACAGCTCTTCCCGCTCCGCGCTCGTCAGCGCTCCCGGCGCCCCTTGCCCGCGGTCGATCGTGTCCTGCTTGACCCAGTTCCGCAGTCCCTCGGCGCTGACCCCGATCTCTCGGGCGACCTCGGTGACGGTCTTCCCGGAGGACCGGACCAGCGCGACCGCGTCGCGCTTGAACTCCTCCGAATACCGCCTGCTGCGGCTGCTCTTACTTCCCACCTGGCCACTACTTCCTCTGGAACCTCACGTCCCAGTCTCCAGGTGTCCAACATCAAGGGGAAGCTTCACTGGCCAGGGTCCACCGCTGGTCCGGCCACCCATGCGCAAGCGGACCGCGCTCCAACTCCCGCTCCAGCCTCTCCATCTGGGCAGGCCCAGCTTGGGACGACCCGGCGCTCCATTCGACAGCACTCCTGCCTGACCCCGCTCGCACCAAGACTTACACCAGCGCTCGACCGACCGCAGCGACACCCGTAACGCAGCGACGATGTTCTTGTCCGTCTCCCGCGCTCGAAGCGTTCCACGGCCTGAAGCCGGATCCGCTCCCGCGCGGCCCTCCCGGCGTCGCTCAGCCCGCCGCCCTGTGCGTATCTCACCCCGCCGCAACTACCGGACCAGACACTCAACTGTCAGGCAGGTGCCCCGACATCACCCAATCAAGTTCAGTAGCTCGCACTGCATCCTGACAACTGCCTCGAGAAACGATCACCATGCAAACGGGAACAATCTTCACGGCTCCGCCTCCCAACGAGACGCCGTAGACCTCCTCGTCAACGCCCTCCACGACCCCACCCAGCCCGTCGTCCGGCCCAACAACGGTGACGAACCACTACTTCGTGCAGCACCCGTCCGCTGGCGTTTGCCGTCCCCTACTTCCGTCAGACACCCCAGAGGCCCCGCCGAAGCACATTCCGGCGAGGCCTCTGGGGTAGTGAAGGCGATTCCACAGGCCGTTTCGAGGAAAGAATTCCCTAAGACCCCGATAATGTTTACCATTACTCGTAAGTCACGGCGGCCCTAAATATTGCTGCGATTATTGCCCAGTTCGGCGAATCGGGAACTGGCTCTCCGATGACATTCTTAAAGAACCCGTCCATCGCCTTTGTCCAGCGGGCGGAAGCATCTACGAAATCCACAGTCGAAGGATTCTCCAATGCAATGCGCCCGTCGCCGATGGCCTTTGCTAGATCCTGCAGGTATGCGGCAAGATCATCCTTCGATTTGATCTCGTTCAGCTGTGCATCAGGCCAGTTCATGGGGCCCACTCCATTGGTTCGAAGTGATTGATCACAATCGACCTCCCTTCGTTGTTCGTCGTGAACTTCCAGGATTCGGCTGCAACTTCCTCAGGGGTAGCCATCCTGAAGGGCATCTGAATCCCAGCCTTTTGGAAGGCTACCAGACGCCGATTGTCAAGCGTATGGAGGTTGCCGTTCTTGTACTGGAGGCGCACAATCGGCAAATCCTCCGGCTTTACGTAGCCCGAACGCAATCCGGCCGCAGTTTGCTCGATAGTCTCGCCACTACTGAAGCGCGGACTAACCGTATCCTGCGAGAATCTCACCAGCTTAGGATCGATTGTTCCATTTCCACCCCTAAGCGAACCCGGCTTGTGGCCAATTATCGCTGCAGCCAGGCCGACATTTTCCCAGGTGTCGCTATTAACGTCGATGCCCTGGCTTGCTATGAACTGATCGTATTGAACTCCATAGGATTCGCATCCAGGGACACCGGCACCCCCATCCTCAAAGCAGTCCCAATCCCACACCCAGCGAACCAGGTCCAATGTGTAGGGAACAGTGCTCACCAGGCTGTAAAAGCTCTCATCGACGACGTCGACGACGGAATCGATCAAGCCGCCACCGCCGGTGTTTCCGCTGCTGTCAGTGGCGACGGTCCCACCACCCGGAGTGCCGTTGGGATTGACGTTGCCGCCGTTGTGGGGGCCGCCGGTGCTGGGGCCGTGGGGCTGGCCGTCGGCGCTGCAGAAGGGGGGGCAGTGGTTGGCGTTCGCGTCGGGGTCTGGGGGCAGGCAGGCTCCGGCGCTGGCCCCGCATCCGTAGTCGAGGCCAGTGGGGTCGGAGAAAGTGGCGGGGCTGTTGTTGGCGTATGTGTAGCCGTTAAGGGATTGAGCGGCGCCTGTGTTGAGGATGGGGTCGACGCTGATGAAGCGGCCGGTGGTGGGGTCGTATTCGCGGGCGCCGATGTGGGTGAGGCCTGTGGTGGTGTCGGCGGGGGCGCCGAGGAAGGCCTTGTCGTCGGGCCAGGTGGGTTTGGTGCCGCGGGGGGCGCCGAAGGGGTTGGTGTAGCGCTTGGTGATGGCGAGGGTGGTGGCGTCGAGCGCGATGCTCGTGGTGCCGTGGTTGTCGCCGGCCAGGAAAGTGAGCGTGTTGGTGCTGCTGGTGACTGTGCGGACGGCGATGGTCTGGCCGGCGGCGGTGTAGTAGCGGTTGCCGGTCAGTGTTTTGGTGGTGCCGGATACCTTGAGGTGGACTTCGGTGGCGCCGAGGTAGAGGACGGTTTCGCCGTCGCCACTGCTGGGGCGGCGGATGAGGAGGGTGCCGTCGGCGTCGTAGAGGTAGCTGGTGCTGGTGGCGGGCTTGGAGCCGGCCGCGGGTTCGCTGCTGGTGGCGAGGGTGCCGTCGGCGTTCCAGGTGAGGGTTTGGGCGGCTTGGGTGCCGGGGCGGGTGGTGGTGTTGCCGGTCTTGTCGTAGCTGTAGCTTCCGGTTGTGGTGGTGCCGACGGTGGTCTTGGCCAGCGCGTGGGGCTGGCCGTTGGGTGTGCCGTAGGAGTAGTTGGTGGTGGTGTTTGCGCTGGTGGTGTGGACGGTGCTGGTGTCGCGGAGGCCGCTGTCCTTGTAGGTGTAGCTGTTCCAGTAGGGGGCGGCGCCGCCGAGGTTGGTTGTGGTGCGGCCACTGGTTGCGCAGTTGGCGGTGGTGGGAGTCCAGGCTTCGGTCAGGCGGCGGTAGCCGTCGTAGGTGAAGCACTGGTAGTCGGATTTGCCGGTGCCGCCGAGGGTTGTGGCGTCGAAGATGGAGGTGACGTTGCCGGCATCGTCCTGGGTGTACTGGAGGTCCTGGTCCGTGTAGCCGTGGATGTCGTCGGTGACCACGCTGTGGAGCAGGCGGCGAGTGCCCGGCTCGTAGAGGTTGTTGAGGTAGGCCCACTTGCCGGCGGTCGTGCTGGTCCCCAAGGCGAGCCGGGCCAGGTCGCCTTGGGGCGAATACCGGGTGTCTTGCAGGTAGCCGGTGGTGCCCTTGAGGGTGAGTTGCTGGCCGATGGCGTTGTACGTGTAGCTCAGGCCTTCGCTGGCCAGGCCGGCGACCGCGGGTTCGCGGTGCTGGCTGAGGGTCCCGTCCAGCTTGTAGGTGTTGGTGAAGGCCAGCGTGGCGGGCACGCCGGCTGTCACCAGGGGGTCGTCAGTGGGAAGGCTCACCTGGTTGCCGGTGACGTGGTACATGGCGTCGTAGGCGGTGATCTTCTGGGTGTACGCCTTGCCGGTCAGACCGCCGATGTACCGGGTGGAGCTGTCGAGTTGGCCCTTGGCGAGGCTGTCGTAGTTCCAGGCCGCGGCAAGGTGCGCGTCGTCCTGGGTTCCGTTCCACTGCTTGGTCTTGCGGCCGACCTTGTCGTACTCGTACAGCAGGGTGCGGCTTTCGGCGTCCTTGGTGGAGATGACCTGGTCGAGCTCGTTGTACTCGGTGTGGGTGGTGAGCTTGTCCGGGTCGACGGCGTCTTTCTGTCGGCCGAACAGGTCGTAGGTGTAGGTCCAGGTGGAGTCGGGGCCGGTGATGCTCTTTTGCTGGCCGGCGGGGGTGTAGGTGAAGTCTGTGGTGGTGTAGTGCGCGCCGGCGGGGGTGGGGGCGTCGTACTCGCGGCTTTGGGTTGTTTGGCCGAGGGCGTTGGTGACGGTGGCGGTGGCTTGCCCGCCGCTGGGGACGGTGGGGTTTGCCTGTCCGCTGGTGGGGGCGGTGGTGGTCACGGTGTCACCGGTGTAGGTGCTGGTGGTGGTCCAGCGGACGGTGCTGCCGGTCTTGGTGACGACCTTGGTCGGGCGGGATGCGGCGTCGTAGGTGGTCTCGGTCGAGATCGGTGCCTGGCCGCTGTCGACCTCGACCATCGTGCCGGAGGGCGCGGAGGTGTCGTCGTAGATGTCGGACTCTGTCGTCACCGCCAGGCCGCGGGCGTCGTACAGGGTCTGTGCGACGAGTCGGCCGCCGATCGGGGTCGGGGTCTGTACTTGGCGGGGGCGGAGTGTCGCGTCGTAGAACTCGTAGGTGGTGTTGTAGCCGGTCGCGTCGCCCTTGAGGCTGGCTGTCGACACCCACGACGGCTTTGAGGAGGAGACGTTGTAGGCGTAGAGGTAGTTGGCGGGCTTGTTGCCTGGGCGGGAGCTGTTGGGGAGCCAGGTCGCGGTGACGCGGCCGAGGCTGTCGTAGGTGGATTCGGTGAGCTTGGTGTTGGGGTCGGTGACCGTCAGCGGGGATCCCCACGCCGGGTCCAGCGTGGTGGCGGTGGCGTAGGTGTTGGCGTCGGCGACCGTTATGGAGGTCAGCGGGCCGACGGCCACCGGGGAGTAGTTGGTACTGGTGGTTGTGAGGTCGTTGGTGTCTTTGACGATCTGGGGGCGGCCGAGGTCGTCGTAGCTGATGGTCGACGTCTTCTGCCAGGTCGGGCTGTCGGTGCTGGTGTAGCCCTTGGCCCGGCCGGTCCACTGGGGCTCGCCCTGGGTGGGCGTCTGGTCCGGTGACCAGGTGGTGGTTGAGTCATAGGTGGTGGCGGTGTCGGAGATGATGTCGCCGGCGGTGCTGGAGTCGCTTGGCAGGTTCAGGTCGGCGTCGACGACGCCGCAGTCGCGACCCACGACGCGGGTGCGGGAGACCAGGGAGGTGAGGCCGGCGTCGTCGTTGCGCGCGTACCAGGTGCGGGTGCATTTTTCGTCACCGGTGCGGGCGTCGTCTCCTTCGTCCTCGACGGTGACGGGCATGCCGTAGTCGTCGAAGGTGGTGATGGTGCTGCGGATCCGGTTGTAGGGGGTGACGCCGCTGGAGATGCGGGTGCGGGCGTGGCTGGCGCTGGTCCGCACGTAGTACGCCTCGGTGTCGGCGTAGGACTTGTGCTGGGTGGCGGTGCGCTTGGACCAGGGGTCGTTGATGGTGCCGGAGAGTTCGTCGGTGCCGTTGTAGGTGACGGATTCGCGGAGGAATCCCGCGTACTGGTCGGTGTCGGTGATCTCGGCGGCTGTGATGCCGGGGACCGTGACGGATTTGTTCTTGTCGGGGTCGGGTGTCTTTCCGTCAGGGCCGAGGGTGCGGTCGCCGTTCATGCCGCGCAGGTAGACGGAGACCGTTTTGGACTGGGTGTCGGCGGGGTCACCGGTGAGGTGTGTGACCTTCTGGTAGCCGCGCCAGATCGACCAGGTGCGTTCCTTCTCGGGCGTCATGGGGTCGTCGTTGTAGTGCCACGCGCCGCCGCCGGAGTAGGTGTAGGTGTTGGTGACCGGTTCGGAGCCGCCGGTGGGGTCGGTGGTGGTGACGGCCGAGACGGGGTACTTCTGGAACCAGTCCAGTTGGGGGTTGGGGCCGCCGTTGGGTGACCAGTACACCGGGTAGCAGCGCCGGGTGTTGGCGTCGAGGGCCGGCTTGGACTGCCCGGCGAGGCAGTCGGGTTCCATGTAGCTGACCGTCGTGTACGCGCCGGTCTCGGAGGTGATGGTGTGCACGCGGGGCTTGGTCAGCGGCAGGATGTCGTCGGTGGCGCCATCGACCCGGTTGGCCAGCCAGCTGTGGGTGAACGTGACCGGGTCCAGTGAGACGGCTGTTCCGTGCTCGCCGGTGTGCTGGATCTGGTCCAGCCACAGGCTCTGGTCACTGCTGTCGCCGATGTCCCCGGGGTCGAGGTAGAGCTGCTTCAGGGCCCAGGTGTCCACCGGCGTGAAGTCGTCGGGGGTGAGCGTGGTGTCCCAGAAGTAGGTGGTGATGCCGGTCAGGCGCTTGCGCGTGAAGAAGCTCGGGCCCAGGTTTCCGGTGCAGTCGTCGGTGTCCTTGCAGATGGTGTCGAAGGGCACGTCCGGCCAGTTGTTGCGGTGGGCATCGTCGAGGCTGTCGCATCCGGTGCCGGAGGCGAGGCAGCGTTCGGCGACGTCGAAGACGACTTTGTCCGATGCCGTGGGGGAGCCGGAGAACAGCGTGCCGGCGCGCTGGCCGTAGTGGATCTCTTTCAGGTAGCCGCCGCGTGTGTAGGCGGTGGAGGTGTCGCCGTTCTTGAGGTAGTAGTTCGTCTCCGCGGCGTACCAGTAGGTCATGGCGTTGTCGTGGGTGTCCACGACGTAGTCCAGGTTCCAGCGCCAGGCCTGCTTCTTGCTCCGGCCTGAGAAGGTGCTGCCGCTGGAATAGCCTGGTTCGTCGGAGTCGTCGCCGAAGACCGGCACGGTCCATACCGAGTTGGTGTTGTCGCCGTCGCCTGCTCCGGGGAGCTTGTTCTTGCCGAAGACGTACTTGGTGCCGTTGCCGGTGGTGATCGTCCAGTATTCGCCGTCGTCGTCGCTGTTGTCGGCACCGGTGGAATGGGTGACCTGGGAGGCGTCGTCGTTCTTGAGTCGCCACTCGCCGGTGGTGTCGTCCTTGACGAGTTCGGTGGCCTGGCCGTTCAGGACCAGGGAGGCGTTGTCGTACTTCCAGCACAGGTCGTACTTGCCGTCCTGGCCGTCGTCGTCGCAGGTTCCGTACTTGCGCTCGATGTAGGACGAGGTGATGTCGAAGCCCTCGCCGATCCATGAGCTCTGGTTGTTGGTGTTGCCGGTGCGGCCGTCGATGCTTCCGGAGTCGTAGGAGAGCGACAGGTCCGGGGCCGGGCCGGCCGCGGCCGGCGGCATTCGCAGCGGGTAGGACCACGTGAACGAGCCGGAGCTTCCTCCGGCGTTCCAGGTGGAGGAGGCTGCCAGGGGGGTGGCCTTGTAGTCGCCGGCGCCGCTCTTGCCTGTCGCGGCGAGTGCCAGAACCATGGTCCGGCCGGCGGACGCGGCGAAGGACAGGTCGGCCTGGACTTGTTGTTCTTGGCGCCTGTTGGTCGACGGCAGCGGCGTCAGGGTTCGGCAGGCTTGCTTGTCCGGGGTGGTGAGTGCACAGGCCGGAAGCTGAGCGAGTTGCAGGCGACCTGCCCAGTCGCCGCCGTAGGCGGATGCGAACGCCGAGTACCGCACGCCCAGGCGGGCGCGACCGCCCGCGGCGGGGGCGGTCGCTGTGAAGATCACTCCCTTCAGGCCGATCGAGCGGGCAGCCTGCTGATCGAGGACCTTCACGGTCACGGATTCCGCGCGGGAGGCTGCTCTCCCCTCGGCGTGTGTCGTGACCGGGGAGAGGGTAACGGGGAGAGAGCCTGGGGACGCGGAGGTGGTGCCGCTGCTCGCGTTCAATCGAACGGTGCCAACTGTGGGCCATGACACCGAGCGGGACTGGTCGTGACGTGCCCGACGGGTATCGGCCTCGACGGCTTTACGCCCGCTCGCCATCGCGGCCGCAGCCTTGGTATTCACCTTGGCTGCGAATGGTGACACCTTGTCCACGTGCGGTGCCTGGAGCGGCAGCGGGCCCAGAGGGTCGGCTTCCGCCGCGAACGCGGCCGGTGCAAGCAGCCCGGTTAGCAGGGCAAAGCCCACCGCGCCAGCCAGCCACATCCGAGCGCCGGTGATGCGTCGCTTCACGAGCGTTCTCCGTCGATCCAGTCTCATTCGTCCATCCCCACCGATTCATCGACCTCGCGTAGGCCGTGCATGTCCGTCCCACCCCTAATCGCTGCGAGGTGGCTGTGCCTGAGAGTGATCACCGCTAACGGTCGGCCGGGTGGGCGGCGTGCAAGGCCGCCCACCCGGCGTGACTCAACTGGGCTGGTTTTCGTACGGAGCGATAATCTTCGTCATGACCTGGTCGTAGTCCATAGCCCCGACGAACACCCTGATCTCCTCCAAGGCGCCCGGCAGATAGTTGCCGCTGGCGCCGCCCTTACTGCCGGCGCCGGCTGTGATGTCGCCCGAGCCCTGCTGGACGGCGTCGAATCCCGCGTCCGTCCCCAACGGCTGCTCGCTCTCACCGACATACAGATGGGCCACTCCGTATTGCGTGTCGGCCTGGGTCGCATCGACCTCGTTGGCGTCGAAGATCCCGGTGACCTGCACCCAGGTGTCGAGTTCGGCGATGTTCCAGTCCTCGACATGCCCGGACTTCGTCAGCTTCCCCGCCGCGTCGACCGCAGCGCGGCCGAAGCACCAGTACACGCCATCCGCTCGTTTCTCCGCCCACAGCGCCCACGACGACTCGCCCGCAGTACCGGCAGCACGCTGCGCGGCGACGATCGCGGTGTAGCCCGTGGGCTTGCTCGCCCACTGAACGCTGTTCAGCTGCGCCCGGGCAGTGACGGTGAACGAGCCCGTCTCGTCGAGGACCGGTCCGGCCGCCTGCGCGTAGCCGGAGGTTCCGTTCAACGTGAGTTCATTGTTGTCGGTGTCGATGACCGCGCCTGTCGAGGCCAGCGCCAGAGCCGGCCAGGGGTAGGGACTCGACTCCTTCACCGTCGAACCGCTGGAGGTGGTGGCGTCCCAGGCGGCCACCATCTCGGTCTGCGGGACGCCGTTTTCCCTGACTGCGGCCTCTTCACGGATCTCGTTTTCGGTCAGCGCCCGCTGCCAGACGGCCGACTCGTCGATGCGGCCCCGGAAGAACGTGCTTCCGACACCTTCGGTGACCGTGCGTCCCCATTGCAGGCCGCCGCTCGCCGTCCAGGGCTGATAGGTCGACGACAGTCCCTTCAGGTTGACCGGCTGGCCCTGGGGGCGCCCGTTGACGAACAGCTGGATGGTGTCGTTGGACGGGTCGGTGTCCGGAATGCCGTCATCGCCCTCGGTCTTGAACACGGCCGCCAGGTGTGTCCACACATTCAGCGGCGGGTTCTGCGTCTCGGCGATCGACCGGAGGAAGACCGGATCGGTCTTGTCCTGGTCCGTGCGGTTGAAGACCCAGGCCTTGTAGGACGCGGAGTAGTACAGAGCGAACGCATAGGTATGGGTGCCCGGCTCCGCCAGCACAACCCGGTTGGTCGAGGCATCCGTGAGATACACCCACGTCGAAATGGTGAACGAGTCACCGGTGTTCACCGCGGCCGCGTCAGTGGTGGCGTATCCCTGCTGATGAGCGGGATCGGTGCTGTCCATCCACAGGGATTGATCCGCATCCCCGCGCCGCGCCAGCGAGGAAAAGCCAGTGCCGGCGGTGTACATCGTCGCGTCGTGCCGCACAGTGCCGTCGACTGCGGAGTCCTTTGCGGTCTTCTCCGTTGAGCCGGCCGGATAGTCATCGAAGTGCCAACGTCCGACCGCGCCTGCCGCCGGCGCCACCTTGAACATGAACTCCGACGGCGCGCCCCACCTCTGGCGGACATCCTTGGCTTCGACCGACAGCACCTCGGTGCCCGCCAGCACGGGCGGCACGGACACGCCGAGGGCGTTATGGTTCGCATCCGCAGTCACCTCTTGCTTGTCCGCGGCCGTTGTGGTCAGCAGTCGGTAGCGGTAGCCGGTGATGTCCTGGTCCGCCGTATTCGGCAGGAAGTCGAACTTTCCCGCTACCCCGGGGCCGCCGGCACCCTGGCACAGGTTCGCCGTGCACTGGGTGTACGGCCCCTTGGCAACGATCCTCGGAGGATTTGGAGCCGTGACGTCAACCTTGAAATAGCACCACGACGAGTACGACGAGAACTGGTCCACCGCCTTACCACTGAAGGTCGTATGTGACTGGGTGCGCGCCCTGTACCGGTACAGCGTGTTGTCTGCTCTGTCGGTCGTCCGCATCGACTGCAGAATTCCGTCGTCCACCCACCCAGAAGAGGGCCGGTAGCCACTCCACGAACTCGCCCACGTGTTGTCCGCCTGGCGTTCCACCACGAACTCGGCCTGCAGATTCCCCTTGTCCTCACCGGAGGCGGGCTGCACCTTCGTCTGCACCCGCGCCTGCACCAGCGGGTCGGTCCGCGTGACCATCAGCGGATCCGCCGCAGACGTCCTGCAGTAGGCGGTGGTCCCGTCCCCCGGAATCAGGCCCACATCGGTCGGCGTGCCCGGCTGGGCAATGTAGGTGACGGACAATTCCCCGTTGTCGTCGAACCGCTTCCACGCCGAGGGATCCTCCTCGTCCTTCGCGCGGAGCATCAGCGTCAGACGGGAGATCTTGCCGTCGGCAAGAGACCTCACCGTGGACGCCAAATTCTCGTCGGGCTCATCCGGATTGTCGTTGAACTCGATCTTCGCATCGGGCTGGGACGGCGAGCACAGATCACCCCGGCCGGCGGACACATTCCGGTCCCCCATCAGATCCAACGGGGCCGGCCCAGGCCACTTGGTTCCCTCGGAGATGTTGTTCGTACGCTCGAGATCCACCCAGTGCGGATTGCAGTCGAACGACCACTTCTCAGTGACCCGGAATGTCGCATCCAGCACGTACTTGCCGGACAACCGTGCCGGCGAGAACTCGTAGTACATGCGGTTGGTGTAGTTGGAGCCGCAGTAGTACGGACCCACCGCGCTGCAGTTGCCGACTCCGTAGTCGCCGTTGAACTGCCAGAATGTGTCGCCGTCGGAAGAGAGCACCGTACGCTCCGAGGCGCCCAACCCGACGGCGGGGTCGATACGCACCGGGTACACCGTCGCCTCACCACGGAGCAATCCCAGATCTGGCCGGACACTCACCGCACCATCCGTCAACTGCACCGGCAGGACCGCGGTCGTATCACCGTCGCCAGGCTGCGTCTCCAGCCCATCATCGGTTTGCCCGTCGTCGGCCGACAGCAACTGCCTCTGCCCGACCAAGCTTTCCGTTCTGCCCGACGAAGACGCGGTCGGATCCGAGCCGGCGGAATCCCACATCACCGCCGCGGCCCCCTTGAACACCGCGTTGCCATCGTCGTCGACCGCCCGGACCCCGCCGCCCGCTCCAGGCGCCAACTCCAGGCCGCTTCCCTGGGCCTGCAACTGGATGTGCTCAAGGTCGGGGTTCGCCGCCGCCTGCGCGGACTTCACGACCAAGACCTCGCGGTAACCCTCTACCGTCGCCGTCATCTGCAGATCGACGCCCGGGAGAACCTCCGGGTAGGTAGCGGTGGCACCGCTGAGGACCGGCTGAGGCAGCACGCCCGGCCACCCCAGGGAAAGTGACTTGCCGCCCTCAGCAATGCGGAGCATCCCCTCCCCTGCACCGCCCCCGGAGAACGAGACGTCCACCACGGCAGCCTTCGGCGCGATGCGCCCATCCGCTCGCCGCTCCAGCGTCGCATCAGGATCCAGCCACGTACCGTCCGCGGCCTTCACCCGCTGCGGCACCGTCGCCTGCTCCAACGTGAAGGTACCGTCAGGGTTGGCGAACGTCTGCGCATACTCATCGCGCAGACCGATCACCTCGACCCGCTCCCCGGTCTCCGCGGCAGTCGCAGATGTCGAAGACTCGTCTTGCACCGTCGTCGGCTTCGCCGCGGCCGGAGCCGCATACGCAACAGCGGTCGGAAGCAACCCGGTCAGGAGCACAGCCGACGTCGCCAGCCCGATCACTGGCACGAGACGGCGTGCTCGCGCCCTGTCCCCCATATGCGCACCAAGGCGCAACAAGCCCCGCCCCACAACCCCACCCCACAGTCACATGATCTACACAGCAAGGTGATCCAACCTCAACCCCTCCGTAATTGATCAGTCACAGGATGACCAGATGCGGCATGTCCTGTACCGGACAACACCGTGAATGTGAGCCAACCGCGCGGTGAAGGCCAGGCGGATCTCGACTGCAACTGGCCAGCGACATAGGTTGCTGAACGCCTGCTGGTAGCGTCGGTCAACTCTCCGACGGGGCGTACCAGCCACCCGACGCATCCAGGTTGCCCTGGGGCAGTCGGCGCTGCTTCGCGGCGCGCAGCGTGACTCAGTGCCCTCGCGGGCCGGGCTGGAGGGGGTGACGATGAGGTCGGCCGGTGCGGGTGCCGGTAGCTGATGACCTGGGCGACGCCGCCACCCGCCGTCTCGAGGGCGTTGCGCGGGAGATAATCCCGGTACGCGCGCATGAGTACCCATGCCAACATATGCCTAATACCTATTCTGCACTTTGCGCCGCGGCCCCTCCGACCCCGCCATCGCGAGATGCGCTCGCCATCACAGAAGGGGGTCAGCGAGGGCCCGACCCACATGGTGGAGACAGGCTGACTGAAGTGGGAGCAACATCCGGAACAATCACCGCCGTCAGCCGCACCGCCGACGCGGCGATAGGTCTGGCGAGGCGCTGCGGCCACGGACGGATCCCGTTCCGCGCAAGGCGGTGTGCCCCTGCAGGACCAGAGGGACGTAATGCCGCCGGATGAATTTCACTGAGCGGAATCGAATGTGGCGGGAAGTGAAATCTCACCGCCCCCCATACACGGGCAAAACAGATTAGTTCAGTCAACGCCCGCTGGGTTGCTGTGGGAATTCGGTGAGTTGCCGCCGTAGGGTCGCCGTGAATTGCACCGCGACACTCCGCTCGTTTTGCTGGGGTGGTGGCGGGCGACGCGTCAGCCGATGTTGGGGGAGGCACTTCTGTGTCCAGGACCATGCACCACCGCAGTCACGTCAGCAAGACCCGCGCCGGCATCGCACTGACCGCGGCGGCCGCCGCGGCGGTGCTGACCGTGTCGGCCTGCAGCCACGGCAACGAAGCAGTGGCTGAGAGGCCGGTGCCGTCTGCGACGTCAACGGCGGCTGCGCCCACGTCCCCAGCAGCAACGCCGGACACGACAGCCGACGCGAAGGCCTCCGTCGTGGCCGCGTTCCGCGGTCTGACCCAAGCACGGACGGCCGGGCTGGCGAAGGCCACGTTCACCGGGACGGACATCGAGCGGTACGCGTCCGGGCAGGTGCTGGCCAACGCGAAGCAGACACTGCTGATCAACCGGGCCAACAACATCGTCACCAAGGGCAAGCCGGCGTTCACGGTCACCGCCACGTCGGTAGACCTCGGGGCAAGCCCGCACCGGGCGACCCTGACGGTGTGCTGGGACGACACCGACTGGACGCCAGTGAACAAGGCGTCCGGCAAGAGCGTCGCGGTCCCCGGCCAGAACGAGCAGTACCCAGTGACGTCGAAGCTCCGCACAATCGGGACCCGTTGGGTCCTCACCGACAGCACCGCGCACCGGGACGAGAAGTGCTGAGGCGGCTGCTGGCCGTGGCCGCGGCCACAGGCGGACTCGTGCTGACGGCGGTGTCCCCGGCAGCGGCCGACGGCAAGGTGGTCTGCCCGCCCGACGGGGGCGGGGACTGCCAGGTCGTGGTGACCGTGCCCGGGCAGCCGGGCGGTGGCCACCCCGGCGGCGACGGCACGAAGCCTGGGGCGCGGGAGTGCGTGGACACGCTGCAGAACGTGAAGGTGCCCTGCTACCTGCCGGATCTGGGGTGGTGGAGCCCGAACTGCTACTACAAGGCCATGGTCCCGCAGCCGCCGGCCGGTGACCCCGCGTGGGAGGGTCACAAGCCCGGTGACGGTGCGGTGTATGACGCGTACTGCCCGGATGAGGGCCGGCCGGTGCAGTGGCGGGCGACGCCGCCGCCGGGAGCGGGCGGCGGCGTGGATCCGGCGGAGCTTGCCGCCGAGGCCGTCAAGCGCCTCCCGATCGACGGCCCCGACATCGGAGTGGCCCCCAGCCCTGGCACCACGGGCGTGGTGGGCATGCCGGTCTGGCTGTGGAACCGGACCTCGCCGCGCACGTGGGGGCCGGCGCTCGCGTCGGCCAGCGCGGGCGGGGTGACCGTGGTCGCTACCGCGAATGTGTGGAAGATCCAGTGGGACATGGGCGACGGCCACACCGTCACCTGCGGCGCCGGCACCCCCTACAAGGCGTCGTACGGGGCGAAGGAGTCCCCCACCTGCGGCTACCGCTACACCACGACCTCAGCCGGTGGCGAGGGCGAGGTGTTCTGGGTGACCGCGACAGCCACGTGGGACGTGCACTGGGCCGGCGGCGGACAGCGAGGCGACCTCAGCACCACCCGTTCTTCCCAGGTCCAGCTGCGTATCGGCGAAGTCCAGGTTCTCGGCCAGTGACCGCTGGCCTCCCCGCACCGCAGGAGGCACCCCTCGTGAGTCCCACCACTGCTCCTCCGCCCGCCGCATCGCCCGGCCCGTCGGGGCCGGTCACGGCGCCGCGGATGATCCGCCAGCGGCACCGCCGCCCCGGGCTGATCGCGCTTTCGATCGCGCTGATCGCGGCCGGTGGCCTGGCCGGCGCGGTGCTCTACTCCAGCTCCGGCCACCGCACGGCGGTCGTCGTCGTCGCACGAGACCTGCCGGTGGGGACGCGCATCACAAGTCAGGACCTGACCACGGCCTCGCTGGCGCTGGACCCCGCGGTGAAGTCGGTGAACGCCTCCCACGCCGGCGACCTGGTCGGCAAACGTGCGGCAACCGACCTGAAGGCCGGATCACTGCTTGCGCCGTCTCAGGTCACCGACCAGTCCCTCGTCAGCCCCGGAGAGCAACTCGTGGGCGTGAGCGTGAACCCGTCCCAGCTCCCGGCGACGCCGCTGGTGCCCGGGGAGAAGGTGCTGATCGTGTCCACCCCGGACCCGGACTCCGCGGCGGCGGCCCGGCCTGGCAACGGCGGCACCACTGGTGGCACGACGGGAAGCGGGATGGAGCCGGTGACGCTGCCGGCGAAGGTCGTGGCGGTCGGACGGCCGGCCGCCGCGACCGGTGCGGTGGTGGTAGACGTCGCCGTCCCCGCCGCGGACGGCCCCGATCTGGCCGCGCAGGTCGCCACCGGCAACGTTGCTGTGGTCGTCGCGGCCGAGGACGGATCCTGATGACCGTCATCGCGCTGGCAGGAGGCCTCGGCGCACCGGGTGTCACCACGACGGCGATGGCGCTGCTGCTGACGTGGCCGCTGGAAGCGGGGCATCGGGTGGTGTTGGCTGAGTGCGACCCGGATGGTGGCGCGATCCTGCCTGGCGCCCTGCAAGGGACCTTGGGTGGCAGCCACAGCTTGCGCAATTTGGCGTTGGCGGCGCGGCAGGGGCAGCTCGCGGAGGCGTTCTGGCGGCAGCTGGTCGACGTCACCGACGCCCGCACCCGCGACCGCCTGGTCCTGCCGGGCCTGTACGACCCGGCGCACGCGCCCTCGATGAGCCCGGTGTGGAAGCCCCTGTCGGCGATGTTCGCCGAAATTGAAGCTCACGCCCACGACGTGCTGGTCGACCTTGGCCGGCGCGGGGCGTTCGGCCCCTCGCAGGTCCTCGCGCAGCGCGCTGACCTGGTGCTGTTGGTCGCGCAGAACACTTTGCGGGGGCTGCAAAATACCGAAGTCCGGCTCGCCGCTCTGCGGGAGCAGCTCGGCACCACCACGGAAATCGGGCTGCTGCTGGTCGACGCCGGGCCGTTCCCGGCCGCGGACGTCCAACGCCAATTGGGCGCTGAGGTCGTGGCGGTTCTGCCGTGGCGGCCGCGGGAGTCCGCGGTGCTGTCCGACGGCGCCGACCAGCCGCGGAAGTTCGAGCTGTCCGAGCTCATGCGCTCCGCCCGGTCGGCGACCACGCGCATCCGGCAGCTGGTTGCCACCCGCCGAGCCCGCCTCGCAGTCCCGGCCCTGGCGCCGGGTTCCCTCGAGGAAAGAAGGAGCGGTGAGGTGACCGGTGCGCGCTGAGCCTCTGCACACCCAGCCGGTCCCGGCCCGGCCGTCTCCCGGACAGGGACGGCCGCTGCGGGCGGCCCCGAGCACTCCGGCGCCGGTCGGTGACCCGATCGTGCCGCAGGCCTTCGTCGACTATGCCGCGGTGCGGCTGATCAAGAAGGAGGTCGGTGACCGCCTCGGTGAACTCCTTCGTGCCCGGCCGGGGATGAGTGCGGCCGCGCAGGAGCAGCAGGGCCGGGCGCTGATCAATGAGCAGGTCGCGATCTGGTCGGACGCCGAAGCCATCCGCCGCGGCCAGGCCACCAGCCCGGTCGAGGACGCGGCGATAGCGCAGGCGGTGTTCGATCTTCAGTTTCGCGCCGGCCGGCTCCAGCAGCACCTGGACAACCCGGCGGTGGAGAACGTCTTCATCAACGGCTACCGCAACGTGGTGCTGGACTTCACCGACGGCCGCCGCGCCCGGGTCGCTCCGGTCGCGGACTCTGACGACGAGCTCCGCGAGCTGTTGCGCGACCTTGCACGCCGCACCACAGGTCAGGCGGAGCGAAGCCTGTCAACAGCCGACCCGTTCCTTGCGCTGCGGCTCGCCGACGGGTCGCGGCTGCAGGCGGTCACCGACGTCACGCCCGGCATCTATGTGACGATCCGCCGGCACTCCATGCGCCACGCCGACCTGGCGGATCTGGTCGCCAAGGGAGTGCTCGACACCACGTTGCAGGCGTTCCTGTCGGCGTGCGTGCGGGCGGAGAAGAACGTCATGGTCGTAGGCGGTCAGGCCGCCGGGAAGACCACCCTGCTGCGGGCCCTGCTGAAAGAGATCGATCCGGCCGAGCGGTTCGCGACGCTGGAGACCGAGTACGAGCTGTTCGCGCACGAGAACGGCTATCACCAGCAGGTCGTGCCGATGGAGGCCCGGGAGTCCAACGGCGAACGCGTCGACGGGCACGGCGCCGGCGAGATCACCCTGATGGACCTGATGTACCGGGCGCTGCGGATGTCTCTGGCTCGGATCGTGGTCGGTGAGGTCCGTGGCCCGGAGATCGTGGCGATGCTGCAGGCCATGACGAACGGGCAGGGCGGCAACCTCTCCACGCTGCACGCGATCCACCCGTCGGTGGTGTTCGACCGGATCGCCGAGCTGTACCTGCTGGCGCAGGCCAACATGAGCGAGCAGCTCGCTTATCGGCAGGCCGCGAACGGTCTGGACTTCATTGTGTTCGTGGCGTCCATTGATGAGACCCGCATCGGTGGGCACCGGCACCGGTTCGTCTCCCACGTGCTGGAAGTCACCGGAATCGGTGAGGGCGGCCGCCCCGACACGAACCTCGTGTTCGGACCGCGCCCGGAGTGGGACGAACCCAGGGCGATGCCGCTGATGCACCCCCGCTGCATCCCCGACCTACGGCGGGCCGGCTTCGACCCCGACCTCCTCAACACCCCGCACGGCACCTGGCCTGCGCCGCTGCCGCTGCTCATCCGGGAGGCCTCGTGAACGGCACAGGACTGCTGCCGTGGGTCGTCACCGGCGCCGCCTTGGTCGCCGGGCTGGTCGGCATCGTCATCGGCGTAACCGGCACGGACACCCCGAAGCGACCCTCGCTGATGGCACGGCTCCACGTACTGCGCTCCGGCGGCACAGGACCCAGGACCCGGCTCGCTGCCGGTGCCGTCGCGGGCGCCGTGGTGTGGGCGGTCACGGGCGTGTTCGTCACCGGAGTGCTGGTACTGCTGGCGTTTCCGGGGGTGCCGTGGCTGCTGTCCCCCACCAAGGGCGCAGCCCAGCGCATCGCCCGGCTGGAAGCACTCGGGGACTGGACGCAGCGCCTGTCGAACGTGCTGCGCCTCGGCCGCGGCCTGGACGAAGCCCTCGCGCTGTCCCGCAAGAGCGTGCCGGAACCGATCGCGGGCGAGGTCGCCGACCTGGTCGACCGCCTCACCGTCGGATGGCGGCCGGTCGCCGCGCTGCGGACGTTCGGTGACGCGCTGGACGACGTGACCGCGGACAAGGTCGTCGCCGCACTCATCTTGTCCGCCGCCGATCGCGGCCCCGGCCTGGCGCAGGCGCTGGACGACCTGGCGGCGTCGGTGCACGAGGAAGTCGGCAAGCGGCGGCAGATCGAGGCGGACCGGGCCAAGCCCCGCACCACCGTGCGGTGGATGACCCTGATCACGCTCGGCGTCGTCGCCTTCGGATTCCTCATCCCCGGCTACACCGCCCCCTACAGCACGCTGCTCGGCCAACTGGTCCTGGCGCTACTCGCCGCCGGATTCGTGGCGGTCCTGGTGTGGATGCGGCAGCTCGCCCACCACCACCCGGTGCCGCGGTTCCTCATCGCCGACCCGCGCAGCCGCGTCACCGCCACGCCAGTCATGACGCCTCGGAACGTGTCCGTCTCCGGAGCCACGTCTCGGGTTCAGGCCGCGGCCGGTACCGGGGAGGCGCGGTGATCCCGGTTGGTGCGCTGCTGGCCGGCGCGACGGTCGGCGCCGGAATGGCGCTGCTGGTCAGACAACTCCTGCGACCCGCGCCCGCGTTGAGCCCGGCGCTGCAGCGCCTCAATCACCCCACTCTCCCCGCCCCGGTGCCGGTCAGCCTTGACCGCGATGAGCGGTGGGGAGCATGGCTGGTCGACCACCTCGACACCCTGCCGGGTGTGCGGATCCCCCGGAAGAACCTCGCCCTGGTCGGCACGTCGCCGGGGAAGTTCCTGCTGACCAAGACCGCCCTGGCCGCGGCCGGCTTGCTGGTGCCGCCGCTCGCCGGGATACCCCTGCTACTACTCGGCCTGCCGGTTTACCTGCCGGCCGTGGTCGGCGTGCTGTTCGCCGCGGTGCTCTGGTTCGCCCCGGACCTCGCCCTGCGCGACCAGGCGAAACGGGCGCGGGAGGAGTTCGCGCACGCCATGGCCGCCTACCTGGACCTCGTTGCGCTGCGGCGGGCCGGGAACGTCTCCGCGGAACAGTCGCTGGAGCAGGCGGCGCAGGTCGCCGGCGGCTGGGCGTTCGTACGGATCCAGCAGGCCCTGATGCAGTCGCGGGTGGACAAGGTCCCGCACTGGGAGAGCCTGGCCCGGTTGACCGGCGAGCTGGACCTGCCGGTGCTGGAGGACCTCGCCGCGATCATGCGTCAGTCCACCGACGACGGAGCCGCCGTCTACGCCACGCTGCGGGCCCGGGCCCGGAACCTTCGCACGGAACTGCTCGCGACGCAGGCCACGGAGGCCAACGCCGACAGCGAGAAGATGACCGCCCCCGGCGCTCTGCTCGCCGTGCTGGTCATGCTCCTCATCGCCTTCCCCGCGATCATCCGCATCCTCACGACCTGACGACGAGCCCAAGGAGTTCCCGATGAATCCCCTCATCCGCGCTGCGACCGCTGCTGTCCTGTGGGTGCGCGGCCGTCTCGAAGAAGGCCGTGCCCGTGGCAGCGACCGCGGCGACATCTCCATCACCACCGTCATCATCTGGGTCGCCGCCGTGGGCGGCGCGATCGCCATTGCCGCCACCATCAGCGTCATCGTCACCAAGTACAACGGCCAGCTCACGGGGATCTGAGCCCATGGTCAGAACTGCGCGTACGAGCAGAAGCGCCCTACGCGTCCCGTGCCGACTGACGGCCGGGACGGCGCACGGTGGTGACCGGGGCGATGCATCGATCCAGATGGCGATCGTGTTCCCGTTCGTCATCCTGCTCACCTTGACCGTGGTCCAGGTCGGGATGTGGTTCCACGCCCGCAACGTCGCCCTGGCCGCCGCCCGTGAAGGCGTCACCGCCGGCCGTACCTACCAGGCTGACAGCGGTCAGGGCGCCGCCCGGGCGCGTGAGGTCCTGGGACGGATCGCCGGGGACAGCCTCCACAGTCCGGCGGTCAGCACGGCCGGCAGCAACGCGGAGACGATGCGCATCACAGTCACGGGCACCGCCCCGTCGCTCCTGCCCGGCGTGTCCGGCCTGCACGTGAGCCAGTCCGCCACCGGTGCCCGTGAACGCTGGACAGCACCGTGAGTTCGGCCTCGCCGCCGCGCGAGCGGCCCCGGCTTCGCGGTGATCGGGGAAGCGAGGCGATCCAGGCCGCGATCGTCACCCCGCTGCTGATCGCGTTCGTGTGCCTGGCCATCGCCGCCGGACGCATCGCCATCTCCGGCGGGAAGATCGAAGCGGCCGCCGAGGACGCCGCCCGTGCCGCGTCCATCGAACGCACCGAGTCGGCTGCACGGTCCGCGGCCAGCGGAGCCGCCGCCCGGTCCTTGCAGGATCAGGGCATCCACTGCGCCAGCACCGGCGTCAGCGTCGACGCCTCGGGCCTGGCCGCGCCACTGGGGCAAGCCGGGTACGTCACCGTCACTGTCTCCTGCACCGTCGGCCTGTCCGATCTGCTGCTGCCCGGAGCTCCCGGAGCCAAGACCCTGACCAGCACGTTCACCAGCGTCATTGACGCGCACCGCGCGAGGCAGGACTGATGGACACCACCACGTGCGCCCTAGAGGCGGGACCGGGACGGGGCCACGGTGAGCGCGGCGGGATCGCGGTGTTCCTCGCGGTGTGCACCGTCGCGTTGCTGGCCATCGCAGGACTGGTCCTGGACGGGGGCGGCAAACTGTCCGCGACGGAGCGGGCCGATGCCCTCGCGCTGGAGGCCGCCCGCGCCGGCGGGCAGGCCCTCGACGCCGCCGCCGCGATCACCGGCACGGCGATTCGCGTCGACCCCGTCGCCGCCCGGGCCGCCGCGGCGGCGTATCTGCAACACGCCGGTGTCCACGGCACCGTGACCGTCTCTGACGACGACACACAGCTCACCGTCACGGTCACCTCGACCTACACGACCAGATTCCTGCCCGTGATCGGCATCAACTCCATGGACGTCACCGGTCACGGCACCGCGGCGCTGCTCCACGGCGTCGACCAGCCCGAATAGCCCTATCAGAAGGGCCCACACCTCATGTCGCAGCGATCTGACTCCCCACCATCACCCTGGACTTCGTCCTCCCTGAAGGCCGCCCGCCACCGCGGCACGGTTGCGGCTTTCCTGCGCGCGGCCGCTAGTCTCGCGGTACTGGCCGCGCTGCTGGGCGGGCTGCCCGTCCTGCTGTGGTGGGGCACCGCGATCGTCGCCCCGGCCGGAGTGCAGGTACTCGGCAACCTGCTGTCCACACAGGACTCCGGGCAGGTCTTCCTCCTCGCCCTGGCTGTCGCTGGGTGGGCAGGGTGGGCCGGATTCGCCGCCGCCGTCGCGGTCGAGATTCCCGCCCAGCTCCGCGGCCGCACCGCACCACGGGTGCGGCTGCTCGTCGGACAGCGCACGGCCGCCACGCTGGTCGGCGCCATCCTGGTCGCCCTGCCCACCGGTACCGCGCTGGCCTCCCCCGCCCCTGCCCACGCTGTCACCGTCACGGCGGCCGCCACCGCCCACGCGCCGGCCAGCGCTGGGGCCGAGCCTCACTCCGTGCTGCGAGGTGACGTAAAAGGGAAAGACGGTGCGCGCACGCACGTGGTGCGGGCCGTGCGGCCGGCCGAGAGTTTGTGGTCGATCGCCGAGACCCGGCTCGGTGACGGCAACCGTTGGGAGGAGATCGCACGCCTAAACACCGGAGCGACCATGACCGACGGCACCACCTTCCGTGCCGAGGACCCCATCCGGCCGGGGTGGGTGCTGCTGCTCCCGGACGATGCCGCCACCGACGGTGCGAGGCTGCACGCCTACGGCGGCCGCGGGAGCGCCCTCGAGGAAAGTACGCACCAGGAGTACACGGTGCGGGCCGGCGACAGCCTGTCCCAGATCGCCGAGGACAAGCTCGGCGACGCCGACCGCTACCCGGTCATCTTCCGCCTCAACCAAGGGGAAGCACAGCCGGGCGGCGGTCACTTCACCGACTCCGATCTCATCTTTCCCGGCCAGCACCTCGACCTCCCGGCACCGCGCGGCGTCCAGCACACCGGGACAGGTCCCGCCGCACCGCACGAGGAAACCGCGACACCGCGGACCCCCAGCAACGGCGAACATGGGCACGCTGGACCGGGGCAGCACCCGCCTTCCGCACGACCGTCAGCCTCACAGGGCGGCACCGGACGAGCCGCCCAGGCTCCGGATCCTTCGCCGTCGCTGACCAGATCACCGACGCGGACGCCGTCACCGGCCACGCCCACGGCTCCACGTTCGCTCCCCGCCCACAACCCCAGCGCGCCGCATGCCGCACCATCGCGGGACGATGTGGCTCGCAGCCCGCAGGTCCGCGCACCGCAGGCGGTTCCGGAGGTCGGCAGCTCTTCACGCGACCCGGGCCATGAGTCCCCGCGCAGTGACGTGCCGTCGGCAACCGTCAGTGCGTCCCCACAGCAGTCGTCCCCATCTCCTGCGGCCGCCGTTCCTGTACCGGCCAGGAGCGCGGGGGCGGTGCAGGACAACGGGGGTGAGCGTCAGGTGGTACTCGTCGCGGGGATCGGTGCGCTGCTTGCGGCGTCGCTGGCTGGTGCGTTGGGCGTGCGAAGGATCTTACAGCAGCGTCGGCGGCGGGCGGGCGAGACGATCGCCATCGATGCCGATCCCACCCGCACCGAGCAGGTCCTGCACACCGCTGGTGAGCCGGCCGGCGTCGCTCTGCTGGACACGGTGCTGCGGACTCTGGCCCATCACGCGAGCGAGAGCGGGCGCGATGTGCCGGCGGTGCGCGGGGCACGGCTCACCGCGGGCGGTGCGATTTCCCTGGTCCTGGACGATCCGGAGGCCGAGCCCATCGCTCCCTTCACGGCCGGGGACTCGGGAGGCGTCTGGGTGCTGGACGCGCTCAGCCCGCTGCTGCCCGCCGAGCAGGCCCGCGACGTGCCCGCTCCGTATCCGGGGCTGGTCACCATCGGCGCCGCCGGCAACGGCGACCTGGTCCTGGTCGACCTCTTCCGTACCCGGGGGCTGCTGCTGGACGGGACGCCGGACGATGTGCTGGCCGTGGCCCGGGCGTTGGCGTTGGAGGCGGGCACCAGCGCGTGGAGCGACTACACCGAAGTTCTGACCGTCGGTCTGGGTACCCGGCTGGCCGGGCTGCTGCCTAAGGGACGGCTGCGGGCGATGCCCCACCTGCCCGCCGTCGTGGCCGACCTCGGCGCTCTGCTGGTCGAGGTCCATCAGAACACGGCCGATCAGGCCGTCGAGCCGCTGCCGTGGATCCTGATATGCGCCGCCGACGTCGATCCGGAAGAAGCGTGGCAGCTCGCCGACGCGGTCGCCGCCGCCCGGCATCTCCCCGTCACCGTGGTGCTGCCCGACACGGCCGCGACCCGGCAGGCCTTCCCCGACGCCGACACCCTCCACGCCGGCGAGGACGCCCAGGCATCCCTGGCGCAGCTGACGGCGGACCCGATCGAGGTGCAGCGCCTGACCGACGAGCAGTACCGCGAGTTCGTGCACGCACTCGACGTCGCCGACCAGCCTTCCGACCAAGCCCGCGGCACCTGGCAGCTGGCCGAGGACCATGACCGTGCAGCCACCGCCCCGCGAGCGGCCCCGCACCCCCTGCTGCTCCACCACGGCACGGACGGGGATCTGTCGCAGGCCGACGCGGGCAGTCCGTTCCCGGCTCTGCTCTCCACCGCCGGTCCCGCGATCCGGCTGGTGAGGGATTCGACAGAACCGACGGAGCCCTCAGGACCGACCGATCAAGGCGGCACCGCATCCGAGGTAGCGGTGGAGCCCTCGCCTCCCGAAGAAGCGGACCCCGGCGCGCCGCGGATCAATGTGCTCGGCCCGCTGGAGGTCTCCGGTATCACCGGTGCCGGGCACGGCGCGAAGGTCGCGGCCCTGGCCGCGCTGATCTACCTCAAGCCCGGCCGGAACGCGGACACGCTGTGCACGGCGATGGACCCCGCCTCGCCCTGGTCGACTCGCACCCTGCAATCACGCCTGTCGGACCTGCGGGCCCGCTTCGGCACCAACGCCCAGGGCGAGCCGTACCTGCCGCGGCCCAAGGCCGGCTACGCCTTCCACCCCGCGGTGCGCTCGGACTGGGCCGACTTCCAGCAGGCCGCCACCCGCGCGCTGGCCGCCGGACCCGTCGCCGGACTGGCCGGGCTCGAGGAAGCGCTCGCCATGGTCCGCGGCCGTCCCTTCGACGGCCAAGAGCAGCCGTGGGCCGCCTCGGTGCAGCAGGAGATCCTCTCCCGCATCGTCGACGTCGCGCACACCCTCGCGACCTGGCACACCACCGGTGACACCCCGGACCTGGACGCCGCCCGAGCCGCGGTACTGCGAGGGCTCGACATCGATGAGACCGCCGAAGTCCTCTACCGCGACTGGATGGCAATCGAGCACACCGCCGGCAGCATCTCCGGAGTCCGCAGAGCCATCGCTCAGGTTCAACAGGTCACCAGGGCCTACGACATCTCCATGGACCCGCGCACCGAGTACGCCATCACCGAAGTCCTCGAATCGGAAGACCTCGCGGCCGCCAACCACGGGCTCTGAGACGGGCAACGCGGTTGCCGGACCGCGACGGGGGATGCACGGTCCGGCAACCACTGCCCACCAGACTACGCACAGGAACAGAGGACACCACGTGGCTGCCGCAGTGAGGCTCGACCCAGAAGGTTCATTCGAGGCATTCGACCTGCCCGCGGACTACACGAGACAACGCCTGGTACTGCGGGGCCTGTTGGGTGGCGCCGTCGACGGCGCGGTCTACCACCGCCGCGCCCTCATCCACGTCCACGGAGAAGGCGCCCTCAGCCTGGGCCGGGAGCTCAACGTCGCAGCGTGGGCGCTCGCTGGCATCTGGCGCGGCGCACAGTTGCCGTACGGGCTGTACGGGACCGCGGTGGTGACCGGACCCAACCTGGGCGACGGCAGTTCGGTCGAGCTGGACGACGACCTGGCGGAGCAGGTCCGGGCCGTGTGCGGCGCTGTTTCCGACATGGTGCGCGTTTGGAGGACCCGGCCTCCCGCCTGTGAGGCCACGGCACGCGCCGAGGTCCTGGCTGCTGCACGCGCGGCCGCGGGGGCGGTTCGCGCCGCGGCCTTCTCTAAAGATCACGGGTAACGAGGCGCCCATGATCGACTAGCGTGTCCGGCGTCTACCGAGAGAAGGGGGGAAAGATCATGAGCGACAGCACGTGGGCCGCGGGTGACAGCACCTGGGGCTTCGACCTGGGCTGGTAGTCAGCACAGCAGAAGGGGCTCCTGCCGCCGGTCGACGGTGGCAGGAGCCCCTTCCGCTTGTTCTCACGGAGGCGTCAGCCGACGCGTCCCCGCTGCCGGCAGCGGGCCGCCGCCCCCCCGCCCCGGGGTTGGTATGGGGGGCCCGCCGGCGGGGGGGGGGGGTTTTGGGCGGGTGGTGGGATGGGGTGGGGCTCCGGCCCGGGCAGGCAGCGCGGGGCCAGTTGGTGGTG
>NZ_JBIVNJ010000024.1:0-123655 GCF_044753585.1 Streptomyces sp. NPDC088354 | reverse complement strand
GCGACCTGGGCCTGTCCGCCGTCCGCGGAGATCAGGGTGGAAAGGATCTTGACGGCGGTGGTCTTGCCCGCGCCGTTCGGCCCGAGCAGAGCGAACACGGACCCGGCGGGGATCCGCAGGTCGATCCCGTCGAGGACGGTCTTGTCGCCGTAGGACTTGCGCAGCCCGACCGCGGAGACGGCGGCAGGCGCCTGCGCATCGGGCCGCCTGGACGTGGACATGACAGTCGAAGGCATGGAGCCCTCCCATTCGAAGGGTGAAGTGGTGGGGAGTGGGCGAGCAGGCGGACCGGGTGCTCAGACCCGGGCGCGGCGTACGTCGATGTTGCCCCAGCGGGACCTGGCGTGGACCTCGACGGTCTCCTCCGCCTCGGCCGGGGGTTCGGCGCCGGCGAGGGTGTTGCGCACCTGCCCCCGCTCGGAACTGACGTCGAGCCAGGCGGCGGTGCCCTCGCGGACGCCGACCTCGATGGCCCCGTAGGAGTTCTCCAGCGAGACGGTGCCGCGGGCGACTTCGGCGACACGCAGCGTGCCGTGGGCGACAGTGGCGGTCACGGAGCCCTCGGCCCGCGCGATGTCGACGTTGCCGTGGGCGCCGCGCACCCGCAGGTCGCCGATCGCGGCCTCGACAGTCGTGGTGCCGTGCGAGTTCTTCAGGACCGCGGGGCCGTCGACGGTGCCGATGCGCAGGCTACCGAAGCTGGTGGCGATCTCGGCGGCGCCCTCGATCCGGTCGACGGTGATCGAGCCGTGGGAGGCGGTCAGTTCGAGCGGTCCGGTGGTGTCGAAACGGACGTCACCGGACGAGTTCTTCACCCGGACCTCACCGAGCCGGCCCTCGCCGAGCACCTGGGTCCAGGAGCCCGTGATGTCGACGCGCGAGCCGATGGGCAGGTCCACCGTCACGTCCACGAGGCCGGAGGGCCCGACGAGGTAGCGCTGCTTCGTCCTGACGGTCAGGACGCCGTTGGCGTAGGTGACCTCGGCCTGCTCGGCGGCCCGCACGTCCTTGTCCCGCTTGGGGTCGCGCGGCAGCACCTCGACGACGGTGTCGAGGCGGTCGCCCGCCGTGAAGCGGATGGATCCGGCGTCCACGCGGGCGATCGCCGAGATCGGTGCGGGGGTGTCGAAAGTAGGCATGGCTGTCCCGTCCTCCTGGGTCTTCGTGGCGTCCCTGCTGGTGGGACGTGGTGTGGGTGAAGTGCGGCGGGCAGGGCGCGGCTAGCGCACCCAGCCCGTGAAGCTCTGTCCGACGGTGCGGGCCTTCTCCGCCGGACGCGGCCGCGTGCCGCCGTCGACCGCGGCCGACACGGCGCGCACCAGCCATGCGTTGACCGACAGGCCCTCGCGGTTCGCGGCCTCCTCGGCACGCACCTTGAGATGCGCCGGCAACCGCAGATTGACGCGGGCGGTGCCGCCCTCGTCGCCGTCACCCGGTGCCGGAGCCGGCGCCGGTGCCGGTGACATGAGCGGCTCGGGGGCGCTCTTGTCCTCGTAGGCCTCGTCGCGCGGCGGTGGCGTCACCACGAAGTCCGGGTCGAGCCCGCGCAGCCGTAGGTCGACCGAACCGGGGGCGAGTTCGCGAGTGATCTCGTCCATCGCGGCGGAGAGCACATTGAGCATGGTCAGGCGGGTCGCCGACTCCAGGGGAGCCGTGAGCCGCTCGGCCAGCTCGCGCGCTTCTTCACCGCCGGCTTCGGCGGCCACCGCGAGTTCGCGGCGGAGGTTGTCGACATACGGCGTGAGGTCCATGACGCCATCATGGCACCACGATGGCGCCACGTGCAAGGCCTTACGGGACACGGACAGGGGAGGCGTCTGGAAATGCCGCGCTGACCTGGCGCAACACACCGAAATCGAGGTGTGTCATCGCGGCACCACATGGCGTCCCAGCCGCATTGGCACACCTCATGGCGCCATAGTGGCGCCACTCCGGCGCGACTTAGAGGTCGCGTGAACAGACGCGGTTGGGGACACCGGCAACAGGACGGGAGCGCCTGGTGATCATGGAGTTGGGACGCCCTGTGATCACAGGGGAGACCTGTGCCCGCGCTTCCATCACGGCCGACCGAACCGCTCTGGGACCAATGCGCGGTCCTGCTTCCCGAGCGGCCGGAGTACCGCCCGGACCACCCGCATGGCTGCCACCGCCGACGCATCAGCGAACGGATCATCGTCGACAAGATGCTGCAACTGCCGCAATTCGACTGTTCTTACGAGGCGATCGTCGACACGACCTGCTCGGACACCACGATCCACAACCGTCGCGACAAGTAGATACGGTTGCGCGTCTTCGCCCGGCCCGAGCAGATCGCGCTCGGCTCCTACGGCCGATGATCCTCGACCACATCGCCGAGGACGGCTCCACGTGTACCTGGACGCCGGCCACGACTCGGACAAGGCCCGCGCGCTGCGCAATGAACGCGGCCTCCACGGCCGCATCGCGCACAACGGCGACAGGGCGCCCATCCAGGCCCGTCAGAGGTGCCACGTGGAGGGCGCCCACGCCTGGCAGAACGCCTTCTGCCGGCTCGCCCGCTGTTGCGAGCGGCGCGCCACCGTCGTCGACGCATTCTTCGACCTCGCCGACACGCTCATCACCGTGCGCAGTCCGACCCGGCGGGCATGGCCGACTCACCGCCGGGACGAACGCACGAACCGCCGACCATGACCGCCACGCACCTCTCGACGTCGCGAAGGGCCAGCACTGCGACCGCTGCCCCGGACGACTCCAGCAGTGGTGCAACGGCAGAACGCCGGGGATCCGGATCGGCTCCAGCGGGCCGTGGTCGGCGGCTTCCGCAGGTTCGTCGCCGTTCAAGGCAAACGGTCGGCAGGGCTGACTGACGCCGGCGACGGAGGCTGTCGGTACCTCCCGTGACAATCACCTCGCCACGTTGACGGCGCCGATCGGAGGCACGTGTTGACCACGCTCCATGAGTTCACGACCTGGGAACCACTGCTGCACATCCTGCGATCCGTTCACACCGCGACGCCGGGCGGCGCTCTGGACGGTCACGTCGCCGGACGGATCACCACCCATGCGTACAGCGTGCAGATGCCAGGGGGAACGAGTTTCACGGTACACGGGCAGGCGTCCGGCGGGCCGGACCGACGACCGTTCGAGTTCGACGCCGTGCAGCAGGTGCGGGAAGCGCTGAAGGAGGCCCACGCCGACGGCGCCTCCTTCGTGGCCCGGATGTCCCCGGACGGCCCGGCCGTGCTGCACTTGCTCGACTTCGGGCCCGCCGTGGAAGCCGAGGTCACCGGGCCGCTCCCGGGCGCGCTCCTCCTGGTCGAAGGCGCTGTACCCGAGCCCTGGCGCCGGCTGCCCGAACCGGTGCCCGACGCGAAGTCCTCGCCGGCGGCGGATGCGACAGCACTGGAGACCTTCCTGCGCGAACGACTCCCCGACGCCATCGGCGCGACCGAGGAAGAGATCTCCGCGGCGGAGGCGCGCCTGGGGATACCGCTGCCCGACGAGATCAAGGCGCTCTACCGGGTGACGCGAGCCCGGTGGGACGACCTGACCGACGACGAGGCGATGTGGCACCTCATGAAGACGGTGACCTGCGAACTGTTCCCCCTGGACGAGCTGTACATTGCCGACGCGCCCTCCCGGCACTCCCCATGGCGGCTCGCGGCGATGGCGACGGTCGGTACGCCGCCCGGCGCCGCGGTGCAGGGGCTGGTCGGATCGCCGGGCTGGATCGTCTTCGGTGAAAGCGACGGCGACCGGCTCGCGGTCGACCTGACGCCGGGTCCAGCCGGGCACACGGGGCACATCATCGTGCTCAGCCACGAGGTGGACGTCGGCGCGGGCCTGGTCGCCGACTCCCTCACCGAACTGATGCTCCGCCTGCCCGCACAGCGCCGCAGCGCCCCGCGGACGGAGCAACCGCCAGCCGCGGCCCGGGTCAACATCCGCAGCCTGAAGAGCGTCGAGGCCGCCGCGCACCCCGCACTCGAGGTCCTGAGCATCGGTGTGTGGGAGGGCGAACCGCTCAGCCTGGAGCCCGTCGTGGACCTACCGCGCCTGCGGACCCTTCTGGCCTACCCCGGGACGCTCGCCGACCCGTTGGAGACCTCCCGGCTCACCGGCCTGGAGTTCCTGACGCTCAGCCCGCAGGACTGGCGTGTGCTCCTGGACGCCGACATGGTCCCTCGCAGCCTGCTGGCCGCGAGCATCGAGGTGCGCAACGACGTCGACCCGCTGCCGGTCGTGGACCTCGCCAACGAGATCCTTGCCCGTTGGGATCGCCCCTTGATCACCCGCACCACCCTGGAGGGCAGCCTCGGCCCCGTGTCGTAGCCCATGATGACCGGGCGGTGGGGGACGGCGCCAGCCATGCACGGGCCAGTGGTTCATGCGCGGCAGCCCCCGTTCTCTCGCTTCCCGCGCGCCGGCCAGGCGTAGCCCTGGCAAACCGTCGAGATCCATCCGCGCGCGGCATTCATCCGCTCTTCGCTTCCACGACGGTTACCGCGTCACGCGGCCGCGAACGGGTTTGCTTGCCTCTGCCGGCACCTACCAGTTGCCGTCGAACATTCACGGGACACCTTTTAGCGACCGCCTACTCGGACAAACGCTGCGCGCGGTGCGGGCCACCGCCTCGCCCGCGGGGCGTGCGACTTCATCCCGCGTCCCACGCAGCCTCGTTCAAGCGCCCCAGCGTGCGCCACGCCCCAGGATTCCAGGAGTCCCCACATCCCTTCCGCTGCCTGCGCGGGCGGACCACCCGGCGGCGGCTTCCCGCCCGGCCGGTTCAGCCGCACACCACGGGCCTCACCCAGCACGCCGACTGCCAGGCGGTGAAGGGCCAGCAGGCCGGGCGCGTGCGCGTGCACCGCGAGCACGACCGCCCCTGCCTCGGCGCGACCCCGGGCGGCCGGACACCCGCGTCATGCACACCTCGGACGCCGACGGTGCGAGGGGACGTGCACCCCGTGCGTCCGCCGGGTCGCGCGGAGAAGTCCTTCCGCGTGCGGCTGCGCGGCAGTGACGGCCGCCGCAACCGACCGGGCCTGCCGGGCGCCCGCCTCGACCCGTACCGCCCGTCGGCGCCCTCCCCCGGCGATGGCGATGCGTGGGTGCAGACCCGACACCGCACCGACCCCAGCGCCGTGGACATGCGGCGCGGACGATGCGTCAGGTGTGCTCCGGAGCCCCGCTGCCCGTCCGGGCGGCGGGGCTCCCGTCCTCCCGGGGCCGCAGCACGCGGATCGGCGCGCCGAAGGCGGCGCGGTCCGTCGCGGAGCGCAGCGCGGTCAGCAGCCGGGGCCCCGCCAGGAGCACCAACAGGGCGTTGAGGACGCCACGCGGAACGTCCCAGCCGAGCGAGGTGGTGAGGTAGAAGGTCAGGTAGTGACGCAGGTTGGCCGCCGCGCCGGCGTGCGGGTGGTACGCGGTCGCGGCGGCCTGGTCGACCAGGCCGGCCGGCCAGAACCACAGGTTCATCACGACGCCGTAGAACACTCCCCCGACCAGCGCGTACCCGACCAGCAGAGCGATCTCCCAGCGGCCGCCGACCTTGCGCGGCAGCAGCCCCGCGCCCAGTCCCACCCAGGAGGCGGCGAGCATCTGGAACGGCAGCCAGGGCCCGATGCCCGCGGTGAGCAGGGCCGAGGCGAACATGGCCGTACTGCCGAGGGCGAAGCCGAAGGCCGGTCCCATCACCCGTCCGCCCAGCAGGAAGACGACGAACATCGGCTCCAGGCCCGCGGTGCCCGCGCCGAGCGGGCGCAGTGCGGCACCCACGGCGGACAGCACACCCAGCAGCGCCACGGCCTTCGCGTCGGCGGTCCCGTCCAGGAGCGCGCTGAGGACCACACCGAGGACCAGCAGGGTGAGCGCGGCGAACAGCCAGGGGGCGTCCTGGCCGTGGGCGACCGGGGAGGAGGCGTCGGCGAGGAAGGGCCAGCCGAAGCCGGCGAGCCCCACGAGCGATACCAGGACCAGGGCGACCGCGGAGCGCGGTCCGATGCGCGGCAGGCCCGCGGTGCGGGCGGCCAGGTGAAGGACGTGCTCGCCGTCGGCGGGCATCCGTACGCCGGTCATGCCGGGGCCTCCTGCGACGTGCTGAGTACCTGCAGAGCGGCGCGGGCCTCGTCGACGGTGAGCAGCGGCGCCGGCGCGAGGACCTTGGCGGTCTGCGGTGCGAAGGCGGGTGACGCGGCCAGCGCGGCGACGGCGTCCTCGTCGGCGACGATCTCGCCGTCGGCGAGCACCGCGACGCGGTCGGCGGCCGCGGCGGCGAGCTCCACGTCGTGGGTGACCAGCAGCACCGCGTGCCCCTCGGCGGCCAGTTGCCGCAGGATCGTGGTGGCGCGGGCCTTGGCCGGGTAGTCCAGGCCGCGGGTCGGCTCGTCCAGCAGCAGCAGCCTGGGGCGGCGGGCGAGGAGTACCGCCAGTGCGAGCGCGAGGCGCTGGCCGCTGGAGAGGGTGCGCGGGTGGGCCCGCGGGTCGATGCCCGGGACCAGCCGTTCCAGCAGCGCGGCCGTGGTGCCGGGCAGCGCCCCCGCCTCGCGGTCGGCGCCCGCGCACTCGCGGTCGACCCGGTCGGCGAGCAGCAGGTCGCCGGGGTCCGAGGGCACCATGCCGACGGCCGCGGCGACCTGGCGGCGCTTCAGCTTGAGGGGGTTCTCCCCGGCCACGCGCACCTCGCCGGCGGTGGGCCGGTGCAGTCCTGCCAGGCAGGACAGGAGGGTCGACTTGCCGGCGCCGTTGCGGCCCATGAGCGCGGTGACCCGGCCCTCGTGCAGCGTGAGGTCGACCCCGCGCAGCGCGGGCACCGGTCCGTGGTGCGCCACGAGCCCGCGCAGCGAGGCGACCGGCTCGCCCTGCGGCGGTGTCTCGCGCGGCACCGGCGCCGCGGCGAGCAGCCGGTGACCGGCGGCCTTGCGGCGTGCGTCGCGCACGCTGAGCGCGACGGGGCTCCAGCCCAGCAGCCGGGACAGTTCCACGACCGGTGGGGCCACAGGCGCGTCGGCCAGGATGTCGGCCGTCGCTCCGTAGCGCACCGGTTCGCCGCCGCCGGGCACCAGCAGGGCGGCGTCCGCGTACTGCGCCACCCGTTCCAGCCGGTGCTCGGCGAGCAGCACCGTCGTGCCGAGGTCGTGCACGAGCCGGGTCAGGGCGGCGAGCACCTCCTCGGCGGCCGGCGGGTCGAGGGCGCTGGTCGGCTCGTCCAGCACCAGCAGGCCGGGCTGCGCCGCGAACGCCGCGGCCAGCGCCACCCGTTGCTGCTGCCCGGCCGAGAGCGCCTGCAGGGACCGGGACCGCAGGTCGGCCAGCCCCAGCAGGTCGAGGGTCTCCTCCACCCGGCGGCGCATCGCCTCGGGCCGCAGCGCCAGGCACTCCAGCCCGTAGGCGATCTCCTCCTCGACGGTGTCGGCCACGAAGGCGTCCGCCGGACGTTGCGGCACGACGCCGACGGCGTCGGCGAGGTCGCGCGGGGCGTGTACGGCCGTGTCCCGGCCGGCGGTGGTCACCGTGCCGTACAGGGTGCCGCCCGTCGCGTGCGGGACGGCCCCGTTGACGGTGCGCAGGAGCGTGGACTTGCCGCTGCCCGTGGCGCCCACGACCAGCACGAGTTCCCCGTCGGGCACGGCGAGGTCGACCCCGGCGAGCACCGGCGCGCTCGCGCGCGGATAGCGGAAGGAGACCTGCTCCCAGTGGACGGCGTTCACGGATGTTTCCTCGGCTGGTCGGTGGGCCGCCCCGGTCCGGCGGAGACGGGGGTGCGGTCGTGGTCGCCCGGCGGCGGCGGCGTGAGGTGGGCCGGCAGCAGCGCGCAGAGCACCCCGGCCGCGGCGAGCAGCGGCAGGCCCGGCGGCTGCAGGGACCAGGGGTCGGGGGCGAGCGCGGCGGCCGGTGAGGTGAGCAAGAAGCAGAGCGCGGCGAGGGCGCCGCTCGCCGCGGTGACCCATTCGGGCAGTGCCCACGGGTCGGGGCGGTAGCGGGTGCGCCGGACGGAGGCGCCGCCCAGGCGCGTTCCGGCGACGCAGCCGAGCAGCCCGATCGCCAGCAGCACCGGACCGGCGTGGCCCGTGGTCACCGCGCCGAGCGGGCCGGCGGGAACGGTGGTCGAGGAGTCCAGGAGGCCGTAGACACCGACGACGACCGAGGCGAGGCCGCCGAGCAGCAGCGTGTGCACGGCGGCGCGCCGCCCGGCCGGTACGGCGTCGCGCCGCCCGTACCCGCGCGCGTCGAGGGCGGCGGCGGTGGCGAGGGCGCGGTCCAGGGCCTCTTCGAGCACGGGGGCGGCGATGGAGAGCGTGCCGCGCAGTCCGCGGACCGGCAGCGCCCGCAGCCGCCGGGCACGGCGGACCCGGCCGACCGCGGCGACGAGTTGCGGCGCCGCGCTGAGCGACACGGTGACGGCGACGCCGAGTTCGTGCAGTGCGCGCGGCAGCGCCCGCAGCAGCCGGGCGGGACTGGCCAGCGCGTTGGCGGCGCCGAAGCACAGCAGCATGACGCCCAGGCGTACGCCGTCGCACAGTGCCGAGTACGCCGCTTCCGCGGTCACCGGGCCGCCGAGCCTGACCCCGGACATCCACGACGGCAGCGGGATCGCGGGCAGGTCGAGCAGCACGGTCGAGCCGCCGTAGCCGACCAGCAGGGACTGGAGCACCAGGCGCAGTACCACCACCGCGACGGCCAGTTTCAGGAAGACGCCGTAGGCGGCCGCCCAGGGCGCGCGGGTGCGGCGGGCGGCCACCACGTAGCCCGCAGCTGCGCCGATCAGCGCCAGCAGCAGGATGTTGGTGGTGCGGCTCGCCGCGGTGGCGAGCCCGAGAGCCCACACCCACCAGGCGAACGGGTGGAGTTGGCGGGGCAGCAGCAGCCGCGCGCCGGGGCGCGGCATCAGCCCGCCTCCTCGGTGGGCCGGCGGTCGCGCCTGCGGGCCCGGAGGACGGCGGCGCCGGCCAGGGCCGCGACCCCGACGGTGCCGGCCAGCAGCGGCCAGCCGTTCCAGCCCTGTCCGCCGGAGCGCGCGCCGGCCGACCGCACACCGCTCACGGGCGCGCCCGGGCTGCCCGTCGTACCGGACGCCTCGGTGCGGGAGCCCGGCGACGGGCTCGGGTCCGGGATCGGGTCCGGACTCGTGGAGGCCTCGGTCCCCGCGGTCGCCGTGGGGTGGTTCGCGGCGCCCTTGCCGGTCGCGCTCGCGCTCGCCCTCGGGTGCGCCGCCGGGTGCGAGGCGGCGCCCCCGGTGCCGGATCCACCCGTGCCCGGGCCGCTCGTACCGCCACCGCTTCCTGATGGGTTGTCGGATCCGCCGCCGCCGGATGCTCCCCCGCCGGGCTTCGCGGTGGTCCGCGTCGGCCAGGGCGTCGGGGTCGGCGTCGGCGCGACCGCGCTGCGCGGCGACGGCGGCTCGTTGGCGCCGGAGTCCTGCCACACCCACGCGTCGATGCCGCCCTTCGCCGGAGTGCGGCCGGCCGGTCCGGCCGCGCCGTACACCCAGGTGCTGGTGCCGGGGAGCATGTACCAGTACGACCAGTACGTGTCCTTGTCCACCGCCCCGCACCCCGTGCCGGGGGCACCGTCCAGCGCGCAGACGAAGCCGCCGCCGTAGGGGCCGGAGCCCAGCCGGACCGAGAAACCCGCCTGCTGCAGCGCCTGGATACCGCTCTGCGGCGACGGTGCGCACCCGGTCCTGCTCGGGTACGGGGCGTCCGGGACACCGCGGTCCTCCACCACGACCAGCACACCGGAGCAGCCCCCTGCCGCTCCGGCCGGGGCGGCGGCGGGCCACAGCAGCGTCGCGGCCGCGGCGGCGCAGGCCGCCAGCGCTGCCGAGCCCTGCCGGATCACGCCCCGGTTCCCGGGGAGCGGCGGCGCCGGACGGCGACCACGGCCGCGGCACCCACCGCGATCAGCGCCGCGGAACTCGCCGCCAGCGGCAGCGCGGACGTGCCGGTGCTGGCCAGCGCGCCGCCGGTGCCGCCGGAACCGCCCGTGCCGCCCGGATACGTCGATCCGGCCGGGGCCGGCGTCGTCGCGCTCGGCGTGGGCGTGACGGTGGCGGAGGGGACCGGGGAGTCGGTGGGGGTCGCCGAGCCGCCGGGTTCGGTGGGCTCACCGGTCGGGGTGGGCGAGGCGCCGGCCGAGTCACTGGCCGTGGGGCTCGGCGACGAGCACTCCACAGCGGCCAGTCCTTCCGTCGCGCCGGTGCCGTCCACGGTCGCGTACGAGATCCCGGACAGGGCGGTCACCGCCTGCACGGTCGCACGCAGCGCACTGCCGTCGGCCTTGGCCTCCTGGTAGCCCACCGCGCCGCGGTCCTTGGCCGCGCCCTCGCAGCCGACCTGACGCCCACGCAGCCAGTCCGCACCCTTGTCGGCGGCCGCACCGCGTCCTCCGGCCCGCAGGGCCTGGGTGGCCAGGGCCGTCGAGTTGGCGTTCACCACCGCGGTCGGACCCGTGCCGGCGAAGCCGCCGTCCTTGCCCTGCTTCTTCTCCAGCCAGTCCAGCGCCTTGCCCGCGGCCGCGTCCTCATTGCCGACGGCGAGCAGGGCCTGCACGACCATGCCGGTGCCGTCCGCGTCGGCGTCGCACTCCGCGGGGGTCTCCGGGAAGAAGACCGGGAAGCCGCCGTCGGCGCACTGGCCGGCCAGGAGGAAGTCCACGGCCGCGCCCGGCACCGCGCCGCCGTCGCGCTCCAGCGCGATCAGGGCCAGCGACTGCGTCAGCGTGTTGGAGTAGTCGTTGACCTCGGTGCCGCCGAAGGTGGCCCGGTCGGTGAAACGGCCGCTGGGCTGCATACGGGAGTTGAGCTGCGCGATCAGGTCGCGACCGGCGAACGCGCCCGGGTCGCGGTGCCCCGCCTCGGCCACCAGCGCGAGCTTCGCCAGCGACCCCGCGTAGATGTCGCCCGGCGTGTCACCGGTGAGGTACGACTCCGCGTGCGCGGCCAGCCAGTCGGTCGCGGCGGTCGTCTCGCCCCTGCCCGTGTGCGTGGCCGACAGGGCCAGTACGACGTCGGCCGTGAGACCGGGGTCGGCACCGAAGTCGCCCTCGACGTGGTCGCCGTCCTTCAACTGGCGGCCCGCCCACCCGGCCGCGGCAGCGGCGTCCGACGGCACGGCGGGAGCGGCCGCGGCGGAGGTCGCCTGCAGGGCGAGAAGGGTGGCGGTGATGAGCGCGGGAGCGACCGTGCGGCCGGATATGCGCAACGAAGCCTCCTGAACGGTGGACCTCGGGACGCACCCCGGGAGAACGGCCGCGAGGAACGCGGGCGGCCGTGCCCGTGGGCCTCGCCCCGTGACCGCGACGGATGAGAACCAGTGCCGCCGATGGGTCATCGGGCTCGCCGCGGACGGCATCACGGATGCCGCGCGGCCCACCGTTGCGGGCCAGCGCCGGAATTCGACCGGCTTCCCCCACCAGAGGCGGAGGGAAGGCTATGTCCCGGGACCGCGCCACTTCAAGGTGGCACCGTCGAGTGTGACAACACCCACGCGCCCGTCACCTGCGGCAACGCCCGTAGGCGTCGCCTTTGCACGATGAACTCACCAGCGCCTCGACGGCGTTGGGCCCGACGCACCGGCACCCAGGGCGGGCCGGCCCGGAGAGTGCCTGGCCGCGGCGTGGCGGGCGCGGCTCGCCCTCCGGCCCGCGCGGACGAGCGCACCCGGCCGGCGCGTCCATGCGAGGTCGTGCCCCCGCGCACTCGGCGTCCCGACCGCCCCCGTCCGACGCTCCCGGCCGACCGGGCACCGCCCGCAGGCCCGCCCTCAACACGCCCGGCCTTCACGACGATCGGGCCCTGCAGGACGTACGGGGAACCTGCCGGTCGGCGTCCGGGCCACCGGCGGCGAGGTGGAGCACGCCGTCCCCGTCCTGCTCGCCGGGGTCGACGCAGTGGCGGCCACCCGTTCCTCGCGGCGGCATCCGCGGAGCACCGCCGCCCGGGGCCGGTCAGCGGCGCAGCAGGTACGTGTCCATGATCCAGCCCTTGCGGGCACGGGCGTCGGCCCGCAGCGCGCGGATGTGCTCGGCGGTCTCCGCGAGGGGACCGGAGACAAGGATCTCGTCGTCCGTGCCGAGGTAGGCGCCGTAGTGGATCTCGACACCCTCGGGGTCGATCCCCGCGAAGGCCGCGTCGCCGTCGAGCATGACGACGACGTCGTCGACGCCCTCGGGCAGGCCGCCCTCGGCGAGCCGGCGGCCTGTGGTGATCTGCACCGGCCGGCCGACGCGCGTGAGGGTCGTGCGGTGCCGGGCGGCCAGCGCGGAGACGCTGCTGATGCCGGGGATCACGTCGTAGGTGAAGGCGGTGGCGTCGGCGCGGGCGCGGACGTCGTCGAGCACGGCGATGACGCTGTCGTAGAGGCTGGGGTCGCCCCATACGAGGAAGGCCGCGGTCTCCTCCGGGCCGACCTGCTCCGCGAGGAGACGCTCGATCACGTCGGCGCGGCGGCGGCGCCAGTCCTCGACGGCCGCCGGGTAGCCGGGGGCGGTGCGGTCCCGTTCGGCGTCGGGGACCTCCACGACGCGATGGCCGGGGCGCCCGTGCTCCTCCAGCATGCGGTGGCGCAGCCGGACGAGTTCCTGGCGTTCGCCGGTCTTGCCCAGGACGAGGAAGACGTCGGTCCGGGCGATCGCCTTGACTGCCTGGAGGGTGAGGTGGTCGGGGTCGCCGGCGCCGATGCCGATCACGCGTATGTGTCGCATGGGGCGATTGTGCCGCGTGTTGGCGCTGGTACGCGCGGCCGAGCGGCCTGTTCCCTGCCGCTCTGTGAAGTCCGTCACCCCGGGCCGGGCGGTTACGGCAGCGCATAGTAGACGGCGGCCGGACGGCATATGCGATCCATCCCCGCCGGAACGGACATTTCGCATACATCGGGGCGGACCGCACGCGATCCGCGTGTCGCTTCCGGCCGTCCGCCGGGCCCGGACGGCATCCTGAAGGAACGTCAGATTTTCACAACAAGGCGCCGAACGGGCACACGCATGCCCCGCTTCGCGGCGCAAGGATCGTCTTCGCTACGAGTCGGCGTAGTAACGATCTTCCATTGCCCCGCTCTCGGGACGGTCCGCACAATGGCCGAGCCCGCACGGCGTCACAGCAGCTCAGGCGGGATGTGAACACGGACGCCGAACCACCGAGTGAGGTCACGCAATGACGAACCACCGCCGGAAGACACGCCATCGCAAGATCGTCGTCGCCGCTCTCGCCGTCGCCGCCGTGGGGGTGCCCTCGGTCGCCATGGCATCCATCGACAGTCCGCGGGACGCCCGGCACGGCGCATGGTCCCATGGGCACTGGAACAACACGCCCTGGCACGGTCAGTGGTCGCACGGCACCTGGGCCGGCGCGCCCTCCTCCGTCCCCGAGGCACCCGCGCCCCCGGCCTCCGCCCCCGCGCAGGCACCCGGCACGGCGCCGTCCGGGGCCCCCGTGACCGGGAACGTCACCACGCTCGTGAAGCTGGTGAACCAGGAGCGCTCCAAGGCCGGCTGCTCCCCGCTCAAGCTCAACGGCAAGCTGACCGACGCCGCCCAGGAGCACAGCGCCGACATGGCCGAGACGGGCACCATGTCGCACACCGGCTCGGACGGCTCCTCCCCCTCGGACCGGATCAGCGCCGCCGGCTACAACTGGCGGTCCTTCGGCGAGAACGTGGCGTTCGGCTACTCCTCCCCCTCGGCCGTGATGCAGGGCTGGATGAACAGCCCCGGTCACAAGCGGAACATACTGGACTGCTCCTTCAAGGAAATAGGAGTCGGCCTGGCACAGCCGGGCAGCTACTGGACCCAGGACTTCGGCGCCACGCGCTGAGGTGACGCCCGAGGGGCCCGGTCGCATCGCGATCGGGCCCCTCGGCGTCCGCACGGCGTACCGGGTGCCGGTCAGCGCAGCCCGCGGCCCAGCGCGGTGATCAGCTCACCGTCGGGGGTGTCCCCGCTCAGCTCCCAGAAGAAGGCGCCGCCGAGCCCCTGGTCCTTGGCCCAGGCCGCCTTGTCCCGCAGGGTGCGCGGGGTGTCGTAGCTCCACCACTCGTCGCCGCAGCGTGCGTACGCGGTGCCCGCGACGATCCCGGTGGCCGGGCAGCGGGTCTTGAGCACCTTGTAGTCCTCGCTGCCCGCCTCCCAGGTGCCGGGGGCCGGGCCGGTCGCGCTGCCACCGGGCGCCGACTGCGTCACCCCGGTCCAGCCGCGGCCGTAGAAGCCGACCCCGAGCAGCAGCTTGTGGGCGGGGACGCCGAGCCTGCGCAGCTTCTGCACGGTCGCCGTGGCGTTGAAGGTCCGCTCCGGGATGCCGCGGTACGCGGTGAGCGGGGAGTGCGGGGCGGTCGGCCCGGTGGCCGACCACGTGCCGAAGTAGTCGTAGGTCATCGGGTTGTACCAGTCGACGTACGTCGCGGCGCGCCCGTAGTCGGCCGCCTCCAGCTTGCCGCCCGGCGAGGCGTCCGCGGTGACGGCGGCGGTGATCAGGTTCTTGCGCCCGAAGCGGTCGCGGAGTGCGCGCATCAGGTCCGGGTACGCCGTGCGGGCGCTGGTGTCGCAGGTCAGGCCGCAGGCGCCCGGGTACTCCCAGTCGATGTCGATGCCGTCGAAGACGTCGGCCCAGCGCGGGTCCTCGACGAGCTTGTAGCAGGAGTCGGCGAAGGCCTCGGGGTCGGCGGCGGCCTGGCCGAATCCGCCGGACCAGCTGAAACCGCCGAAGGACCAGAGGATCTTGAGATGCGGGTACTGCTTCTTCAGCTTGCGCAGCTGGCCGAAGTTTCCGTGCAGCGTGCCGTCCTCGGTGCTGTCGGCGACGCCGTCCACGCTGCTCGCGGCGTCGTACGGCTGCTCGTAGTCGGCCCAGGAGTCGCCGACGGCGCACTTGCCGTCCGTCACGTTGCCGAAGGCGTAGTTGATGTGCGTCAGCCGGGCCGCGGAGCCGGAGGTGGCGACGTCCTTGACGTGGTAATTGCGGGCGTAGACGCCCCAGTCGATGAAGTACCCGACGACCTTGGACCGGTCGTGGGAGTCGTGCCGGCCGTGCCCCTGGCCCTGGCCGTGTCCCTGCGCGTGCGCGGATCCGTGGGAGTCCACGGCAGCGGTCGCGGGCTGGGCCGCGGCGGGGCCGGTGACCAGGCCCGCCGTGAGCAGCGCGGTGCCTGCGGCGACGAGGCCGACGAGGGTTCTGCGGACGCGTGATCCCTGCTGTCTGGGCATGCGGTTACCTCGGGTCGGAAACGGGTGGAGGCGCGCGAGAGTGCGGGGCCACCCTAGGAGGACTAGACCAATGGGGTCAATGGTCTGCACCATTACGGAATCCGGTCCTCCGTGACGACGCGTCAGGCCGTGCCGAGAGCACCGGCCGAGGGGGCTTCGCCCGACGCGGCGTCATCCGATGCGACGTCAGTCCCGCAGGTACCCGAGTCCCGGCGCCCGGTCGAGGTAACCCCGCAGAAGACGCCGCGCGACGGTGACGGAGTCGACGAGCGGGTGCAGGGCGAAGGCCCGCAGCGCCGCGGCACGATCGCCGGTGGTGGCGGCCAGGATGACGTCCCGTTCCACGGACTTGACCGTGGTCACCAGGCCGACCGCGTGGGCGGGCAGCGGGTCGCCGACGATCGGGCGCGCGCCCCCCGCGTCCACGTAGCAGGGCACCTCGACGACCGCGTCGGCGTCCAGGGGCTCCAGGACGCGGCGGTTGCGGACGTTGAGGATCAGCGTCGTGCGCTCGTCCCGCGCGATGGCCCGCATCAGCGCGAGCGCCACCCGTTCGTAGCCGCCCGACTCCAGGTCGGCGGCGTCCCGTTCGCCCGCACCCGCCACCTCGCGGACGTCCGCCCCGTAGCTGGCCTCGCGCTCCAGGCGGGTCGCGTCCCAGGTGGCGAAGGGCGGCGTGCCGGGCACCCGCATACGGTCGTAGAAGCTCCGCTGCTGGTCGAGGAGGAAGGCGCCGCGGGTCTGCTCCGCGGCCCGGGCGGCGGCGACGGCCTCGCGGCCGAAGTAGTAGTAGTGCAGGTACTCGTTGGGGACGGCGCCGAGGGTGCGCAGCCATGCGGCGCCGAAGAGCCGGCCCTCCTCGAAGGAGGCGAGCGCGTCGTCGTCGGCGAGCAGGCGGGGCAGCAGGTCGACGCCGTCGACGCGGACGGCCCGCAGCCACCCCAGGTGGTTCAGGCCCGCGTACTCCAGCCGGGCCCGCGCGGGATCGGCGCCGAGCGCGTGGACGACACGGCGGCCGAGGCCCACCGGTGAGTCGCAGATGCCGATGACGCGATCGCCCAGGTGGTGGGACATGGCCTCGGTCACCATGCCCGCGGGGTTGGTGAAGTTGATGACCCACGCGTCGGGCGCGAGGCGGGCGACCCGGCGGGCGATGTCGACCGCGACGGGGATCGTGCGCAGGCCGTAGGCGATCCCGCCGGCGCCCACGGTCTCCTGGCCGAGCACCCCCTCGTCCAGCGCGACCCGTTCGTCGACGACCCGGCCGGCGAGTCCGCCGACGCGAATGGCGGAGAAGACGAAGTCGGCCCCGGTGACGGCCTCGTCCAGGTCGGTGGTGACGGTGAGGAGCGGCGCGTCCCCGGGGCGGTCGGCCTCCTCGGACATCTGGCGCAGCACCCGCACGACGGCGTCGAGGCGGTCGGCGTCGAGGTCGTGGAGGGTGACGTGGGTGACCCTGCCCTCGGCGCGGTCCCGCAGCAGGGCGCGGTGGACCAGCGGGACGCGGAACCCGCCGCCGCCGAGAATCGTGAGCTTCATACCTCGACATCCTCCACCCCGGCCCCGCAGGGCGGGGTCCCGGTCGTCGCGCGGTCCGTGGCGCCCGCCTCCGGCCGTCCCGGTCCGGGGAGCCCGCACACGGACCCCGACCCTACCCGCGCCGCCGTGCGGAACGCCGAAGCCGGACGGCGTCGCGCCGCACGGGGTGGCAGGCCGTCGAGAGGGAGACGTGGGGGTGCGGGGCCTCCTCGGCCGCGACGGCGGCCGGCTCGCCGGGCCGAAGCACGTCGGCAGCCGGCGGTTCCGCCCCCTCCGTGCGCCACGACCGGACGTCGGGGGCCATCCACCGTCCCGGAGTCCGGGACGGCGCCCCAGAGCGGTCGGGCCGGCCGACCCGGCGTACCGCGCCTCCGCACCCGACTCCCGCGCGGGCGCACCGCATCAACGGGCCGGTGCCGGGTAGACGCGAGCCGACGCGGTGTGGCGAACGGGTGGCAGCGCCCGCGCGGGCGGCGCGCGGGCGCTGCGGTGAACGGCCGGGCCGGTAGACCTGGCTGGCGGCGCCGGCGGGCGGTCGGACGGACGGGGAGGCAGCGATGGGGCGCAGGGCGGCCGGGGTGACGGTGTGGCTGCTCGTGCTCCTGTCCTGCTACGTGGTGCTGATCGGCCCGGTGACCGTGCTGGAGGTCGTGGTCGGCGCGGCCGGGGCGCTGCTGGCGGCGATCGCGGCCGACGCCGTGCGCGTGGCCTCCGGGGCGGCGCCGGGAGGCGCCCGGTACGCGGTGCGCGCGGTGCTGGCCTGGCCCGGCGCGCTGCTCACGGAGACATGGCAGTTGGCGCGGGCGGTCCTCGGCGCACGGCGCGCCCGGGGCGGATTCGGGCAGGTGCGGCTGCCCGAGGGCGTCGGGACGGCGTGGGCGTCGGCGGTGCTGTCGGCGACGCCGGGGGCGTATGTGGTGGCCTTCGGCGACGAGGACGATCGGGTCCTGACGGTGCACCGCCTCGGTGACCGCCCGTCGGGCCTGGAGCGGGCACTGGGCGTCGAGGAGGCGAGGGCGTGAACGCGTGGATCGTCGCGGCCGGGGTGCTGCTGGCGGCGGGTCTGGGGCCGTGTGCCTGGCTGGCGCTGCGCGGTCCCGCGCACACCCGGCTGGCCGGGGTGAGCCTGGCGACCACGCTGGTCGCGGTCGAGTTCCTGCTGCTGGCGCAGGGCTTCGGACGCAGCTCATACGTCGATCTCGCGCTGGTGCTCGCCGTGCTCGGCCCGGTCGGGACGCTGGTCTTCACCCGCTTCCTCGCGGGGGAACCGCACGAGGGCGGCGGTCCGGCCACATGACGGTCCGTCATGGCGTCGCTCTGGCACTGCTGGTCGCCGGCAGCGCGGTGCTGCTGCTGTCCGCGGTGGCGCTGATCGTGCTGCCCGGTCCCCACGCCCGCCTGCACGCGCTGTCGCCCGCGGCCTCGCTGGGCGCCCCGCTGACCGCTCTCGCGGTCGCCGTGGAGGCGGGGCCGGGCCGGGCGGCGCTGAAACTGCTGCTGATCGGCGCCCTGCTGGCGGCCGCGGGGCCGGTGACCACGATGGCGATCGGCCGGCTGACCACCCGGCTCGAAGGGCCGGAAGGCCTGGACGGGCCGGTCCGGCCGGCGGACGAGGGAAGGGACCCGCGCGCATGACGGGCACGACCGCCGAGGACATCCTCATCGCCGTCGCGCTGCTGCTGGTGGCGGTCACGGCGACGGCCGCGGTGCTGACCCGCGACCCAGTGCGGCAGTCCGTCGTCCTGGCCATGCTCGGCCTGGAGTTCGCGCTGCTGTTCACGCTCCTGCAGGCACCGGACGTGGCCCTGTCCCAGCTCGGCGTGGGCTCCGCGCTGACACCGCTGCTGATCCTGCTGACGGTGCGCCGGGTGCGCCGGGGACCGGCCGGGAAGGAGCAGGACGCGGGCGAGGAGCGGCGCCGGTGAGGCGCACCATCCGCGTCCGCCTGTTCCTGGTGGCCGCGGCCGTCGTCCTCGCCGGCTTCGCTCTCGCCTGCACGCGACTGCCCGCGTTCGGCGGCGCCTCGCACCCGTACGGGACGCGCGCCGTCGCCGCGGCACTCGAACAGCGCACCGCCAACGTCATCTCGTCGGTCAACTTCGACCAGCGCGCCTTCGACACGCTCGGCGAGGAGTCGGTGCTGTTCGCGGCGGTGCTGGGCGCGACCGTGCTGCTCCGGCTGGCCCGGGACGAGCGCAAGGTGCCCCCCGCGGCGCAGCGGGTCCTGCCGCCGACGCGGCTGTTCGGGGCGCTGCTGCTGCCGCTGACGGTGCTCACCGGCTGGTACGTCGTCGCCCACGGCCAGCTCAGTCCGGGCGGCGGCTTCCAGGGCGGGGTGATCCTCGCGGCGGGACTCCATCTCGCCTACGTGGCCGCCGACTACCGGGTGCTGGGCCGGGTCCGCCCGCTGGCCGTCCTCGACGTCACGGACGCGCTGGCGGCCGCCGCCTTCACCGCCCTCGGCCTGGTGGGCCTGGCCGTGGCAGGCGCGTACCTGGAGAACGTGCTGCCCCTGGGCACCTTCCGTGACCTGGCCTCCGGGGGCCTGGTGCCGCTGATCAACGCCGCCGTGGGGATCGAGGTCGGCTCGGGCGTCGTCGTGCTGCTCGCCTCATTCCTCGACCAGGCCGTGGAGGTGACCGAGAAATGAGCGTGCTGCCCTACCTCGTGGCCGGGTGGATCTTCCTGGCCGGCGTGTACGGCATGGTGACCAGCCGCGACCTCATCCAGGCCGTCGGCTGCCTCAGCGTCGCGCAGTCGGGCACCTATGTGCTGCTGCTCGCCGTCGGCTACCGGCGCGGCGGGACCGCGCCGGTGTTCTCCGACGTCCCCGCGCGCACGCCCGTCGTGGACCCCGTCGTCCAGGCTCTGACGCTGACCGACATCGTGGTGGGCGCCGTGGTGACGGCCCTGCTGCTCAGCCTCGTCATCCAGCTCCGCAAGCGGCACGGGACCCTCGACCCCGAGTCGCTGACCGGGCTCAAGGGCTGAGGCGCGGGCGTGGGAACGGACGTGGCGGGGTCGAATGTCCTGCTGCCGCTGGCCGTCGCCGTCCCGCTGCTGGGCGCGGTGCTGCTCGCCGTCGCCGGACGCCGGCTGCCGAGGCTGGGCTGCGACGTACTGGCCACGCTCTGCGCCGCGGCCGAGGTCGCGTGCGTCGCGACGCTGTGGGCGCGCACCGGCGACGGCCGCGCGGTGACGTGGCTGGGCGGGTGGCGACCGGAGGGGCCCGGCGGGCACGGGGTGGGCATCGTGCTGGAGGCGGACCGCGTGGGCGGCGGCATGGCGCTGCTGGTCGCCGTGCTGGTACTGGCCGTCCTGGCCTACTCCTGGCGGTACTTCGAGGAGCCGGGCGGCGACAACGCGGGCACCTTCCCCGCGCTGCTGCTGCTCTTCGAGGCGGGCATGTGCGGCTTCGCGCTGACCGGCGACCTCTTCAACGCCTTCGTCTTCTTCGAGCTGATGGGCGTCGTCGCGTACTCCCTCACCGGCTACCGGATCGAGGACGGCCGCCCGCTGCAGGGCGCGCTGGCCTTCGGACTGGTCAACTCGCTCGGCGCGTACGCCTCGTTGATGGGCATCGCGCTGCTCTACGCACGCACCGGCGAACTGGGCTTCGCGGCCATCGCGCGCCAACTGGCCGGGGAGGGCGGCCCGGACGCGCTCGTGGTGTGCGGCTTCGTCCTGGTGATGACCGGGCTGCTGGTGAAGGCCGCCGTGGTCCCCTTCCACCTGTGGCTGCCGGACGCGCACGCGGTCGCCCCGACCCCGGTGTGCATGCTGCTGTCCGGGGTGATGGTGGAACTGGGCGTGTACGGGGTGGCCCGCGTCTACTGGGCGGTGTTCTCGGGCCCCGGCGGCATCCCGCACCACGCGCTGCGGGACACGCTCACGGCGGCGGGAGTGCTGACCGCGCTGGTGGGCGCGGTGATGTGCTGGCAGCAGCGGCACCTCAAGCGGCTGCTGGCGTTCTCCACGATCTCGCACGTCGGCCTCTTCCTCGTGGGTCTGGCGACGCTGACGCCGCTCGGCACGGCCGGGACCGCCGTGTACGTCGCCGGACACGCGGGCGCCAAGGCCGCGTTGTTCGGCCTGACCGGTGTGCTCCTCGACCGCTACGGCTCCGTCGACGAGCACGGGCTGTACGGCCGGGCCCGAGGGCTCGTCCTGCCCGGGGCGCTGTACGCCGTCGGCGGGCTGGTGGTGGCGGGGCTGCCGCCGTTCGGGACCGGGCTCGGCAAGGCGCTGGCCGAGGAGGCCGCCGGCCACTGGCAGGGCTGGCTGCCGGCCGTCTTCGTACTGGCCTCCGCACTGACCGGCGGGGCCGTCCTGCGGGCCGCGCTGCGCGTCTTCCGCGGCGCGGGCCCGCGGCCGCAGGACCGGCCGTGGGAGCCGGAGACGAGCGGCGAGGGCGAGGAGCCCGAGATCCACGACCCGCGGCGGCGGCTCCCGGCCCCCATGGTCGCGGTACCCGCGGTGCTGCTGCTCTGCAGCCTCGCCGTCGGCGTGGTCCCCTCCGCCGGCGCGGCCCTGGCCTCCGCCGGCGCCGCCTTCACCGACCACGCGGGCTATCTCGCCGCCGCGTTCGGCCCCGCGTCGGCCGCCGTTCCCGCCGTGCCGGTGCCGCCCGCGCACTGGAACACGGCCGGGGTGCTGCTCGGGCTGCTCTCCACGGCACTCGCCGTCGCGGTCGCCGCGGCCGCCGTGTGGGGCCCGGGCCTCACCGGCGCCCTGCCCGGACGGGCCCGATCGTTGGCGACCGCGGCCACCCAGCGGGCCGCCCTCCCCCTGCGCCGCCTCCACTCAGGGCTGCCCGGCGACTACGTAGCCTGGCTCACGGTCGGCGTCGCCGCCCTGCTCGTGGCGTTCGGCGCGCAGTCCGGCATCGGCTGACCCGCGGCGGCTCCGCCGCCGAACGGGTCACCGGTCTCGCGCGACCGTTGGGCTTCGGCGTTGCCGGCTTGCCTGCGGCCACGCCCAAGGATGCGCAGTGCTCGCGCCCGGCGTCGGTGAGCGCGTCGATGCGGTGGGCCCCGCCCCCGGAGACGGCCGCCGCGGTGCAGGCACCGTCTCGACCGACCCGCGGTCGTCGGTCCCCGCGTTGGAGACGCCGGTCACCCGCACGGCCGTGCAGGACTGTCCAGTTCACCGCGCCCGGGTCCCTGCCTTCGCCGCTGTCGCGGCCACCAGTCCGGCGTCGTCACGTTCTGCAGTCACCGCCGGTCGGCGCGATGAGCTGTGGATCCGCCCGCAGCACCACCCGGTCGACCCCGGGGTCGAACCCGAGCACCGGGTTCCCGTGGTCCCCCTCGGCGGTCATGACCACCGGCTTGTCCAGCCGACGGCCGATCGCGCGCAGGAAGCCGCACAGGGTGTCCACTCCGGTCTGACCCTGCAGCTCGCGGAGGTCGACGTCGAAATCGATCTCCTCGGCTGACATCGGACGGAAGATCACCAGCACATCCGGCACCGGCCGGACCCGCAGATCGGCCGTCTCCGCGTCGGCGGGACGCGACAGTACCTCCCCGGCCGGGGGCAGTGCCCCGACGGCGTCGCCCTCCGCGTACTCCCACGTCCATCCGCTCGACCGGACCAGGTCGAAAACCGCCTGCCAGTCCTCGACCGAAGTGCCCGCCACCGACACATCCGGCAGAGCACCCATCAGGTCGGGATCGAAGAGGTTCCTGACGTCGTCCCACAGCAGATCCGGCATGCCGCCATGCTGGACGTCGGCCCGCTCGAACGCAGCCCGATGTCCTCGACCTCGGCACAGCCGCGTCCGGCCCGAAGCGGGAGCCGGGCCGTCCTGCCTCCCCACGGCGGTTGCAGAGGGATCAGCGGCCCGGCCAGGACCAGCCGGTGACCTCGGGGAGGTCGGTGCCGTGCTCGTCCTCCATGAACTGCCGTACGGGCGCGGCCAACACCGCGCTCCGGCGACGACCGCGTTCACGTGGTCGCGGCTGCGCGGGCACGTGCTCGGCCACCGACGCAGGGGCCCGCGGCTCCTCGCCGCGCGTGGCGATGCCCTCCCCCGCCCTCGGCGCCCGCCGGTCCCGCGCCGGTACGACACAGCCCCGGCGGCGAGTCGTCCGGAGCCGGCCCGCGCGTTCGGGCGCGGCAGGTGATCCGGTGGCGACCCGCTGCCGGAACGACATCGATGACCGCCGATTGAGCAGTTCCGTGCGAACAGGACCGCTTTCGGCGCATCCCCGGCAGCCGCCCTCCGGCAGGCCCTAACGTCCCCGCAACGGCCCTGTACGGACCGCCCGAGGGACAGGGGAGAGCACGATGCACACGACCGGGGACCAGCGGGCGGCCGTGCGCCCCGCCGAGGGCGACAGCGCTGCCGAGGAGATGTTCCGGGCCCTGCTGGAGTCGGCTCCCGACGCCATGGTCATCGTGGACGACACCGGCACCATACGGCTGGTCAACGCCCAGACGGAGTCGCTGTTCGGACACACCCGCGAGGAACTGCTGGGCCGCCCGGTGGAGGTGCTGGTCCCCCGGCGCTTCCGCGGCCACCACCCGTCGTACCGGCACGGCTACGCGGGCAACCAGCAGGTGCGGCCGATGGGCGCCGGGCTCGATCTGTACGGGCTGCGCAAGGACGGCCGCGAGTTCCCCGTCGAGATCAGCCTGAGCCCGCTGGAGACCGCGGACGGCCTGCTGATCTCGGCGGCCGTGCGGGACGTCAGCGAGCGCAAGGCGGCCGAGGAGCGCATCAACGAACTGGCCGTGCTGGTCGAGTCCTCCCAGGACGCGATCCTGGCCAAGACCCTCGACGGCCGGATCACGTACTGGAACGCGGCGGCGCAGCGGCTGTACGGCTACGCCGCCGACGAGGCGATCGGGCAGCACGTGTCGATGCTCGCCCCGGCGGAACTCAAGGAGGAGATCGCCGCCCTGCTCGGCCGCCTGGCGCGGGGCGAGCGCGTCGAGCACTTCGAGACGCTGCGGGTCACCAGCTCCGGGCGGCTGCTGGACGTCGACGTCACCCTCTGGCCGATCCGGGGACGGGACGGCGCGATCGTCGGCGCCTGCTCCATCGTCCGCGACATCGCCGACCTGCGGCGCGCCGAGGAGGAGCTGACGGAGCTGTACCGGCAGCAGCGGCACATCGCGCTCACCCTGCAGCGCAGCCTCATGGGCTCCCCCGCGGAACCGCCCGGCATGCGCACCGCCAGCCGCTACTTCCCGGCGACGCAGGGCGCGGGCGTGGGCGGCGACTGGTTCGACCTGATCCCGCTGGGCGGCGGCCAAGTGGGTGTCCTCATCGGCGACGTGATGGGACGCGGGCTGGAAGCCGCAGCCGTGATGGGGCAGTTGCGCTCGGCGGCACGGGCCCTGGCCAAGACCGGCATCCCGCCGCGCCAGCTGATCCAGGGGCTGGACGCCTTCGTCCACGACCTGCCCGACCAGCTCGTCACCTGCTGCTACCTGGTCGTCGACCCGGACGCGGGCGAGGTGACGGTGTGCTCCGCTGGGCATCTGCCGGTGCTGCTGGTCGGCCCCGGGCCGGAGGCGCCGGTGCGGCCGCTGCCCGCGCCCATCAGCGTGCCGCTCGGCGTGGGCGACGTGCCGCACCAGCAGGTCTGCGTACCGGTGGCGGCCGGTTCCACGCTGGTGCTGTACACCGACGGGCTGGTGGAGACCCCGCGCTCCGACATCGATGAACAACTGGCCTGCCTCAGCGCCGAACTGAGCAACGCCTTCGCGCGCTCCGCCGGGCTGGAGGAGGCCGCCGACCTGGTGCTGGCCTCCCTGCGCCCGGACGCCGACGGACACGCCGACGACGTCACGCTGCTGCTGGCCCGGCTGCCCGAGGCGCCGCTCGCCGCCACCGCGACGGAGATCGACGCGGTCCCGTCCGCCGTCGCCGAGGGACGGCGGTTCGTCCACGACACCCTGCACGCCTGGGAGTGCGGCCACGTGTCGGACGCGGCGTGCCTGCTGGCCTCTGAGGTCCTCACCAACGCCGTACGTCACGCCCAGGGACCGCTGGGCCTGCGTCTGCACCGGACCGCGCTGGACGTCACGGTCGAGGTCTCCGACCACAGCACGCACATCCCGCAGCGCCGGCCGGCCGACCTCGGCGACGAGTCCGGCCGCGGCCTGCTCCTGGTCGAAGCCCTCGCCGCCGGCTGGGGCACCCGCCCCTCCAGCGACGGCAAGACCGTCTGGTTCACCCTCCGCCTCCGCCCCGCCCCCGACACCCCGCATTGACCAGGGGGCGCAAGGAACCGCGCGACCAGCCAGTACCGACCCGCACCGGCACGCCACCGGGCGCCGCACCCGCACCCGCACCCGCACAAGCGGAAACGTCAGTGCCCCGCCAGGGCCTTCACCGTCGCGACGGCCGTGCCGATGGCCGCGTCCACGACGCCCGCGATCAGCGCGGTCGGCAGCCCGCCGCCCATGCGCAGGCCACCGAGGCAGCCCCAGCCGAAGAGCGCCGCGATGTCGACGACGGCCGAGGTCAGCAGCGCGGTCGTCAGTGGCATGGCCCCGATCGCGGCGACGCCGACGAGGATGAGCGGCCCCACCGCGGCGAGCAGCAGCGGGCTGCTGACGTGCAGGAGCCGGCGCAGTTCGCGCCCCGTGGCGAGGCGGCCGGCGACGGTGTGGTGCGCCTGCTGGTCGGCGACCAACGCGGCCAGCCACACGCCGAGCGCGGCGGTGGCGATCGTGGCCGTCGCGCCCACCTCGTCGACCTCGTCGCTCGCGGAGAGGCCGACGACGACGGAGATCATCGTGATGGTGGCGTAGATCCGCTCCTTGAGCCGCTCCGTCGCGGCCTCGACGTCCTCCACGTCCTGCGGGCCGTCCACGTCATCCAGGTCCTCCGGCACCCCACCGGTCTACCCGCTCCGCGGGCCCTCCCGGCGCCGCCGCCCGCGATCTTCAGCCCTTCGGCCCCGCCGGCTCCGCAACTGTCGCCACAGCGGCCGCTGACAGTGCGTCAGGACCGAGGTCGGCCGGGCGGCGGTGCCCGGACAGCGCGAGGGTGAGGTCGAACTCGGCCAGGAGGCAGCGGATGACGTGCTCGACGCCGCTCTGGCCGCCGAGGCCGAGGCCGTACGCGTAGGGGCGGCCGAGCAGGACGGCGCGGGCGCCTAGGGCAAGGGCCTTGAAGACGTCGTCCCCGGTGCGGACGCCGCTGTCGAAGAGGACGTCGAGGCGGTCGCCGACCGCCCGGACGACCGCGGGGAGTGCCTCGGCCGCGCCGATCGCGCCGTTGACCTGGCGGCCGCCGTGGTTGGAGACGACGACGCCGTCCATGCCGGCGTCGGCGGCCATGCGTGCGTCGTCGGGGTGCTGGATGCCCTTGAGCACGATGGGGCCCGCCCACTGCTCGCGCAGGAACGCCAGGTCCGGCCAGCTCTTGCCGGGGTCCGCGAACATGCCGACGAAGTGCAGCACCGCGGCGTTCAGGTCCTCCTCCACCGGCTTGGCGAGCCCCGCCCGGAACGCGGGGTCGGTGAAGTAGTTGGCGGTGCCGATGCCCTGGAGGAACGGCAGGTACGCCTGGTCGAGGTCGCGCGGCCGCCAGGCGAGCAGCGGCGTGTCGAGGGTGACGAACAGCGCCGTGTAGCCGGCGGCCCGGGCCCGCCGCAGGAAACTCGCCGTCACCTCGCGGTCCTTGGCCCAGTACAGCTGGAACCAGCGTTCCGCGTCGCCCATGGCCGCGGCGACCTCCTCCATGGGCGTGCTCGACGCCGAGGAGGCCACGAAGGGCACGCCCTGCGCCGCCGCGGCCCGCGCGGCGGCCGGTTCGGCGTCCGGGTGGACGATCGAGAGCACGCCGACGGGGGCGAGCGCGAGCGGCGCCGGGATCCGGCGTCCCAGCACCTCGGTCGTCAGATCGCGCCCGGTGACGTCGCGCAGCATGCGCGGGACGATCCGCGCCCGGTCCAGCGCCTCACGGTTGGCCCGCGCCGTACGTCCGCTGCCGGCGCTGCCGGCGACGTATCCGAAGGCCTCGGGACCGAGCCGCTCCGCGGCCAGTTCCTCCAGCCGCGTCAGGTCCGTGGGCAGCGACGGCCGCAGGCCCGCCATCCCGTTGAGGTAGATCTCGTACTGGTAGTCCGCCCGGTCGGCCATGCGTAGTCCCGTCTCTCGTCCGCGTGAGGGACTGTGTCAGGGGCGGGCCGCCGCGTCCACCGTCAGGCCGGGTCGGCGTCGGGCAACTCGCGTGCCATCCGGGCGCGCACGACGCAGTTGCGGCGGGTGATCACCGTCGCGGCGGCGACGGCGCTGCCGAGGAACGCGACGGCCAGCGTCCAGGGGCGGTCGAGGACATGACCGGTGGCGTGGTCGAGGGAGTAGCGCCCGGGGCCGGCGACGCCGATGCACGCGGCGGTGAAACCGAGGAAGCACGGGTACTCGAATCCCCCGGAGGCGGTGAAGAATCCGGCGGGCACGTGGACGGACACGGCCCCCGCCATCGCGCCCGCCGCCGCGGCCCCGGCCGCCGGGGTGGCGAGGCCCAGGGCCAGCAGGGCCCCGCCGCCCGCCTCACCGAGCCCGGAGGCCAGGGCGCTGGGCGCGCCGGGCTCGAAGCCCATGGACTCCATGGACCCCGCGGTGGCCTCCAGACCCTGTCCGCCGAACCAGCCGAAGAGCTTCTGCGCGCCGTGGGCCACGAGCACCCCGCCGAGCCCCAGGCGCAGCGCGAGCAGTGCGAGGTCCTTGCGGTGGTGCAACGGCATGACCGGCTCCTGTTCGCCGCGGTGACGCGCCCCGGCGGGCCGGAGCATGGCTCTTCCCCAGTCTCGGCGGGCGCCGGGCGGCCCGCCGTCCGCGCTGGGCCGTCCGGGCGTCGCAGGGTGTCAGGAGGTGATGGCGACAGCCCTGCGCACGCAGTCCTCGGAGCCCGCCGCGCGGAGCATGAAGTCGGCGACGTCGGCGCGGCTGACCCGGGAGGCGAGTCCGAGCCGCAGGTCGGTGCCGGTCCGGTAGACGCCGGAGTAGCGGCCGCCGGTGAGCACCGCGGGCTGCACGATCGTCCAGAGGTCGGCCTCGGCGCGGACCAGGGCGTCCTGCTCGTCCTTGTCCCGCATGATGGCGGGGATCGCCAAGGACATCACCGCGCGGTAGGCGCCGCGGTGCCCCTGTCCCGTGCCGTACGCGCCGACCACGACCAGCCGCCGGACACCGTGCCCGCGCATCGCGGGAAGGATCCGCCGCATGGCCTCGGCACAGATGGTGTCGCCGCGCGGCGACCGCGTCCCGAGGGCGCTGAGCACCGCGTCGGCACCCTCGACGACCCGGTCGACGGCCCGGGCGTCGCGCACGTCACCGGGGAGGATCCGCAGTCGCTCGCGGCCGGACAGGCCTGCGGGGTTCCGTACCAGGACGGTCACCTCGTGGCCGGCGGCGAGAGCCAGGGGGACGAGCCGGCGTCCGACGTGGCCGGTGCCTCCGAAGACGGCGAGGCGCATGTCAGCGACGCTCCCCGGTCACGCACGCGAGCGTGCGGGCGGCGGGGAAGGCGGTCGGCCCGTCGTGGGCCCGGTCGCCGGCGGCGTCGGACATGGTCGCCCCTTTCGGTGGCCGGTCACCGGTCATCCTCCGGCACCGCGCGGGGCACGGCTACTTCAGCAGGCGCGACATCCGGCGGTCGGCGAGCGGCTTGCCGCCGGTCTGGCAGGTGGCGCAGTACTGGAGGGAGGAGTCGCTGAAGGAGACCTCGCGGATGGTGTCGCCGCAGACGGGGCAGGGCTCGCCGGCCCGGCCGTGCACGCGCAGGCCGGTCTTCTTCTCGCCCTTCAGCTCGCCGGCGGCCAGTCCGCGGGACCGTTCGACGGCGTCCTCCAGAGTGGTCCGCAGGGCTTGGTACAAACGGCTCACGTCCTCATCGGAGAGGTTGGCGGCGAGTGCGTAGGGCGACATCTTCGCCGCGTGCAGCACCTCGTCGGAGTACGCGTTGCCCACCCCGGCGATGACGCCCTGGTCGCGCAGGACGCCCTTGATGCGGCGGCGCTCGCCGGTGAGCAGGGCGGCGAAGGCCTCGCGGGTGAAGGCGGGATCGAGGGGGTCGGGGCCGAGCCGGGCGATGCCGGGGACGTCCTGCGGGTCGCGGACGCAGTACACGGCGAGACGCTTCTGGGTCCCGGCCTCGGTGAGGTCGAAGCCGGCGCCCTCGGGCTCGGCGAGGAGCAGCCGCAGGGCGAGCGGGCCCTTGCCGGGGCGCGGCGGGAGCGTGGGCAGGTCGTCCTTCCAGCGCAGCCAGCCGCCGCGGGCGAGGTGGACGGCGAGGTGCGGCCCGTCGCCGTCGTCGGTGGTGAACACGAGGAACTTGCCGCGCCGCCCGACCGCGGTGACGGTGCGTCCCACGAGGGCGTCCAGCGGCGGGTCGTAGGTCTTGAGGACGCTGACCGCGACCGGCATGACCCGGCCGACGGTGTGCCCGGTCATCCGGCCGGTGAGGAATCCGGCCAGGGCCTCCACTTCAGGCAGTTCCGGCATGCGACCAGTGTGCCGCGCCCGGTTACGACGTGCGACCGGCATGCGCCCGGTTCTGTCCGGTTTACCGCTCAATACCATGGCGTGAACACACAGTTGGATGATCGGAACAACTGGACAGCGAGGGGTCTTGTATGAATGATCGGGACCCATGGCCGAATCTCTCCCCCTGCCCCCCGAGGTGCCGCTCCCGGACACCACGGCGCTGGACCCCACCGAGGTGATCCCGCGCCCGCAGCCGGTGGAGGCGGGTGAGGCCGAAGCGGTCAGGATCATCAGCGGGGAGGTCGTCGGTGGCCGCCACCGCGGGGCCCGCAGGCCCGGCCGGGGCTCGCTGGGCACCGCCGTGCTGTCGGCGACCGGCGCCGTCGCCGGCCTGTCGCTGCTGATGCCGCACGGTTCCGCCACCACCGTCGCCGGCGAGGTCCAGGAGCCGGCGGTCGCGCTGCCCGACACCGAGGTCAAGGACGCCGCTGTGCCCCCGGCCGCGGGGGCGGCCGCCTCCGCCCGCGCGACGGACCCGGACACGGACGCGAACACCGGCTCCACGGTGACGACGGCCGCGGTCACGAGCACCGGCACGAGCGGTACCGCCACCGTGGAGGACGCCGTGCGGCACACCGCCGGCGACTCGGACGACACCAAGGACACCCCCCGCCACGCGCGCCCCAACGGAAGCTGGGACAGCCAGGACTGGGAAGAGGCGGTCATCCGCGCCGCCTCCGCGCACCACCACTTCGGGAACGGCGAGCACCGGGGCCGGCACCGTACCGGCGGCCATCAGCAGCACGGCGACCCGCACTCCCCGGGCTTCGGCACGGGACCGGGGCAGGACCACGGGACCGGCAGGGGCTTCGGGACCGGTGAGCGCCCGGGGGGTCAGGACGCCGGCAAGCGCTGAGATCGCCGGGAACACCGCGACCGCCCGGTGCACCGGCAGCCGTCCGGGCTTGCCGACGGCTGTCCGGCCGCCGTCATGCGAGGGCCTGTTCGGCCCAGATCGTCTTGCCCGCGGGGGTCTGCCGAGTACCCCAGCGGTCGGTCAGCCGGGCCACCAGCAGCAGCCCGCGACCGCCCTCGTCGAAGGTGCGGGCCCGGCGCAGGTGCGGCGCCGTGCTGCTGGTGTCGGACACCTCGCAGATCAGCGCCGCGTCACGGATCAGCCGGAGCTGGATCGGGCCCGCCGCGTAGCGGATCGCGTTGGTGACCAGTTCGCTGACGACCAGTTCGGTGGTGAAGGCGGCCTCGTCCAGGCCCCACCGTCCCATCTGGTCGGCGACCGTCCTGCGGGCGGCCGCGACACCGCTCGGGTCCGCCGACAGGTACCAGGTGGCGACCTGCGAGGCGTTCAGCGCCCGGGTCCGTGCCGTCAGCAACGCGACGTCGTCCCGGGGGCGTTCGGGCAGCAGCCCGTACAGCACGTTGTCGCAGGTCTCCTCGAGCGTACGGGCCGGACGGGTCAGCGCCCGGCGCAGCAGGACGAGCCCGGTGTCGATGTCCCCCCTCACGGAGCCGATGAGGCCGTCGGTGTACAGGGCGAGCACGCTGCCTTCCGGCAGGTCCAGTTCGACGGTCTCGAACGGCAGGCCGCCGAGCCCCAGCGGCAGCCCCACTGGCTGCTCGGGGAACTCCGCCCGACCGCCGGGCAGGACGACGGCGAGCGGCGGATGCCCGGCACGGGCGACGGTGCAGCGGTGGGCGACCGGGTCGTAGACCGCGTACAGGCAGGTGGCACCGACCTCGGCGGCGGAGCCGCCCACGACTCCCGTGCCGAACTCGGGGTCGCAGCGCACCACGAGGTCGTCGAGCTGGGTGAGGAGTTCGTCGGGCGCCAGGTCCACGTCGGCCAGCGTGCGCACCGCGGTGCGCAGCCGTCCCATGGCGGCCGAGGCACCGACGCCGTGCCCGACGACGTCGCCGACGACGAGCGCCACCCGTGCCCCGGACAGCGGGATGACGTCGAACCAGTCCCCGCACACGCCCGCGCGCGAATTCGCCGGCAGATACCGTGTGGCGACCTCGAGCGCCGAGGTGCGCAGCGAGCGCAGCGGCAGCATGGTGCGCTGCAGCGTCAGGGCGGTGGCCCGTTCGCGCGAGTAGCGGCGGGCGTTGTCGACGCAGACGGCGGCGCGGGCGGCGATCTCCTCGGCCAGCAGCAGGTCGTCCGCGTCGAAGGGGTCGGCGGTGCGGTGGCGCAGGAAGAGGGCCAGGCCCAGGGTGGTGCCGCGGGCCGAGAGCGGCACGATCATGATCGAGTGGATGCCGTACTCCACCGCCGCCCTGGCGCGGACCGGGTCGTACGCCCTCCAGCGCCGCAGATCGTCGTCCTCCATGCTGTGCAGCGTGCCCTTGCCGGTGAGCATCGCGCGGACGGCGGGCGAGTGGTCCGGGACGATGTCGGGGTCCCCGACCGCGACGGCGGACTCGGGGCAGCCGGGCAGCACGGACTGCTGCGCGACCCGGCGGAAGACGACGTCACCGCGGCGCGGGACCTGCCCGGGCTCCTCACCGCGCATGACGGAGTCCAGCAGGTCGACACTGACCATGTCGGCGAAGCGGCGCACCGCGATGTCCGCGAGCTCCTGCGCGGTGCGTGTCACGTCGAGGGTGGTGCCGATCCGCGTGCTGGCCTCGTTGACGATGTCCAGGCGGCGCCGCGACAGGTACTGGTCGGTGGTGTCGCAGACCACGGTCGAGACTCCGCGCACCGCGCCGGTCTCGTCCCGTACCGGATGCACGGAGATCGAGTAGGCGTGCTCGCCGGTCTCGCCGTACGGAATGCCGAGGCGCTCCATGCACGCGGGCTGCCCCGTGCGCATGACCTGCTCCTGGAGGTGGTCCAACTCCTCGAAGGCGCCCCCGTCCACGAACTCGCCGAGCCGCTGCCCGCGGAGTGCCGGCAGTGGTTTGCCGACCATGTGCTCCATGGCCGCGTTGGCGCCGCTGAGCCGGACGTCCTCGTCGTAGACGGCGACCGCGATGGGCAGTTGGGCCAGCGACCACACCTCCAGGTCCGCCGGGTCGGGCGGCTCGGCCGTCAGCGTCCACTGGAGCGTGCCGTCCGCCGCGGTGAGCGGCTGCAGGGCCAGCCTGACCACCAGGGTGTGCCCGTCGCGGTGGCGCAGGGCGGCGGGTCCGCTCCAGGCGGTCCGGGCGGAGACCCGGCGCAGCGCGAGGCCCGGCAGCGGTGCGGCGAGCAGTGCGGCGGCGGGACGGCCGAGGACCTCCGCGGCCTCGTAGCCGAGCAGCGTCCGTGCCTCGTCGCCCCAGGCGGTCAGCAGCCCCCCGTCGCCGCCGGCGAGGGCGGTGGCCACCGGCACCGCCGCCGGCCCGCGGCGCTCCTGACCTGCCCCGGGGCCCCGCCGGCCGGCTTCTTCGCCCATGGGCACGTCCTCGTCCTCGACTCGCCCGCCTCTCCCCTGGATGATCCCTCCCCCTGGCGCTCTCAAACGGCGTGCCGGCGGATCGCGGCGACCCGCGGAGACCACGACACGGCAGGTGAACGCCGTGGCGCCCCCTGTCCAAGGCGCAGCGCACGGCTGAGACTGGGGTCAGACGACCATGAGGAGCGCACGTGACGGTGAAGGTCGACAGCCCGCCGGTCCGGACCTCCCGGCGTGCCTCGCCCTGGGGCAGGGGCGCGGCGGCCGCGGCGGCGGGGGCACTGCCCGCGCTGGCCTTCCCGGCACCGTCGCTGTGGTGGCTGGCGTACGGCGCGCTGGTGCCGTGGATGCTGCTCGCCCGGTCGGCCCCGACGGGACGGCGGGCGGCGCTGGACGGCTGGCTCGGCGGGGCCGGGTTCATGGTGGCCGTCCACCACTGGCTCGTGCCGAGCCTGCATGTGTTCATCGTGCTGCTGGCGCTGCTGCTCGGGGCTCTGTGGGCGCCCTGGGGGTGGCTGGTGCGGCGCCTGCTCGGCGGGAACCCCGGCGGGCGCTCCGTGGTGGCGGCGACGGTGCTGGTGCCGTGTGCGTGGCTGCTGGCCGAGTTGGTGCGCTCCTGGGAGTCCCTGGGCGGCCCCTGGGGGCTGCTCGGGGCGAGCCAGTGGCAGGTCGCGCCGGCACTGCGGCTGGCCTCGGTCGGCGGCGTGTGGCTGGTGAGCTTCGTGCTGGTGGCGGTGAACACGGCACTGACCGCGCTCGTCGCCGTGCCCCGGTGGCGGGGACGGGCGGGGGCGGCGCTCGTCGTGTGCGCCGTGGCGACGGCGGCGGTGTGGCTGTGGGCGCCGGTGCCGTCGCGCACCGGGACGGCGGTGCGGGTGGCGGTGGTGCAGCCGGGGGTGGTCGTGGGCGCGCAGCAGCGTTTCGACCAGGGCGAGCGGCTGACCCGCGGGCTCGCGGGCCGGGACGTGGACCTGGTGGTGTGGGGGGAGAGCAGCGTCGGCTTCGACCTGTCGGCCCGGCCGGACCTCGCCGCCCGGCTGGCCGCGCTCTCCTCGCTCGTCGGCGCGGACGTACTGGTCAATGTGGACGCGCGCCGTGCGGACGGCCGCGGCATCTCCAAGACCTCGCTGCTGATCGGCCCGGACGGCCCGCTCGGCGAGGGGTACGACAAGATGCGGCTGGTGCCCTTCGGCGAGTACGTGCCGGCCCGCGGGCTGCTGGGCTGGGCCACCTCGGTGGGCAGGGCGGCGGGCGAGGACCGCGTACGGGGCGACCACCAGGTGGTCATGGACGCGGGCGCCGTGCGGCTGGGTCCCTTGGTGTGCTTCGAGTCTGCGTTCCCCGACATGAGCCGCCATCTCGCCGACGACGGGGCGCAGTTGCTGGTCGCGCAGTCCTCGACCTCGTCGTTCCAGAACAGCTGGGCCCCGGCGCAGCACGCCTCACTCGCGGCGCTGCGCGCGGCCGAGACCGGACGGCCGGTGGTGCACGCCACGCTGACCGGGATCAGCGCGGGCTACGACGCCGCGGGACGGCCGACCGGACCGTGGCTGGGCACGTCGCGCAGCGCCACGCGGGTCTACGAGGTGCCGCTGGCCGCCGGGCGCACCCTGTACGACCGGCTTGGCGACTGGGTGCCCCGGCTCGCGGTGCTGCTGCTGGCCGGGGCGGCCGTGCACGCGTTCAGGAGGTCTGCTCGGTCACCGCGGTGACGATGCGCTCGCACAGTTCGTGGGTGCGCAGCGCGTCACGGGCGTCCAGCGGCTTGCCGTGCCGCACGGCGTCGAGGAAGGCCAGGGTGATCTGCTCGATGCCGCGCTGGCGGGCGACCGGCACCCAGTCGCCGCGCCGGCGCAGCGTGGGCTGGCCCTTGTGGTCGACGATCTCGGCGAGGTTGACCACCTGGCGCTTGGCGTCCTGGCCCATGACCTCCAGCGTCTCCTCGGTGGAACCGTTCATGCGGTTCATGACGCCGATCGCCGTGAAGCCGTCGCCGGACAACTGCAGCAGCACGTGGTGCAGGAGGCCGTCGCGGACCCGGGCGCGCACGTCGGTGTGCTCGATCGTGCCGGGGACGAGGAAGCGCAGCGTGTCCACGACGTGGATGAAGTCGTCGAAGACCACGCCGCGCGGGTCCTCCGCCAGGCCGATGCGGTTCTTCTGCAGCACGATCAGGTCGCGCGGGTGCTCCAGGCACTGCGCGTAACCGGGCGCGTAGCGGCGGTTGAAGCCGGCCATGAGGCCGACGCCGCGCTCCTCGGCCAGCCGGACGAGGTGCTCGGCGCCGGCCAGGTCGGGCGCGAACGGCTTGTCGACGTACGCGGGCACCCCGGCCTCGATCAGCCGCTCGGTGATGGCGACGTGGCTGACGGTGGGGGCGTGCACGAAGGCGGCGTCCAAGCCCTGGTCGAGCAGCGCGTCGAGGGTGGTGTGGCGGTGCGGCAGGCGGTAGCGGTCGCCGACCTCGTCGAGCGTGGCGGGGGTGCGGGTGTGGAGGTGCAGTTCCAGCCCCGGCTGCGCGGCGAGCACCGGCAGATACGCCTTGCGCGCTATGTCACCGAGTCCGATCACCCCGATCTTCAGGGCTTCCATGTGCCTCTCCCGCCTGCGGTGCCCGGTCGTTTCCGCTGGCAGCATACGGGGCGTGCGGGGAGCCGCCGGTCCGCCGATGCCGTCCGCGCCGCGCAGGGCCAAGCGCGGGCCGAAGCGGTCGGCAGCGGCGAAGAGCGGGTCCCGCGGGCGACGTGAGCAGCAGCGCCTGCCCGTACAGCGCTTCGGCGGTGGTGCCGGCCGGCCCGCGCTCGGTGACGGTGGCGGGCCCGGCGCACCAGCGGGTTCAGGTGGTTGAGCACGAGCCGGGCCCGCGGCGCCTCGGCCTTGAGCGAGCCCAGGCTGTCCGCGGCAGCCGGTGCGCGAGGGCGGCCGGAGCTGCCAGGAGGAGCCCTGGTTCAGCCAGGCCCACGCCCTGCTCCCCCCGCTGCGCCTCGGACGCCCCGACGAGGCCCGCTCGTCCCACCTGTCGGGCCACCGGCGGGCCGGGACGACTCCGGCCGTCCGACCGGGCGGGAGCGGCGCATCACGTCGGTGGTGCGGAGCTGGCGCCGCACGCTGTACGCGGCGACCGCCGCGGCCGTGTCGCCGCCGGGCTCGGCGAGGTGGGCGAGGACGACCGCGTCCTCGATCGCCTGTCCGCTGCCCTGGCCGAGGTGGGGAGTCATGGCGTGGGCCGCGTCGCCGTCGCCGTCGCCGGGCAGGGCGGTCCGGTCGCGGCGTAGGGGGCAGCGGCACGGCCAAGTGGGGGACGTCGTCGCACAGGACGGTGCCGGGCGCGTCGGCGGCGGCCACGCCGGGGACCGGGTGGTGCCGGGCGCCGAACCGGCGGGCAGTCCAGATGCTGCCGCGTGCCGTCGGCTCCGCCGAACCGGAGCATCACGCGCGGACGCCCGTCGCCTGGCCGTCGCGGGAGCGGTATCCGCGTCACCGCCGTCCGGGGCGGAGCTGACGGCCGATGCCCCCGACGTGCTGCGAGGGGCGCAGGGGGCCCGGTCCGGCGGTTAATGCTTCGACGCCGGCGGAGGCCCCCGCCATCATGTCCGCCATGACGACGACACCCGAACGCACCGATCCGCCCCTCATCGCCGACGAGCGCACGATGCTGGACACCTGGCTCGACTTCCACCGCGACACCCTGGCGTTCAAGTGCGCCGACCTGGACGACGAACAGCTGCGCACCGCCAGCGTGCCGCCGTCCGGGCTCACCCTTCTCGGTCTGGTCCGTCACATGGCCGAGGTGGAGCGCGGCTGGTTCCGCAACGCCCTCGCGGGCGAGGAGGCGGCGCCGCTGTACTACACCGAGGAGGACCCGGACGGGGAGTTCCACGACCTCGACAAGGCCGACACCGCCGAGGCGTTCGCCACCTGGCGTGCCGAGATCGCGCACGCCCGCGAGCTGGCCCTCGGTCGCTCCCTGGACGACATCGGCCTGGGCCGGCGCAAGAACCCCGTCTCCCTGCGGTGGATCTACATCCACATGATCGAGGAGTACGCCCGCCACAACGGGCACGCGGACCTCATCCGCGAGTGCGTCGACGGCGTGACCGGCGACTGATCACCCCTGCGGGGAATGGGCAAGAGCGCACCACTGCACGAGAGTTGTGCGGGTGCGTCGACATGCGGTGGCAATGGTGGTCGTGGCGGCGATGGCCGCTGTCCCGGGATGCGTGACGGTGTCGGAGCGGCATCCGGGGACGCCGCCGCCGGCCCCCGCCCCGCCACGGCCGTCGGCGGCCGCCGGTGTCGTGCCCGTGGTCCAGGGGCCCGTGCTGGAGGCCCTGACCACCGTGCCCCCGGAGCCCTCCCCGTCCGCTTCCCGGCTCCCGGCGGCGGCCCCCGCACCGGCCCCGAGGGCCCGCCGCCTTGCGGCTCCGGCCATGCCTGCCGTCCCCGCCGCGCCGCACCCGCACCGCACCGCGTCCCCGGCCGCCCCACGGGCCGGGGGCGCGAACGTGTGCGCCTGGGGCGAGCAGTACGGCGGCTGGGCGACGGGCGGCGACGCCGCTCATATCTGCCGGGACACCTACGGCCGTTGAGCCGGCCGCCGGGCCGTACGGATCAGCGGGCGCCGAGGTCCGGGATGCGCCAGTCGACGGGGTCGTGGCCCTGCGCCTTGAGCGCCTCGTCGATCTGGGTGAAGGGCCGGCTGCCGAGGAAGAGCTTGGCCGACAGGGGCGAGGGGTGGGCGCCCTGCACGACGGCGTGCCGCTCCGTGTCGATCAAGGGCAGCTTCTTCTTGGCGTAGTTGCCCCACAGCACGAAGACCGCCGGGTCGGGGCGGGACGCCACCGCCTTGATGACGGCATCGGTGAACTTCTCCCAGCCTTTGCCCTTGTGCGAGTTGGCCTCGCCCTCGCGCACGGTCAGCACCGCGTTGAGCAGCAGGACGCCCTGCTCGGCCCACGGCATCAGGTAGCCGTTGTCCGGGACGGGGTGGCCGTACTCGTCCTTCAGCTCCTTGAAGATGTTCCGCAGGGAGGGCGGGGTCCTCACCCCCGGGCGCACCGAGAAGCACAGTCCGTGCCCCTGGCCCTCGCCGTGGTACGGATCCTGGCCGAGCACCAGCACCTTGACCTTGTCGTAGGGCGTGGCCTCCAGCGCGGCGAAGACCTGCTCCCGCGGCGGGTAGATCCGGTGGCTCCCGCGCTCCTCCTCGACGAACTCGGTGAGTTGGCCGAAGTAGGGCTTCGCCAACTCCTCGCCGAGGACGGCCTGCCAGGACTCGGGCAGCGTGATGGGCACGTCGGGAACCTCCGGTACGCGATCCGTTACTGGGACCGAACGTACCGTCCCCCTCCGACAGTCGCCGCGTGCGGGGGACCGGCCGACGTCCAGCCGTTCCCGGCGGCGCATCGTGACGGTGAACCCGGGCAGCCGCGCCGGAGAGCCATCCCGACTGCCCCCGGAAGCGGTTCTGCCCGGCATGGCCGCAGCACACGGTCACGGTCCGGCGGCGCCGCAGGGTGTCAGGCCGTTCGCTCGCCCGGACACGCCTGTCCGGACATCGTTCCGCTGCTGGAGCCGCTGCGGCGTCACCACGACTTCGGCGGCTGCATCCGGTCGCCGCCGCCACCGGCGGGCCCCGTGACCATGTGCGGCGGAACCGGTCGCGCCCGGGCAGAGGGCGCTGACGACCCTCGGCCCCGGTGCCGGCCGCCGTTTCGGGGCCGGCACCGGGGCTCGCTCACGACGAGCGCGGACGAGCGCAGGCGCTCAGTGGCCGACGCTGGCGTTGAGGAAGATGCCGCCGTCCACGACGAGGGTCTGGCCGGTGATCCAGGCCGCCGCGTCGGAGAGCAGGAAGGCCGCGGCGCCACCGATGTCCTCGGGCACGCCGAGCCGCCCCAGCGGGTACGCGGACGCCGCCTCCTCCTCGCGGCCCTCGTACAGCGCGGCGGCGAACCGGGTCTTGACGACCGCCGGCGCGATGGCGTTGGCGCGGATGCCGGGGGCCATCTCGGAGGCGAGCTGCAGCGTGAGGTTGACCATGGCGGCCTTGCTCATGCCGTAGGCGCCGATGAAGGGGGAGGCGCTGATGCCCGCGACGGAGGCGATGTTGACGATCGCACCGCCGTTGTCCTTCATCCACGCCCTGTAGGTCTGCTGGGCGAAGCCGAGCGCCGAGATCACGTTGGTCTCGAAGACCTTGCGGGCGACGCCGAGGTCGAGCTCGGACAGCGGGCCGAAGACCGGGTTGGTGCCGGCGTTGTTCGCGAGGTAGTCGACGCGGCCGAAGGCCTCCATCGCGCGCTCGACGACCTCGGCCTGGTGCGCCTCGTCGTGGGCCTTGCCGGCGACGCCGAGGGCGCGGTCGGCGCCGAGCCGCTCGACGGCCTCCTTCAGCGCCTCCTCGTTGCGGCCGGTGATGACGACGCGGTCGCCGCGCGCGACCAGGGCCTCGGCGATGCCGTAGCCGATACCGCGGCTGGCGCCGGTGACGATCGCGACACGGCCGCTGTCGGGCTGGGTGCTCATGGGTGCGGGTCTCCTGTCGCGGGTCAGTTGAGCGGGCCGCCGGCCACGTACAGGACCTGGCCGGACACAAAGCCCGCGGCGTCGCCGGTGAAGAAGGCGATGGCGTTGGCGACGTCGTCCGGGTTGCCGACGCGCTGGACCGGGATCTGGCTGGCGGCGGCGGCCTGGAACTCCTCGAAGCCCATGCCGATGCGGGCGGCCGTGGCCGCGGTCATGTCGGTGGCGATGAAGCCGGGGGCGACGGCGTTGGCGGTGACGCCGAACTTGCCGAGCTCGTGCGCGAGGGTCTTGGTGAGGCCCTGCAGACCGGCCTTGGCGGCCGAGTAGTTGGCCTGGCCGCGGTTGCCCAGCGCGGAGGACGAGGACAGGTTGACCACGCGGCCGAACTTCGCGTCCACCATGTGCTTCTGGACGGCGCGGGTCATCAGGAAGGCGCCGCGCAGGTGCACGTTCATGACCGTGTCCCAGTCGGACGCGCTCATCTTGAAGAGCAGGTTGTCGCGGAGCACGCCGGCGTTGTTGACCAGGATCGTCGGCGCCCCCAGCTCCTCGGCGACGCGCGCGACCGCGGCCTCGACCTGCGCCTCGTCGGAGACGTCGGCGCCGACGGCGATCGCCCGGCCGCCCGCCTTGGTGATCTGCTCGACAGTGTCCTTGCACGCGACCTCGTCGAGGTCCAGCACGGCCACGGCACGGCCCTCGGCGGCCAGGCGCACGGCGGTGGCGGCGCCGATGCCGCGTGCCGCCCCGGTGACGATCGCTACGCGCTGCTCGGTGGTCGACATCTGTTCTCCTCAGCCCTGGGGTCCGGTCGCGCAGGTGAGCGACCGCTTAGTACGTCCCGCTGCCGAAACCGTAGGAGCGCAGTGACCCTGTGTCAACGCCCACCGCGCCGATGTGGCTCAGCGCACCAGAAGATCGAGCAGGCGGTCCACCTCGGCCCGCGGGTCGGCGGTCAGCCCGGTGTGGATCGGGCCGGGCTGCACGATGGTGCTGCGCGGCGCCGTCAACCAGCGGAAGCGGCGGCCCGGATCGTCCCCGGCCGCCTGCCCGGCGCGTTCGCCGCCCGCGCAGATGCCCTCGTAGCCGCGCAGCGCGGCCCGCACGCCCGCCACGTCGACGTCCGGGTCCAGGCAGCGCAGCCGGGTCTCGTCGAGATGGACCCGGGCGCCGACGAAGGACTTGGCCCGGCAGTACACCAGCACACCGGCGTTGATCAGTTCCCCGCGCTCGATCCGCGGCATCACGCGCACCAGCGCGTACTCGAAGACGTCGCGCCCGTTCTGCGTGCTCACTTCGCGGCCTTCCCCTCGACCCAGGTGCGCAGCCACTCCGGTGGCGGCTGCTTCTCCTTCTCCTTCGGCGCGAGGGTGATCCGCTCCGCCACCGTCCCGGCGCGGGCCAGCAGCACCCGCTCGTACCCGCGCCGCACGTCGTCGGGGCCGTCGAAACCGGGCTCGTCCGCCAGCCACTCGTCGGGGATCTGCGCGGTGACCTCGCGCAGCAGCGTCTCGTCCACCCGCGGGGCGAGATCGCGCGCGGCGGCCTCGATGTCGGGGGCGAACCGGGCGAGGGCGTGGTCGGCGGCGTCGTAGGGCTTGTCGGCGGCCTGGTCCGCGCCCTTCCAGTTGTGGTGGAAGATCAGCGAGGCCCCGTGGTCGATCAGCCAGAGGTCCTTGTGCCAGACCAGCATGTTCGGGTTGCGCCACGAGCGGTCGACGTTGCCGATGAGCGCGTCGAACCAGACCACGCGGCCCGCCTCCGCCGACTCCACGTCGAAGACCAGCGGGTCGAAGCCGAGCGCGCCGGGCAGGAAGTCCATGCCGAGGTTGAGGCCGCCGCTCGCCTTCAGCAGGTCCTGGATCTCCTGGTCCGGCTCGCCGAGCCCGATCACCGGGTCGAACTGGAACCGCACCAGCACCGGCACCCGCAGCCCGAGGCGCCGGGCCAGCTCCCCGGCGATCACCTCGGCGACCAGCGCCTTGCGGCCCTGCGCGGCGCCGACGAACTTCACGACGTAGGTGCCGAGGTCGTCGGCCTCGACGACTCCTGGCACCGATCCGCCCTCGCGCAAGGGCGTCACGTACCGGATTCCGGTCACTTCCTCCATGTGCGCATCCTAAGAGGCCGCGCGGACCCGGCCGGACGTCACTCCCCCTCCGCGGCGGTGGCGCGGTCCTGCCGGACGAGTTCGGCGAAGCGGCGGGCGGCGGGGCTCGCCGCGTGCCCCTTGGGCAGCAGCAGGTCGACGCGGCGTCCCAGGCCGACACCCGCGAGAGGGACCAGCCGCAGGGCGCCGGCGGGGCGCGCGTGCAGGGAGAAGTCCAGCCCTTCGGGCACGAGCGCCACCCCGACCCCCGCCGCCACCAGATCGAGCAGCATGGGCCATTCCCCCACCTCGGTGCCGCCACGGGGGCGGCAAAGCCGCGGAAGAATAATTTCGTCGTGCATTGAACAACCTTCGGAACCCGTCCGTATGCCTGTGCAGAGCGTGATCTCACGCCGCCGGGCGGCCACGACGCCGGCCCGGAACGGACGAGGCAACAGGAAGTGTGAGGCATGGCCGAGACGACTGGCATCGCAGGAACTCCCACCCGCCGCGCCGTGGTCGCCGGAGTGGGTGCGGCGGGCCTGGCGGCCGCGCTGGCCGCCTGCGGCGACTCGAACGACTCCGCCGGCGCGTACAGCCCTGCCGCGCCCCCGCAGAGCGGCGCCGCCACCGGCGGGCAGGAGGACGGGAACGGGGCGGCTCAGGCGCTCGCGAAGACGTCCGACATCCCCGTCGGCGGCGGCACGGTCTTCGCGGACAAGAAGGTGGTCGTGTGCCAGCCGACGGCAGGCCAGTTCAAGGCCTTCTCGGCGATCTGCACCCACCAGGGCTGCGCCGTCAAGGACGTGGCCAACGGCACGATCAACTGCCCCTGCCACGGCAGCAAGTTCAACGTCGCCGACGGCAGCGTGGCCGCCGGCCCGGCGACCCAGCCCCTCCCCGCCGCCGACGTCACCGTCCAGGGCGACTCGATCACCCTGGCCTGATCCGCACCGCGTGCGGGTGTGCCGGACGACATCCGGCACACCCGCGTCGCCCGTTCACCCGCCGGGCCGGCGCCGCCTGGTCAACTGCGGTCGCGGGGGCGGCGCTTGCCAGTCCCAGACGACGAGCCCGTCCCCGGCCACCCGGGGCGTGCGATGGTTCAGCGGCGCACCGTCCTCCAGCGAGGCCGCGACCTGCTCCAGGTAGACGGTCAGGGACGGCCACCTGCGCTCGCCTCCGGATTCCATGAAGAAGGAACCCACGGCACCGGAGCCCGGCCCCGGCCGGACATCGAGGTAGAGCCTGCTCCACCCGTCGTGGTTGGCGGCGAAGGGGATCCACTGCGCGTGCCACCAGATGCCCACGAGGTCGTCGCCGGTGAGCATGGAGCACATACCGCGATGCGCCGACTCGATCTCCCGAAGCGGCAGCAGTCGCATCCCGCTCAGGAACCGCCCGGCGTCGGTGTCCTCCGCCCCGTCGTGCAGTCGCAGCAGAGATGCCAGGTCATCGGGGAGTTCCGCCCCCAAGCGCGCGCTCGCCCCGTCGATCTCCGCCTGCGTCGCGGCGGGGCGCAACGCGTCCCGGACCAAGGGCGCCCTCGTCTCCAGCCACTGCTCCACACGGCTCCACGCCGCGTCCACCGGCCGCATCGCACCCACCCCCTCCTCGGCTCGGGAAATGATCGCACCGGCCACCGACAGACGGGCGGGCTTCGACCGGGGGCCGCGCAGGCCACGGCGCGTCCGGCGGCCTCAGGCGTCGGCCGCCGCCACCCCCGCGCCCGCGTGACGCAGGGCCTCGACGGCGGCGCGGATCGCCGGGCGGCGGTCGGCGTCGGCGCGCCAGACGGCGTAGATGTGGCGGCGCATGGTGTGCCGGACCGGCACGGCCCGTACGCCGGCCGGCAGGAGGCCGCGGCCGAGGCGGGGGACGACGGCGACGCCGAGGCCGGCCGCGACGAGGGCGAGCACGGTGGGGTGCTCCTCGGCGTGGTGGGCGATGCGCGGCTCGACGCCCTTGCCGCGCAGGGTGAACAGCAGCCACTCGTGGCAGAAGCCGCCGTCGGGCCAGGCGATCCAGTCGTCGTCCGCGAACTCGGCGAGGTCCACCTCCGTGTGCCCGGCGAGCGGGTGCCCGACCGGGACGACGACGTCGGCGATGTCGTCGAGCAGCGGTTCCTTCGCCAGCCCCCCGGGCAGCGACAGCGGCTTGTTGTACCAGTCGAGGACGACCGCGAGGTCGATGTCGCCGCGCACCAGGCGGCCCAGCGCGGGCTCCGGCTCCATCTCCTGGACCATGGTCCGCAGCGCCGGAAAGTCGGTCCGCAGCGACATCAGCGCCTGCGGGAAGAGGCCGCGGACGGCCGTCGGGAAGGCGCCCATGCGCAGCTCGCCGACCGGCGCCCCGCGGTGCGCCTCGAGGTCGGAGTGGGCGCGTTCCACCAGGGACAGGATGCGGTCGGCGTGCCCGGACAGCAGCCGGCCGGCGTCGGTGAGCCGCACCCCGCGGCCGTTCTTGACCAGGAGGGCCTGCCCGGTCTCCCGCTCCAGTTTGGTCATCTGCTGCGAGACCGCCGAGGTCGTGACGTGCAGGACGTCGGCCGCCGCGCTCACCGAGCCGTAGGCGGAGATCGCGTGCAGGATGCGCAGCCGCTCCAGGTTCAACATGTAAGCGATGCTACGGGATTCCTCGGAGCGAATCTCCCTTGTGCTAAGAGGTTGCTTCCGTCATGGTGTGGCCATGAGCGCAACCGCCCGCCCGGCCGACGCCGGCCTCACCGCCGCCGGCACCCCCTCCCCCACCCCGGCCGCCCCGGCTCGCCGCCCCGCGCTCGACTGGCGGGTCAGCTGGGCGGTCCTGGCCCTCATCTGGGGCTTCAGCTTCCTGTTCATCAAGGTCGGCACGGAGGCCTACGCTCCGTTGCAGGTCGCGCTGGGCCGGATGGTCTTCGGCACGGTCGTGCTGGCCGTCGCCTTCGCGGTCCGGCGGCAGCGACTGCCGCGCGGGGCGCGCGCCTGGGGCCACATGGCCGTCGCCGCGCTGCTCCTCAACACACTGCCGTTCTCGCTGTTCGCGTATGCGGAGCTGACCATCCCCTCCACTCTGGCCGGCATCTGCAACGCCACCACCCCGCTGTGGAGCATGCTGCTGTCGGTGGTGGCCCTGTCCGACGACAAGCCCACCCGGCAGCGCGTCGCGGGCGTCGGCATCGGCTTCGTCGGCGTACTGACCGTGCTCGGCGCGTGGCAGGGCTTCTCGGGGACGGACCCGTCGGGCACCGCGATGGCGCTCGGCGCGTCGGCGAGCTACGCGGTCGGCTGGATCTACGTTCGCCGGACCCTCAGCGGCAGCGGCAACTCGGCGCTGTCCATGTCCTTCTCGCAGCTGCTGCTCGGCACCGTCCAACTGGCCGTGCTGACACCGCTGTTCACCTCCACACCGGACGGCTGGCCGCTGTGGCCGACGCTGTCGGTCGTCGCGCTCGGTGCGCTGGGCACGGGCATCGCGTTCCTGCTGCAGTACCGGATCGTCGCGGAGAAGGGCCCGACGATCGCGACGATGGTCACGTACCTGATCCCGGTCATCGCCACCGCGGCCGGCGTCGCCCTGCTCGACGAGCGGCTGAGCTGGAACGAGCCGGTCGGCGCGGCCGTCGTGCTCGCCGGGGCGGCGCTCACCCAGCGCCGCCCGAAGGACTGACCGCCGGGCCGGGGCGCGGTCAGCCGTAGCGGCCGAGCCGGTGCGGGCGCACCGCGCCGGCCACGGCGTCGGCCAGCGCGGGCACCTCCGCGACCGCGACCGGTGACACCGTGATCCGGATCCCGGGCGGGGAGGCGAGGCGGAAGCGGGCGCCGGGTGCGACCGCCCAGCCCGCGTCGAGCAGGCGGGTGACCGCGCCGGTCTCGTCGGGCACCGGCACCCAGACGTTCATCCCGCTGCGGCCGTGCGCGGCCACCCCGCGGTCGGCGAGCAGGCCGACCAGTGCGTCGCGCCGCGCCGCGTAGGCGGCCGAGACGGCGGGGACGTCGACCGCGCCGGTGCGCCAGAGGTGGGCGACGGTGTGCTGGAGCAGATGGCTGACCCAGCCGGGTCCCAGCCGCAGCCGGCCACGGACCCGGTCCACGGTGACCGGGTCCCCGGTGAGCACGGCGAGCCGCAGGTCGGGCCCGTAGGCCTTGGCGGTGGAACGGACCAGCATCCAGTGCCGGGTGCTGCCGGCCAGCGGGTGCAGCGGGAGCCCGGTCAGGCCGTGGACGTGGTCGTCGTCGACCACCAGCACCTCGGGGTGCGCCGCCAGGACGGTCCGCAGCTCTCGCGCCCGTCGGGCGGAGATCGTCGCGCCGGTGGGGTTCTGTCCGCGGTCGGTGACGATCAGGGCCCGCGCGCCCTGGCGCAGCGCGCGGTCCACGTCCTCCGGCCGCGGGCCGTCGTCGTCGACGGCGACCGGCACCGCGCGCATCCCGAGGGCCGGGACGAGGTCGAAGACGCTGCCCCAGCCCGGGTCCTCCACCGCGACCGTGTCGCCGGACCGCAGGTGCCCCGTGAGCGCGCGCTCGATCGCGTCGAGCGACCCGGAGGTCACCGCGACCGGGCCGTCGGGCACCCCGTCGGCGTCGAAGGCGGCGCGGGCCAGCGCCTCCAGTTCCTCGTCCACGGGCGGGGCGCCGTACAGCGTCGGCCGTTCGGCGTGGCGGGCGGCGGCAGCGGCGAGCGCCGCACCGAGCGGGGGCAGCAGGGCGAGGTCGGGGTTGCCGGTGGACAGGTCCCGCGCGCCGGCCGGCACGGCCGGGCGGATCTCGTCGCGCGCCGTGGTCGCCGGACGGGGCCGGACCCGGCTGCCGCGCCGGCCGGCGGTCTCGATGACGCCGCGATCGCGCAGCAGGCGGTAGGCGGCGGCGACGGTGTTGGGGTTGACCCCGAGCCGGGCGGCGAGCTCCCGCAGCGGCGGCAGGGCCGCCCCGGGGGCCAGCGCTCCCCGCCCGACGGCCCGTTCGACGTCGGCCGCGATCTCGGCTGCGCCCTGTCCGGTGAACATGTACTCTCCTAGCACAAAAAACATTATGTACTAGTGCAAAGGATTGCGCCATGCCCGCCCCGCCGCCGTCCTCCGCCCCCTCGCCCGAGGCCGCCTCTCCGGGTGCCGCCCCGTACGTCGCCACCCACCGGACCGTCCCGACCCGCAGCCGTGAGAGGGCCTCGTACGACCGCGCCGTCGTGCACGCGATCCTCGACGCCGGCTACCTCTGCCACCTGGGTTTCGTCCGGGACGGCGCGCCGGTCGTCCTGCCCACGCTGTACGCGCGCGCGGGCGAGCGGCTGTACGTGCACGGCTCCACCGGTTCGCCGCCGCTGCGCGGCGCCGGCGAGGACCCCGGGCTCGCGGTGTGCCTGACCGTGACGCACGTGGACGGGCTCGTCCTGGCCCGGTCCGCCTTCCACCACTCGGTCAACTACCGCTCCGTGGTGGTGCACGGCACCGCCCGCCAGGTCACCGACCCCGCGGAGCGCGCGGCCGCCCTGGACGCCGTGGTGGACCACGTCCTGCCGGGCCGGGCCGCCGACTGCCGCCCGGCGAACGCCAGGGAGCTGGCCGCCACGGCCGTGATCGCGCTCGACCTGGACGAGGTCTCCGCGAAGATCCGCACGGGCGGCCCCTCCGACGACCCCGAGGACCTGTCCCTCCCCCACTGGACCGGTGTCCTGCCCGTCACCCGCGGCTACGGCACGCCCCTCCCCGCCGACGACCTCGACCCGTCGATCGCCCTGCCCGACTACCTCGCCCCTCAGTGAACGGAGGTCCGACATGCTGATACACCCCTGGGACGCCGCCCGCGACGACACCGAGTGGCAGGACTGGCTCGCCGACCACGACTTCGGGCAGCTCGCCGTCAACGGCCTCCCCGGCGGACCGCCCTTCGTGCAGCCGCTGCACTTCGCGTACGACGCGGGGCGGCGCGAGGCCGTCACCCACCTCGCCCGCCCCAACCCGCTGTGGCCCGCCCTGGAGGCGCGCCCGGAGGCGACCCTCAGCGTCGTCGACGACTACACCTACATCCCGGCCCCCTGGCACGCCCCCGACGACGCCCCGCCCGAGCACGGCACCCCCACCAGCTACTATGCCGCCGTCCAGCTGATCTGCCGGGCCCACATCGTCGACGACCCCCAGGAGAAGGCGGACCTCCTGCACCTGCAGCTCGCCCACTTCCAGCCGCTCGGCGACCACGCCCACGTCGCCCCCGGTGCGGCGCCCTACGGCCGGATGCTGCCGGGCATCCGCGGTCTGCGGCTCGAAGTCGTCGACGTGCGGGCGAAGTTCAAGTTCGGCGGCAACAAACCGCGCGCCGTGCGACAGGACGTGAGCAACCGCCTGGCCGCCCGCGGCGGACCGGGCGACGCCGCCGCCCGTGCCCAGCAGCTGCGCCGCCTGGCGGCGACCGAGGACTAGCGGGACGCCGCATCCGACCGCATCCGTGCGGCGGTCCGCGCCGCGTCGTACCCCGGGCCCACCCCCTCGACCAGGATCACCTCCCCGGGGATGTGGCGGGTCCGCAGCGGCAGGATGTCCTGGTACGCCGGGGAGTCATACCACGCGCGGGCCTCGGTCATGCCCGGGAACTCGATCACCACGACCGTCCCCGGCCACGGGCCCTCCAGTACCTCCACGACGGCGCCGTGCACGATGAAGCGCCCGCCGAACGGATCGAGGGTGGCCTGAATGCGCTCGATGTAGGTGAGGACCTCCTCGTCGGCCTGTCCCGGACGAAGGTGGCCCACGGCGTAGGCGGTCATGGCGACTCCCAGGGTCGGTGCGGTGCTCCGTCATCGGCGCGGCGCGCTGCCGCCCCTCGATCCTCGGCGCCGGCCGCCCGGGCGTCGATTACCGCGGAGGTAAGGCCGGAGCCAGGGCGGGAGGACGGGAGAGCGGGAGAGCGGGAGGGCCCGGCAAAATCAGGCGACCCGGACGGCCCGCCTCCTTATCATCGGGGTTTCCCCCTCGTGTCCCTCCCGTTCCTGATCGGTCTCCGCGTGAAATCCCTGGTCCCTGCCGTGCTGCGTGACGAGCGGCAGTTCGCCCGCCTGTTCGTGGGGCAGTCCCTGTCGGTGCTGGGCGACCGTGTGTCGTTCGTGGCCGTGCCCTTCGCGGTGCTCTCAGTGGGCGGTTCCGCCTCCGACATCGGGCTGGTGACCGCCGCGGGTCTGCTGCCCATGCTGCTGTTCACGCTGGTGGGAGGGGTGTGGGCGGACCGCTTCCGGCGGCACCGCATCATGCTGGTCTCCGACGTCGTGCGGTGCGCCGTACAGGGGCTCATCGCCGCGCTCCTGCTCGCCGGGATCGCCGAGGTGTCCCATCTCGTGCTGCTGATGATCGTGTTCGGCACGGCGGACGCGTTCTTCATGCCGGCCTCGACCGGGCTGCTGCCCCTGGTGGTCGGGGCCGACCGGTTGCGGGAGGCGAACGCCCTGCGCGGCTTCGTCCAGTCGTCGGGGCTCGTGCTCGGGCCGGCCCTGGCCGGTGGCCTGATCGCCCTGGCCGGGCCAGGTGGCGCCCTGGCCGTGGACGCCCTGACCTTCGCGGTCAGCGCCGCCTTCCTGGCCAGGCTGCGACCTCGCGCGGGGGCCCCCGCGGCGGCGCGTACCACGGCCGGCGGGACCTTCCTCGGGGAACTGCGGGCCGGCTGGTCGCACGTGCGCGGCAACGCGTGGGTGTGGTCCGGGATGGCGGCCATCGGGGTCTACCACGTCGTCGTGCTGCCCTCGGTGTTCGTGCTGGGGCCTGTCCTGGCCGCACGCGAGTGGGGCGGCGTGGCGAGCTGGTCGGTCGTGGTCGCGGCCTTCGGTGCCGGTGCCGTGGTCGGGGACGTGTGCGCCTACCGGCTCAGGGTCGCGCGCCCCATGGCCGTAGGCGCGGCGGCACTCGCCGTGGCGTCCTGCCAGGCCGTCGTCATCGGATCCGGCGGATCGCTCACCGTGATCGCGGTGCTCGAGGCGGTGACCGGCGTGGCCGTCTCCGTCTTCTTCACCCTGTGGGAGACCGCGCTGCAGACGCACGTGCCCGAGGCGATGCTGTCCCGCGTGAGTTCGTACGACTTCCTGCTGTCGTCGGGACTCATGCCGCTCGGCCTGGCCCTGGCGGGGCCGGTGTCGGCGTCCCTCGGCGTCCGGCCCACCTTGTTCGCGATGACCGTCGTCGCGGTGCCCGCCTCCCTCGCGCTGTTGTGCGTCCCGGCCGTACGGCGACTGCCGGCGCGCGCCCCGGCCGCGCTGACCGGTCCGACCGGGGCCTAGGCACCGCGGGGCGCGGGGACCGCGGGGCGCCCGGCGCGGCTTCTCCCAGGTCAAACCGGCGGATCGGATCACTCGACCCGCGCGTTCGCGTGCGCGCTTCCTCCATGATCCTCGATCAAGGGGTTTGCACCCTTTACGCATGAAAGCGACCCCTTCACGCACTTCTCGTAGGCCATGGGGTGCTGTTGGCTGGTGTGGCCGCAGGTGCCGCCCGGCGTCAGTGGTGACACCGGTGTTCCGCCTGCCCCTCGCGCTCCGCTGACCTTCTGGAGGCCTCGTGCCCGCACCCGACAGCGCCGCCGGTCCCGGCACCGACGGATCCGTTCTCGACCCGCCCGCGGACCGCGTGCCCACCAGCCTCGGCACCCGGGCCGCACGTCAACTGGCGGACACCACCAAGTCCGAGCCCCAGATGCAGGCCATCTCCTCGCGGTGGCTGCTGCGGATGCTCCCGTGGGTGGACGTCAAGGGCGGCGCGTACCGGGTCAACCGGCGACTGCAACTGCGCACGGGGCGCGGTCGTGTCGCCTTCGAGCACAACGGCGCGGACGACATCAGGGTGATTCCCCGGACGCTGACCGAAGTGCCCGCGCTGCGCGGCTACGCGGACACCGAGGTCCTCCGGGAGCTCGCGGGCCGCTTCCGGCCCCGGGAGGTCGGGGCGGGTCAGGTCCTGGTCGAGGCGGGCCAGCCCGTCTCCGAGGTGTACCTGGTCGTCCGCGGCCGCTTCACCCGCTTCGCGGCCGGCCGGTACGGGCAGGAGGAGGCGCTCGGCGTCGTCACGGACGGCTCCCCGCTGGGTGACGAGGCGATCACCCGGCCCGATCCGCTGTGGCCGAACTCGGTGCGGGCCGAGACCTCGGGGGTGGTGCTGGTCCTGCCCGCGCCCGCGGTCCGGGAGTTCGCCGATCGCGTACCGTCGCTCGCCGCCCATCTGACGGCGTTCGCGGAGCGCCAACGGCTGCCGGTGAACCGCAGGGGCGAGGCGGACGTGCCGGTGCGGGCCGGCCACACCGGTGAGCCGGCGCTGCCCGGCGGCTTCGTCGACTACGAACTGAGGCCGCGCGAGTACGAACTGTCGCTCACCCAGAGCGTGCTGCGGGTGCACACCCGGGTCGCCGACCTCTACAACGACCCCATGGACCAGACCCGGCAGCAGATCCGGCTCACGGTGGAGGAGATCCGCGAGCGCCAGGAATGGGAGCTGGTCAACAACCGGGAGTTCGGACTGCTCGGCAACGTCGACCACGGCCAGCGCATCAGCACCTTCACCGGGCCGCCGACCCCCGACGACATGGACGAACTGCTGTCGATGCGCCGCAAGACGCGGCTGTTCCTCGCCCATCCGAAGGCGATCACCGCGTTCTTCCGGCAGTGCAACAGACGCGGCCTCACGCCGGGCACCGCGAGTGTGAACGGCCACGACGTCCCGGCCTGGCGCGGCGTCCCGATCTTTCCCTGCGGCAAGATCCCCGTCGCCGACGACCAGACCAGCAGCATCATCGCGCTGCGCACCGGGGAGGCCGACCAGGGGGTGGTCGGGCTGTACCAGACCGGCATCCCCGAGGAGTACCAGCCGGGCCTGAACGTGCGGTTCATGGGCATCGACGAGGCCGCGGTCTCCAAGTACCTGCTCACCGCCTACTACTCGATGGCCATCCTCGTCCCCGACGCCGCCGGGATCCTGGAGAACGTCCAGCTCGGCCGGACCGCGGACTGACCCGACCGACCCGACCCCGGTGGAGCACACATCCATGAGCACGTCCGCGAACACCACCGCCGGTTTCACCATGCCGGGCCCGCCCCACCCCGCCCCGGCCACGCGCGCCCGGCGCCACGGTGCCGTTCCCGGGCTGAGACACCGTCCGGCCGTTCCCGCCGACCCGGAGAAGGCCGCGGAGATCGACCGGAGGGTGGAGACCTGGGCCCGCGCGCTGGACCTCTTCCCTCCGGAATGGACCGGGGACTTCGCACAGTTCCAGTGCGGCCGTGCGGTGACCCTGCAGCACCCCGCGGCGGCCGACCTGGAACGCCTCACGGTCGCCGGCAAGCTGCTGCTCGCCGAGAACATCGTCGACAGCTGCTACTGCGAGGAGGACGAGGGCAGGGGCGCCTCCCGGCGCCACCTGGGCGGCAGGCTGGTCGTGGCGCAGTCCGCCCTCGACCCCCTCCACAGCACGCCGGAGCACGAGGCGCAGTGGCGGAGGGCGGTCGAGGCCGAGGACCCGCTGCGCGCCTACCACCACGCGCTCCAGGACTACGCCGCCCTGGCCAGCCCCAGTCAGACCACCAGGTTCGTGCACGACGTCGCCCGGCTGCACCTGGGCTACCTCGCCGAAGCCTCCTGGGCGCAGACGCGGCACATGCCGCAGGTCTGGGAGTACCTGGTGATGCGGCAGTTCAACAACTTCCGCCCCTGTCTGTCGATCGTCGACGCCGTCGACGGCTACGAACTGCCCGAGGCGCTCTACGCCCGTCCCGAGATCCAGCGGATCACGGCACTGGCCTGCAACGCCACGACGATCGTCAACGACCTGTACTCCTTCACCAAGGAGCTGGCCAGCGATCCCGACCATCTCAACCTGCCCCAAGTGGTCGCCGCCAACGAGAAGTGCGGCCTGAAGGCCGCGTACCTCAGGAGCGTCGAGATCCACAACCAGATCATGGAGGCGTTCGAGACGGAGTCCGCGGTGGTGTCCGCCGCCTCGCCGCTGATCGAGCGCTACGCCCGGGGTCTGGCCGACTGGGTGTCCGGCAACCACGAGTGGCACGCCACCAACACCCACCGCTACCACCTGCCGCAGTACTGGTAAGTCCGGTCCGCTGCACGGCCTCTGACCGCCAGACGACCGGCAGCCGACCGACCATCGGATGTCCCAGAGCAAGGAGTCACCGTTGACCACTGTGCACGCCGGCCCCACGTCCGTTCCGGTTCCGACGCAGTCCACCTACCAGAACCGCGTAGCGGACTACTGGAACGCCGAGGAGAACCCGGTCAATCTCGAGCTCGGCAAGCTCGACGATCTGTACCACCACCACTACGGCGTGGGCGACGCGGACAGGTCGGTACTGGACGAGACGGACCCGGACCTGCGCCGCGCGCTCATCACCCGCGAGCTGCACCGGCTGGAACAGGCCCAGGCGGAACTCCTCGCCTCCCACCTCGGACCGCTCTCACCGGACGACCGGGCCTTCGACGCCGGGTGCGGGCGGGGCGGCGGCAGCGTCGTCACGCACCAGCGGTACGGGTGCCACACCGACGGCGTGACCATCTCGGCCAAGCAGGCGGACTTCGCCAACGACCAGGCCCGGCGGCGCGGCATCGACGCCAAGGTCCGGTACCACCACCGCAACATGCTCGACACCGGCCTCACCACCGGCGGCTACGCGGCCTCGTGGAACAACGAGTCCACCATGTACGTCGAACTGGACCTGCTGTTCGCGGAGCACGCCCGGCTGCTGCGCCGCGGAGGGCGCTACGTGGTGATCACCGGCTGCTACAACGACACCTACGGGCGCGCGTCCCGCGAGGTGTCCCTCATCAACGCCCACTACATCTGCGACATCCACCCCCGCTCGGAGTACTTCCGGGCCATGGCACGCCACCGCCTGGTCCCGGTCCACGTCGAGGACCTGACCCCCGCCGCCCTCCCGTACTGGGAACTGCGCAGTGAGGCCGACCACTTGGTCACGGGGATCGAGGAGGCGTTCGTGACGGCCTACAAGAACGGCAGCTTCCAGTACCTGATGATCGTCGCCGACCGCGTCTGACCCGAGGGCCGGACGATGGCCGTGGGGGGGCCCCCCCCGCCGCCGGGGGGCCCCCCCGCGCCCGGGGGGGGGGGGGGCGGGGGGGGGGGGGGGGGGGGGGGGGGGGGGCGCCCCCCCCCCCCCGCCCGGTCCGTGCCCGGGGGCCGCGGCGCCCCCGGCGGCCCCCGGGGGGGCGGCCGGGGGGGGGGGGCCCCCCCGCGGGGGGGGGGGGCCCCCCCCACGGCCGCGGCGGCGCGCGCCGCCGCGGATGAGCTGCTGGGCCGCGAGGTGCCCCGAGCCGCCGCCGAGTCCGGGGCCGGGGTGGGTGGAGGAGCCGATGTGCCACAGCCCCGGTACCGGCGTGGCGTGCCGGGGCGCGCTGGGCAGCGGGCGCCACAGCAGACTCTGGTCGAGCTCGGCCGAGCCCCCGTAGGGGTCGCCGGCCACCGCGTTGGGGTTGTACGCGGCCAGGTCGGCGGGGGTGACGGCGTCCCAGGCGAGCACTTTGCCGGGCAGATCGGGCGCGTGCCGGGCCACGCGGGCCAGCACCCGGTCCACGTACCCCTCGGTCAGCGCCTTCGTCCAGCCGCCGGTGACGTCCAGTTCACCGGCCGCGTCGCCGGCCGGGGCCCAGGGCACTTCCTGGAGCTGGATCCACAGGGCCGCGGCTCCCCGCGGCACCCGTGACGGGTCCAGGACGTACTGCTGGCCGACGACCACCGTGGGCCTGCGCGGCAGCAGGCCGGCCTCGGCCTCCGCGCACGCGATCCCGGTGCTCGCCGACCCGTCGCTCAGGTGCAGCAGCGGCACCCCCGCCAGGCGGTCGTCGTGCCAGCCGGGCGGGGCGGAGAGCGCGACGTGGACCTGCATCGCGGCGCGCCCGTACCGGAAACGCCGCGCCTGGCCGCGGACCGCGGGCGGCAGCGGGACGTCCTGCGGGAGCAGTTCCCCGTACAGCGCCGTCGGGGTCACCGAAGCGAGGACGGCGCGGCGGGCGTGGATGGTCTCCCCGCCGCTGATCACACCGGTGACCCGGCCGCCGGTGACGAGCAGCCGTTCCACCGGTTGCCGGGTGCGGACGTCCACGCCCAGGTCGCCGAGCAGCGCCTCGAAGGCCCGGACGAGATTGCCGGCACCGCCCGCTACGACGGGCACACCGAAGCCGTGCAGCGACGCGGCCAGCACGGGCACGAGCAGGCCGCCGCCGGCATGGTCCGGGGACAGGCCGGCGTGCAGCAGCCACGGCACCCACAGGAGGTCCGCCTCGTCGCCGCGGAACGTGCTGCGGCAGTACGAGCGGCCGCTGGTGAGCGTGGCGCGCAGCCAGGCCTCGGTGCCGGTGAACCGCTCCCGGCGCAGCAGCTTCACGATGTTCTTCAGCATCGCCGGCGAGCGGGGATCACCACCCAGCATGCCGCCGATGGCCTCGGCGTTGTCGAGGAACCGCCGCAGCATGGCGAGGTAGGCGGCCTTGTCCTCGGCGTGCGCGAACACCTCCGCCGTGGCGCCGGCGTCCCGGTGGGCCAGGACGACGCGGCCGTCGTCGGCGACGGTGCCCGTGACGAGGCCGTCGGTGTTGCGGTACTCCAGGCCGTGCCGGTGCAGGTCCTCGCCGAGGGCGGCGTAGGCCGCCCCCGACACGAAGAGCGGCTGCCACGACGCATAGGTGTCGTGCAGGAAGCCGGGCAGGGTCCGCTCCTCGGTGGCGAGGAACCCGCCCAGCCGCTCCCCCCGTTCGACAAGGGCCACCGACCAGCCGTCCTTGGCCAGTTCGGCAGCGGCGACCAGGCCGTTCACACCGGAACCGACGACGACGGCATCGACCGTGCGGGGCATCAGTGCTCCTCGGGTTCGTCGCTCGAACAGGGGCAGCCGCTCACTGCCCGTCCTCCAGCGTGCACGCCGCGCTGCGGGGCCGCACCCGGAGACCGGGCCCGCGTGTCCCGCCGCGGACCCGCGTCCGGGACGTCCGCGCAAGAAGCGCGGACAGGCGCGCATGGTCCACCGGCCGGTGCCGCCCGTAGCGTCTGCGGAGGAGCGGGGCGCGCCAAGCCCCGCTCCTCCGCGTCAGGCGCCCGGCGCCGGCCCCCTGAGATCCCGTTTCCCGAAAGCCGATCGATGACCACTACAGACAACAGCACGCCCACGATCCTCCTGGTCCACGGCGCCTGGCACGGTGCCTGGTGCTGGGAGGCGCTCGTTCCCGAGCTCACCGCGCTCGGATGGCGCGTGGCCACCGTGGACCTGCCGAGCGCCTCCGCCGACCCCGCGGACAACGCCGGGATGTACGACGACGCGCGCGCCGTCCGGGAACGCCTCGCGGCGCTCGACGGCCCGGTGACGGTGCTGGCGCACTCCTACGGCGGCCTGCCCGTCACCGAGGCCGTCGCGCAGGCGCCCCATGTCTCCCGCCTGGTGTACCTGGCCGCCTTCCTGCTCGACGAGGGCGTCTCGCTCGCCGGGCTGAGCGACGGGCAGATCCCCTCCGGCGACAGCGGCAGCGTGCCCCTGCCCGGCGAGCCGGGGGACATCCTCTACGGTGGCGTCGCCCCGGAGGACGCCGACCGCGCCGTGGCCCGCCTGGTGCCGCAGAGCCTGAAGTCCTTCAGCGAGCCGCTCACGGCCGCCGGGTGGAAGACGGTGCCCTGCAGCTACATCGTCTGCGAGGACGACAAGGCCCTGACTCCGGCCTTCCAGGAGACGATGGCCCTGCGCGCCGAGCGGTCGTACCGCCGGGCGTGGAGTCACTCCCCCTTCCTCTCGGCGCCCGCCGAGCTGGCCGCACTGATCACGGCCGACGCCGACCGCTGACCGGTGCCCGACGGTCCGCGGGTCTCGGCCGTCCCGATACCGGCGACCGCGGCGAGCAGGATCGAGGTGCCCAGCACGGTCGCGGGCGCCGGCCGCTCGCCGAGGGCCGCGATCGCGACCACGGCGGCCGAGACGGGCTCGATGAGGGCGATCACCGAGACCGTGGCCGGCCGCAGGACCGCCGCGCCCGCGAAGTACAGCCCGTACGCGAGCGCGGTGGGCACCGCGGCGACGTACAGCAGCAGCGGCAGCGCGACGTTCAGCGCGTCCTGGCGCGGCAGCGGTCCCTCGGCCACGGCGAACGGCAGCACCGCCGCGGCGCACACCGCGAAGGACCACAGCGACACCGTCGCCGGGTCCTCGGCCTCACCGCGGCGGGCGGCCTGCCGGGTCAGCAGGGTGACGGCGGCGTAGCCAGCCCCGGAGGCCAGCGCGAGGGCGACGCCCGCCGGGCGCACCGTCGCGTCGCCGCCTCCGCCCAGAACGATGACGGCCAGCCCGGCCAGGGCCGCGCCGACGCCCCACGCGCCGCCGCGGCCGAGGCGTTCGCCGGTCCACAGCCACCCGCCGAGGGCGATGAGCACGGGCCCGGATCCGAGGGTGACGACCGTGGCGACGGCGAGGCCGGTGGCGGCGACGGCCATGAAGTACGCGGTCTGAAAGGCGGTCAGCCCGAGACCGATGAGCAGGGTGCGCGTGCCGGGGCGGGGCGGCGGAGTCGTGCCCAGGGCCGCCCGGGCCGCGAGCAGCAGCACGCAGCCGCCGGCCGAGCGCCAGAAGGTGAGGGCGAAGGGGCCGAGTCCGGTGCTGTCGTACAGCACCGAGGCGACGGCGCCCGCGGTGCCCCATGCGGTGGCGGCGAGGGTGACGTAGAGCAGGCCCCGCCGGACCGGCAGGGCAGGTGACATGGACACGAGGGTGCTCCCGCGGAAGGAATGTGGTGGTCGCGTGCTCCCGTGTGCGGGCAGCGGCCACCTGCCCGGGGACGTGCCCGGGCCGGGTCTTCCGTGGGTGCGCCGTCCGCCTCAGGCGGCGGGCGGCGGGGGGAGAACGGTGTGTCGCATGACGCCGACTTTATAGGAGCCGCGCCTTGTCCTGGGCGGCCCCCGCATCGGCGGCCTCCGCGTCGACCGGCAGCGCGCCGGCCACCACGGTGGTCGCCGCCCGCTTCTTCGCGGTCTGCGCGACAAAGGCGCCCGCGAGGACGAGGACGCCGCCGAGGATCTGCGGCAGGCCCAGGTGCTCGTCGAGCAGGATCCAGGCGAGGATCGTGCCGACGACCGCTTCCAGGCAGGCGACGACTCCGGCGACCTGCGGCGACAGCCGCCGTACCGCGAGCACTCCGGTGAGGTAGGCGACGACGGTGGCCACCAGCACGATCCAGCCGACGAGCAGCAGTGCGGGCACCGACACCTCGCCCATGTCGGCGCGGTGGGTGAGCACGGTCCAGTCCATCTCCCAGGGGCGGGAGGTGACGGTCAGTACGAGGGCGCCGATGAGCAGTCCGTACGCGATGACGGCGACGGGATCGGGCGCGTCCTCGCCGTCGCTGCCGTGGTCGGCCAGGACGAAGTAGCTGACCTGGCAGCAGGCGGCTCCGAAGGCCAGCGCGAGGCCCAGCGGGTCGAAGGCGAGCCCCGACCACACCTCGACCACGGCCGCCATCCCGCCGACGGCGAGCACCACGCCGACGGCCGCGGCCCTGCTGACCGCCTTGCGCTGGACGAAGCGCACCCAGCCGAGCAGCAGCGCGGGGCCGAGGAACTCCACGAGGATCGCGACGCCTACGGGGATGCGGGATATGGCCGCGAAGTAGAACGCCTGCACACCGGCGACGCCGAGCAGCCCGAAGCCGGCCAGCACCGCGGGGCGGCGCAGCAGCAGGGCGCGGTGCCGCAGGACGACGGGCAGCATGATGAGCGCGGCGCCGGCGACCCGCAGCCAGACCACGTGCAGCGGGTCCAGCCCGGCCTCGATCAGCGGCTTGGCCGCGACCCCCGAACCACCGAACGCGAACGCCGAGACCAGCGCCAGTCCGAGCCCGGTGTTCCTCCCCTGAGACACATGCATCGGGCCATGATGTCAGCTCACGACAGGACCGTCATCCCAGTAGCGGCTGTCATCCGCCCCGCGCTGGGCCGGCGGTCCCACCGGCGGCCGTCCCGGTGCCACGCCGGCGGCCCGCAGCACCTCCACGGCCCGGCACCCCGGGTCGGCCAGGAGCGCGGCCAGCAGATCGGCGCCGTCGGCCTGCGTCGCACCCCGCTCCTGCGCGCGGGCGACCGCGGCGCCGATCGCGGTCGCGGCGGCCGGGCTCCAGCCGGGGGCGCCGAGGGAGGTGAGCACGGTCAGGGCCCCGGAGTCCTCGACGGCGCCGCGCCACCGCATGCCGTAGCCGATGCTGCGCTGCACCAGGTAGCCCAGGACGCGGGCCACCTGGCCGCCGCCCGCGCCGCCGTCCACGGCCTCGCGGGCCCGCGGGTCGTTCTCCAGCAGCGAGTGGAGCAGGTGCGCGGTGTCGACGCGGTCGTCGCCGTCCCGCACCGCGCGGCGCCGCGCCCCGGCGGTCACCGAGCGCAGCTCCACGGTGAGCCGCAAGTCGTCCCTGTGCACGGTCCCACCCCATCAGTTCCGTCGTCGCGCGGCATCGGCGCGCGGAGCCATTCGTCGCTACTCCTCCGGGTGGGCACGCGCGCGGGGCCGGTCCTCCTGAGGGATGACGCCGGACACGTGGCTTCTCAGGGCTGCGCGCCTCAGGGCCAGAGCAGACCGTGCGTCCACCCCTGCGGTGCCGCCGGGTCGCGCAGGTAGCGGAGCCTGATGTGGCCGCCTGCGGGGCCCGCCTGCCAGAATTCGGCCTCGTCGGCGACGAGTCGGTAGACGGTGTGGCCCTCCGGTACGTCCTCGGGCTCGGCGGCGATGTGCTCCGCCGCGCGCCGCCGGGCCTGCTGGTAGGCGGCCGGGCCGTCGAGCGGCGCGCTCATGACGCCGGTGAAGCCCGCCGCCCGGGAGGCCTCGCGACGGCCGAGGAAGTCACGGCGGGCGGTCGCGCGGTCCAGGGTCTCCACCGCCCCGGCCATCCTGATCTGCCGGCCGTGCCGCGGCCAGTACCAGGTGAGGCAGGCGTACGGACGCTCGGCCAGGTCGCGCCCCTTGCGACTGGCCGCCTCGGAGGCGAAGTCGAAGGCGCAGCGCTCGATGTCCACGCCACGCAGCATCAGCACCCGGGCCGACGGGCGGCCGTCGGCGCCGGACGTGGCCAGGGTCATGACGTGCGGCTCGGGCACCCCGTCGTCGAGGGCACGGGCCAGCCAGCGGGCGAAGACCGGTCCGGGCGCCGGCCCGGCGGCCGCCGGGTCGAAGCCGGGGAGCGGGCCGGCCAGTACGGGGGCGGCACGCATCCGCTCGCGGAGGGAGTGGGCGGTCACGGGGTCCTGGTCTGCCGCGCCGGGCTCGCCGGCCGGTCCGGGCTTGTCGTCGGTCACCTTCCGATCCTCACACGCCGCCGCCCGGCGCACACGCGGTGCACCGGGCGGCGGCGGGCCTGTCCCCCTGTCAGGCCGGGAGGTGGAACTGCTGGTTGGTGCCGCCGGCGCAGGTCCAGATCTGCAGCCGTGCCGCGTTGGCCGTCGACTTGTCGGTGACGTCCAGGCACTTGCCGGACGCGGGGTTCACCAGAGTGTCGCCGGAGCCGGGCTGCCACACCTGGGCGCCGGTGCCGTTGCAGTCGTACAGCTGCACCTTGGTGCCGTTGGCGGTGCCTGCGGCGGTGAGGTCCATGCACTTGCCGAGGGCGCGGATGGTGCCGTCGCTGCCCACGGTCCACTGCTGGGCGGTCGTGCCGTTGCAGTCGTACATCTGGACGGCGGTGCCGTTGGCGCTGCTCGCGGCGGCGACGTCGACGCACTTGCCGCCGAGGCCGGTGATCTGGCCGGTGGAGCCGGTGGGCGGCGGGGTGGTTCCGCCGCCGGTGACGGTGTTGAAGATGCTGGAGAACTGCCAGGCGCTCTGCGAGGTGCCGCTGCAGGAGTCGGAGAGCTGGCCGTTGGAGGCGCAGGCCTTGTCGCGGCCGACCGCCCAGAAGGCGAGCTCCTGGATGCCCTTGGACTTGGCGAAGTTGGCGAGCGTGGTGGCGTTGCCGGTGGTGAAGGTCTCGGCGGTGGTGTCGTTGACCCCGATCATCGGGGTGTTGCCCTCCATCGCCCACAGCTGCGCGTCGGTCTTGGTGGTCCAGATCGCGCCGAGCTGGCTGCGCAGCGCGGTGGCGGCGTCGGTGGCGGCCTTGCCCATGTCCATGGCCGGTCCGTAGTCCATCGTCATGATGTTGACGAGGTTGACGTTCAGCCCGTTGCTCTTGGCGTTGTTCAGCAGGCTGATCGAGTTGGACTCCAGACCGGTCGGGTTGACCGGGAGGGTGTACTGCACGTCGAGCTTGCGGCCGGCGGCGGCGTACTCCTGCTGGAGCTGGGCCAGCGCCTTGTTGCGGCGGTCGTTGGCGGCGGTGTTGTCGAGCTGGCCGCCCTCGATGTCGAGGTCGATGCGGGTGAGGTTGAGGGCGTCGACGACCTTCTTGTACTGGGCCTTCAGCGAGGCGACGCTCGTACAGGAGACGCCGATCTCGGTGCCGGAGGCGCCGCCGAAGGAGGCGATGACGTCGCCGCCCGCGGACCGCAAGGAGTTGATCGCGGAGGTCCAGCCGGAGTCGGTGACGGGCGTGTCGCCGTTGAACATGGCGTTGCAGCCGCCGCCGTCGATCACGAAGGCGAGCGTGAAGTACTTCAGGCCCGTGGCGTTGCGGGCGTTGGCCATGGCCGAGGGCGAGTTCCAGGTCTCGACGTACGGCGCGGCGTACTGGGCGGGGAAGCCGGGGCCGGGGTTGGCGGCGGCGCTCGCGGAGCCACCGGTGGCGACGACGGCGGTGGCGGCCATCGCGAGGACGGCGGGGACGGCGGCAAGGGCTCTGACGGCGGATTTCAGCACAGGACGACTCCTGTCGTGGGCGCGGTGAGGTGCGCGCTGTGGGGGGTGGTGCGCCGTGGAGACGGCGTGGGGGCCTTGACGGCTGTTCATGTAGATGAACAACACCCCACTACATGAACAGCTGATGGCCGATGACGGTATGGACTAGACCAGCTCCGCGTCAACCCCCTGCGGCCGAGGGAATCCACGGACCGTCAGGGCACCGTCCGGGTCGACGCGGGCACACCGGGGAGCGGGGCCGCCGCCGCCGTGCGAACGGCGGCCCCGCCTCGGCCGGGTCCCTCCTGGCTAGGACCTGTCGTCACATTGGCGCCGGCCGCCCGGAGGGCGGGCCCCGCGCCGTCCGGTGCGGTGCATCGCGAGGCGGAGAGTCGTCCTCGCAGCGGGCTGCTCGGACGATTCGACGACGCAGCGTGGGGGCACCCCCGGCCGAAGGCTGGGGGAGTGCCGTGCCAGACGGCGCGGGGCAGGCGCGAATGTGACGACAGGGCCTAGGGACCCGAGACCAGGTTGGCCACGTTGGTGGAGGAGTTGGACGGTCCTCCGGTGTTGTTGATCACGTGGCTGATGGTGCCGGTGCCGCCGAGCGAGACGGTCACCATGTCGTGGAAGCGGACCCCGCTCACGGCCGGCGCCTCGAAGGCACGGTCGGCGACCACCGACGGGTTGACGTTGAAGTAGCAGTAGCTGCCCAGGCCCCAGGCCTCATGACTGGTGACCGACGGGCCGACCTTGTACGCGTCGTAGCCGCGAACCGAACCGTTCATCCAGGAGGCCTGGTTGGGCGGGTCGTAGGGCATCTCGTTCTGGAAGAAGTACGTGCGGCCGCCGTTGCCGTTCCAGATCACCTGGTGCTGCTGGTAGTGCTCGACGAACAGTCCGTACATCGTCACGTTCGTGCCGTTGACGATCAGGCCGTTGGCGGCGGTGTTGCTGGTCCAGCCCACCCCGCTGCCGTGGTCGGCGCGCCACAGCCACATGTGGTCGCCGATGACGTCCGAGCTGTTGACCACCAGGCTCTGCGCGGCCTTGCCGACGCCCGCGCCGCCGATGCGGAAGAACACGTCGTGCAGCGAGGTTGGGTCGGCGGTGTGCCGCGCGGCCGAGCCGGCCGGGCCGACCTGCATCAGCGTCTGCGAGCTGGTGGTGCCGGCGTCGATCAGCAGCCCCGCGATCTTCACGCCGTCCACGTCGGCCACGTTGACCGCCGTGATGCCGTTGTCCGGGACGATGGTCGCCAGGCCCAGGCCCAGCACCACGGTGTCGGCGCGGTTGATGTTGAGCGTCTGGTTGAGGTGGTAGACACCGGGCGTGAACAGCAGGTTCTTGCCCTGGGCCAGCGCGCCGTTGATGTCGGTCGCGGTGGCACCGGGCTTCACGACGAAGAACTCGTCGATCGACAGCGAACTGCCGGCCGGGGTGCCCCCCGCCCAGGTCGTGCCCTGGCTGTTGGTGCGCAGTGCCGGGACGAAGACCTTGTAGGCGCCGGCCGAGTCCACGTACAGGAACGGCTTCTCACGGGTCACCGGGGACTGCGCGACCGTGGTGTACGGCGGGCTCGGGAAGGTGTTCGCGGGGGCGTTGACGTCACCGACGAAGACCATGTTCCAGTTGGAGCCGCTCCAGCTGCCCCACTGGCTGTTGCGCGACAGCCACTGCTGCTGGGAACCGGAGCGCACCTGGCCGTCGATCTTGGAGTCGGCGATGAGACCGCCGCTTGACCAGCCGCCGTCGTCCAGCTGAAGGTTGCCGCGGACGTGCATGCGCCGGTAGGGGGCTGCCTGGGAGACCGCCCAGCGGTCGGTGCCGCCGGTCGGGTTGACGGACAGGTTCTCGGCGGAGCGCCAGAAGTTCTGGGTGGCGTTGCCCTGGAACCAGTCGGCCTCCGCGTGGACCGCGCCGTTGATCGTCACGTCGTCCGGGGACAGGCCGAGGCCCGCGACCTGGGTGTAGAAGCCGACGTTGGCGTCCACGTTGTAGCTGCCCGGCTTGAACAGCAGGGCGTAGCGCTGGGCGCCGAACTGGTTGGACTCCTGCTGCCCGAAGACCTGGTTGAGCCGGCCCTGGATGGATGCCGACGACATCGACGGGTCGAAGACGGAGACGTTGGGGCCCAGGTCGGGGGTACCGGGCGGGTTCTGCGGCGCGTCCGTCGAGCCGAGGCTGAAGGACTGGGCGGCGGTGCCGTTGCAGGTGTACTGCTGGACGCGGGCGCCGTCTGCGGTCGAGGCGGAGGGCACGTCGAGGCACTTGCCGCTGTTGCGGTTGACGAAGTGGTAGGTGCCGCCGGCCTCCTCCACCGGCAGCCACTGCTGGTTGGCGCCGCTCGAGTACGACCACAACTGCACCGGTGCGCCGTCGGCGGTGGAGACGTCGGTGACGTCCCACGACTTGGTCGCGTCGTTGCGGTTGTTGACCCGCACGTATCCGTCGCTCGTCGCCTGGAACTGCCACTGCTGCGCGGTGGTGCCGTTGCAGGCGTACTGCTGCACGGCCGTCCCGTTCGCGGTGGCCGCGGCGGCCGCGTCGACGCACTTCCCGCTGTGCTTGGCCGCGACCGTGACCCAGCCGGTGGGCACTGCGGCCTGCGCCTGGGGGGCGAGCGCGACGGCGGACAGGCCCGAGGTGAACAGCGCGCCCAGCGCGAGCGGTATGACGCGACGCCGGATCCGGCCGCGGCCGGGGGCGTCCGGAGACGGTGCTCCAAGGGATCTCATGGATGCTCCTGTGCCGCGCGGGGCGCGGCGCCGTGGGGGGCGGGCATGCCGAAGCGAGCGTCGGCATGCAGGAGTGTGAAGAGGTGGTACGAGGTTCACCGGACGGTGGGCGTCCGGTGCCGACGGCGGCTCAAAGGTCTGGACAACCTTTCTTCACGGCGTGAAGTTAGGCTCATGGAGGGGACACGTCAAGAGGTGGCGCTACGGATTCCGAACTCCCCCCGGTCCGTGGTAAACCCTCGACTCATCCCACGCACACGGTGTTTGAGCAGCCCGAACACCGGGCATCCGGGTGGGCTCCCGACGACTGCCGCGGAGACACGCCGATCAACAGGTGAACACGGGCCCCTCGCACCGGCCTCCCGCGCCGCTCCGGACCCGCGGCCAGAACCGCCTCGACTGGTCTGTACCAAAGCCTTGACGGCACCCTTCCTTCACTCCTTAAATCACATCGTTGACAAAGGTCTCCCCCACGGATTCCCCCCAACGCACCACGGTTCACCGCCCGTTCAACGCCCTTCACCCTCACCGGCGCCCCATCCACCCCCGCCGACACGGGAAGGACCACTCCCCCCATGACCGCTCTCACCACCGCCGCCCGGCGCGCCGCCGGCCGCCTCCTCCTCCTGTTCGCCGTCCTCCTGGGCATCACCGCCGCCCCGGCCGTCGCCGGCCCCGGCGCCGCGGCGGCCACGCCCTTCAAGGTGATCGCCTTCTACAACGGCACCTACGACGCGGCCCACATCAACTTCGTCGGCGAGGCCAACCGCTGGTTCCCGCAGCAGGCCGCCGCCAACGGCTTCACGTACACCTCGACGAACAACTGGAACCTGCTGGCCGACAGCAACGCGCTGAAGCAGTACCAGGTCGTCCTCTTCCTCGACGACGCCCCGCAGACCGCCGCCCAGCGCGCGGGCTTCGAGGCCTACATGCGCGGCGGCGGTGCCTGGCTGGGCTTCCACGTCTCGGCGTTCACCACCAGCGCGCAGAGCTGGCCGTGGTACTACAACCAGTTCCTGGGCAGCGGCAACTTCAACTCCAACACCTGGGGCCCCACCACCGCCGTGCTGCGCGTCGAGGACCGCACGCACCCCTCCACCAGCCACCTGCCCGCGACGTTCACCTCGGCGGTGAGCGAGTGGTACAGCTGGAGCAACGACCTGCGCACCAACCCGGACATCGACATCCTGGCGTCCGTCGACCCGGTGAGCTTCCCCCTGGGCACCGACCCCAACCAGTCCTGGTACAGCGGCTACTACCCGATCCTGTGGACCAACACCAAGTACCGGATGCTGTACGCCAACTTCGGCCACAACGCGATGAACTACGACACCAACACCGGACTGTCGTCGACCTTCGCGAGCGCCACCCAGAACACCTTCCTGCTCGACGGCCTCAAGTGGCTCGGCACCGGTTCGACCGGCGACCCCAACCCGCCGACCGGCTCGGTGCCCAGCGGCTGGGCGACGGTCGCCGCCAAGCACAGCGGGAAGTGCGTCGACGCGGCCGCCGCGGCCACCGCCAACGGCACGGCCGTGCAGCAGTACGCCTGCAACGGCACCACCGCACAGGACTGGCGGTTCCAGCCCACCTCCGGCGGCTACTACCGGGTCGACAACCGCAACGACGCGACCAAGTCGTGGGACGTCACCGACGTCTCCACCGCCGACGCCGCCAAGATCCAGCTCTGGTCGTACTCGGGCGGCGCCAACCAGCAGTGGCTGCCGGTCGCCGAGACCGGCGGCACCTTCCACTTCGTCAACCGCAACAGCGGCAAGTGCCTCGACGTGCCCTCGGCGTCCACCGCGGACGCCGCGCGCATCCAGCAGTACACCTGCAACGGCACCGCCGCCCAGTCGTTCCAGCTCACCGCCCGGTCCTGACACCGGGCGCGTGCGTCAGGCCGTCCGTACCCCGTACCCGGGTACGGACGGCCAGCGCACCGTCAGCACGACGGACTCCTCCTCCGCGTACCAGGAGTGGTCCACCCCGCGCCCCCACACGACGTAGTCGCCCTGTTCCGCGAGCACCACGCTGCGCCCTGGCAACTCGACCCGGAAGCGGCCGCTGATCAGCACCAGCAGTGCCGTGCGCGCCTCTCCGCGCACCCAGGCCGCCCGCTCGTCCCCCTGGGGGTGCACCCCCCACTTGATCTCCACGTCCGTGCTGTGCCGGGGATCGCCGGCGTCCTTGAAGTGGCCCAGGAGCCATCCCCGGTCCAGTGCCGCGTCCCGGCCGGCGTTGCCCACGTACACGCTGTCGTCCATGGTCGCGACGCTAACACCCGCTGGTCGGCGGCCCGCCGCACGCCGTCCCTCAGCGGAAGGCGGCGGCATTGCGCGCCACCCAGGCGGCGAACGGCCGAGCGGGGCGGCCCAGCAGTGCCTCGGCATCGGGGCTGACACGCCGCTCCGCGGGGAGCGGCTGCCCCAGGATGTCCAGGGTGCCGTCCGCGACGGCCTCGGGCATGAAGCGCAGCATGCCGGACCGGGCCTCCTCCCGGCCCAGTTCGACGAAGCGCAGCGGCTCGCCGAGCACCTCGCCGATCGCGGCGGCCTGCTCCCGCGGCGAGACGGGCACCGGACCCGTCAACGCGTAGGTGCGTCCGGTGTGTCCGGCGTCGCGCAGGACGACCGCCGCGGCGGCCGCGATGTCGGCGGGGTCGACCACCGGAAGCGCGACGTCGGCGAAGGGCGCGGCCACCGTACGCGCCGTGCGCACCGACTCCGCCCAGGCGAAGGCGTTGGAGGCGAACCCGGCGCCCCGCAGGACCGTCCAGTCGACGCCGGACTCGCGCACCGCGGCCTCGAAGACCCGCAGCGGCTCGTGGGAGGCCGCGTCCGGGCGGGTGCCCGCGGCCTGCGAGGAGAGCAGCACGACGCGCCGCACCCCGGCCGCCTTGGCGGCGCCGACGAGGTCGTACGGCCGGCCGCCGGGTCCGAGGAGGTCCGGGGCAGGCAGCAGGAACAGCGCCTCGGCGCCGTCCAGCGCCGCGCGCAGCTCCTCCGGGGCGGTGAGGTCGACCTGGTGATGGTCCACGCCGGCGGGAAGTTCGCCCTGCGCCGGGGTCCGGCGGGAGAGCGCCGTCACCGGCTCCCCCGCCGCGGCGAGGGCCCGGACGAGAGGCTGTCCGACGTTCCCGGTGGCACCTGTTACTGCGATCATCTTCGGCTCCGTTTCGGCCTGTTGACTGCGACAGGACGAAGCTAACAGCGCAGGTATAGTAGGTACCTAGAAGATAGTGACTATGCCGGACCACCCGAACTCCGACCGAGGTGTGCCCCGATGAGCAGTCCCTCCGCCCGCACCGCCCCCTCCCCGGCCGCCGATCCCGTGCTGGCCTGCCCGATCAGCCCGGTCGTCGACCTGGTCTTCAGCCGCTGGACCACCCCGATCCTGTGGACGCTGCACGCCCACGGCCGGCAGCGTTTCGTGGAACTCCAGCGCCGGATCGGCTCGGTCACCCCGAAGGTCCTGACGCAGCGCCTGCGCCAGCTGGAGCGTGACGGCCTGGTGGTCCGTACCTACTTCCCCGAGGTGCCGCCGCGCGTCGAGTACGAGATCAGCGAACTCGGCAGCAGCCTGGCGCCGCTGTTCGCCTCGCTCGCCGACTGGTCGCAGGGCCACATGCCCGAGGTGGACCGGGCGCGATCGCGGTACGACGCGGCCAACTGACGCCGGGGACCACGGGCCGGCGGGCCCGTGGTCCCCGGCGCGCCGCGCCTAACGCAGCACCACGTCGGCGCTCTTGTCCCCCGCGGTGAAGGTGTACGTGCCCCGCTCGACGCGCGGCGTGCCCGAGCCGTCGATGTCGCCGGGCGTCACCGCGAGCGCGCTCCTGGCGAAGTCCATCCGGACGGTCCTGCGCTCGCCCGCCCTCAGGTGGACCTTCGTGAACGCCACCAGCTTGCGCGCGGGCGCCAGCACGTCGCTGACCGGCCGCGACGCGTAGACCGGGACCACCAGGTCACCGTCCCGGGCACCGGTGTCGGAGACCGTCACCCTGACTCCCCTGGAGTCGGCGGTGAGGGCGTCGAAGCTGTACGTCGTGTACGACAGCCCCGCGCCGAACGCGTAGAGCGGGTCGTACGAGGACTCCGGACCGCCGTTGGTGCCCGGCAGCTGCTGGTAGTACATCGGCTCGTCGCCGATGTTCCTCGGCCAGGACACCGGCATCCGGCCGCTCGGGTTGACCTTGCCGAAGAGCACGTCGGCGACGGCGTGGCCGCCCTCGGTGCCCGGCAGCCAGGACATCAGCAGCCCCTGGGTGCCCTCGGCGTCGCCCAGCACCAGCGGGCGCCCGGCCACGACGACGGTGACGACCGGCTTGCCGCTCGCCTTCAGGGACTTCACCAGCGCCTGCTGATCGCCCGTCAGTTCCGGGCGGGGGCTGTCCGCCGCGCCCTCGGCGCCGGCCTTCTCGCCGACCACGACGACCGTCAGGTCCGCGTTCTTCGCCTGGGCCACGGCGTCGTCGGCGGTCTTGGCCTGCACCACCTCGGTACCGGCCGGTGCGGCCTCGCGGATGCCCTCCAGGATGGTCGTGCCAGGCAGGGTCACCCCGTCGGGCACGCCCTGCCAGCCGATGGTCCAGCCGCCCGCCTGGTCGTTGATGTCGTCCGCGTAGGAGCCCGCGACGACGATCCGCTTGGCGGAGGGGCTCACCGGCAGCACGCCGCCCTCGTTGCGCAGCAGCACCTGGGACTGCGCGGCCGCGGTGCGCGCCAGGCCCGTGTCGGCGCCGTTCACCGCGGCGTCGGCCTTGGCCGCGTCGACGTACGGGTGCTCGAAGAGGCCCAGTTCGAACTTCATCCGCAGGATGCGGCCGACGGCCTCGTCGATCCGCCGCTGCGGGACCAGGTGCCGGTTCACGGCGGTCTTCAGGCCCTCGCTCCACTCCTTGGCGAAGTACGGCTCCATCGCCATGTCGAGGCCCGCGTTGACGGCCAGCGCGATCGCCTCGGGGTAGTCGGCGGCGATCTTGTAGCGGGTCTGCAGCGCCCGGACGTCCTCCCAGTCGCTGACGGTCACGCCCTTGAAGCCCCACTGCTGCCGGAGGACCTTGGTGAGCAGGTAGGTCGAGGCGGTGGCCGGAACGCCGTTGACGGCACCGGAGTTGACCATGACGGACTTGGCGCCCGACTGCACGGCCTGTTTGTACGAGGGCAGGAGGGTGTCCTGCAGATAGCGGATCGAGACATCGGCGGGCACCCGGTCGTGGCCGTTGGCGGGCTCGGAGTAGCCGCCGAAGTGCTTGACGGTGGCGGCCACCCGCTTGGCGCCCTTGGCGTGCTCGGCGCCGTCGACCGCGGCGGCGGCCAGCGTGCCGGCGAGCAGCGGGTCCTCGCCGTACGTCTCGTAGTAGCGGCCCCACCGCTGGTCGCGGGCGAGGTCGGCGACGGGGGCGAAGTTCCAGTCGATGCCGGTGGCGGCGACGGCGCGGGCCGTGGCGGCGGCGGAGTCGTGCACGGTGCCCGGGTCCCAGGTGGCGCCCAGGCCGATCTGGTGCGGGAAGATCGTGGCGCCGAGCACGTTGTTGTGCCCGTGCACCCCGTCCACGCCGTACACGATCGGAATGTGCAGCCGCGAGTTGGTGATGGCGTACTTCTGTACGGCGTTGACCATCTTCGCCCAGTCCTGCGGGGTGTTCTTGGCGGGGGCCATGCCGCCGCCGGAGATCACCGAGCCGACCGGGTAGTCGGCGAGGACGGTCTTCATGCAGCTCTCGTTGAGCTCGCCGCCGCTCCATTCGCAGTCGCCCTGGATCCGGGCGACCGCGATCTGGTCCATCTGACCGATCTTCTCGTCCAGCGTCATGCGCTTGAGGAGGTCCTTCACGCGCAGGTCCACCGGCGCGCCGGCCCGCGTGTACAGAGGGCCGTCGGCCTGGGCGGGCACGGCCGCGACGGCGGCGGCGCAGGCGGCCGCCGTCGCGAGGACCACGAGGTTTCTCAGGCGTGAGCGAGTGGGGCGTGTGCGCGGTTCGTTCGCAGGCATCGCAGGCATCCCGTTCCCTGTCCGGCCCCGCAGGGGCACTGGCCGTAAACGTTTCCGGCTGCTGTCGCCCCAAGAGCCTGACGCTGACATGACACATCGTCAAGACTGTGAGCGTGATGCGAACCCCCGGAGACCAGACCCCCGTCCCGCCGCCCCAGGGCGCCACCGCCGTCACCCTGCGCGAACTCGCCCGCCGCAGCGGAGTGTCGACCGCGACGGTCTCGCGCGCGCTCAACAACCGCGCCGACGTCAGCGAGGCCACCCGTGAGCGCATCCGCCGGCTCGCCGGTGAACTCGGCTACGCCCCCAACGAACCGGCCCGCACCCTGGTCCGTCGCCGCTCCGACACCATCGGCCTGCTGTGGGACACCTGGCACGAGTCCCAGGGACTTCACCACCCCTTCCTCCAGGGCCTGCTGAGCTCGGTGCGCACCGCCCTGTCCGAGGCCGGCTACCACCTGATGCTGCTGACGACGGCCGGCCCCGGCGCTCCGGACGGGGTGTACGTCCAGGCCGTTCGCCGGCACAGCCTGGAAGGCGTCATCGTCATGGGCCGCCCGGCCGACGACCGTGCCCTGCGCGTGCTCGCCGCCTCCGGGACGCCCTGCGCGGGACTCGACGTCACCTTCGACGGCCCGCGCACGGCCGGCGTCGCCTCCGACAACGCAGGAGGCGCCGAGACGGCGGTGGCCCATCTGCACGCGCTGGGTCACCGCAGGATCGCCACCGTCACCGGGCCGCCCGACCTCCCGCCCGCCGCCGAGCGGTTGGCCGGATTCCGTGCCGCGTGCGACCGACTCGGGCTGCCCGCGCCGGCGGAGTACGTGGTCACCGGTGACTTCTTCCTCGAAAGCGGCCGCCGGGCCGTGCACCGGCTGCTCACCCTGCCCGAGCCCCCGACCGCCCTGTTCGCGGCGGGCGACCTCATGGCCATCGGCGCCCTGCGCGCGGCCGCCGAGGCAGGCCGGTCCGTGCCGAGCGACCTGGCCGTGGTCGGCTTCGACGACATCGACGCCGCGACCCTGGTCAGCCCCGCCCTCACCACTGTCGCGCAGGACCGCCGCGCCCTCGGCGCCGCCGCCGTCGCCGCCCTGCGCGACCTGCTCGGACCGGGTCCGGCCGAACGCCCGGCCCCCTCGGTGGTGCCGACCCGGCTGGTGGTACGCGACAGTTGCGGGGCCAGGGCGGACTGACCGCGCGTCACCTTGCGGCGGGGTTGCGGCATTCACGCGATGTGTCCGGGTACGTATCCGGTCATGAGCATCACCCGCCCCGCCGCCCGCGCCCTGGCCGCGACCCTCGCCGTCATCGCCGTGACCGCCATCGCCGCGTGCGACCCGGCGGACGACGGCACCAGCGACCGGCCGTCCGGCGGCCGCACCACGGCCCCCGCCACGGTCGCCGACCTCCCCGACCTGCACGGCATGGGCCTCCAGGCAGCCCAGGACCGGGCCCAGTCGCTCGGTTTCCACCGGATGGACTCGCACGACTCCCTGGGCCGGGGACGCGAGCAGATCTGGGACCGCGACTGGAAGGTCTGCTTCCAGAGCCCCGCGCCGGGCCGCCGCCCCACCGCGACGACGGTCGACCTCGGAACGGTCAAGCTCGCCGAGACCTGCCCCGCGAGCGACGCGACCGCGCCCCCGACCGCAGGTGCCACCATGCCCGACCTCACGGGCGCGTCCCTGAAGGTGGCCCGTCAGGCCCTTCCGTCCGCGACGAGCATCACCGCGGCGGACGCCACCGACCAGGACCGCTTCATCCTCCTGGAGAGCAACTGGCGGGTGTGCTCGCAGAGCCCCGCCCCCGGCTCGGCGCTGCACGGGCAACCCGTCTCCTTCAAGGCCGTGAAGTTCGGCGAACGCTGCCCCTGACCCTGGTGACCGCACCCCGAGGCGGTCGGCACCGCCCTCCCGTCATCACCTCCTTGACAGGTTACGAATTCTCGTGCGAAGGTCGTCACTCTTCCGGCAGGCGATGGGCGAGGAGAGGCTTCACACGGCATGGCTGAACGACGGAATCGCGCGGCCGACGGCGCACCGGTGGCGCGCCGGACGATGCTCGGCATGCTCGGGCTGGGAGCCGCCGGCCTCGCCACCGCACCATGGCTGCAGCGCGGGTGGGAGAACGTCCTCGGCGCCGCCTCCCAGGTCGACCCCACCGGGATCACCGGAGTGCTGCCCAATCCCGGCGGCTTTCGCTACTACAGCGTGGTGGGGTCCGTGCCCCGCAAGGACGCGACGAACTACCGGCTGCGGGTCAACGGCCTGGTCGACCGGCCGGGGACGTACACGCTGGACGAGCTGCGCGCCCTGCCGCAGACCCGGATCGTCCACGACGTGCAGTGCACGGACGGCTGGCGGGTGGCCGACACCCCGTTCACCGGTGTGCGGCTCTCGGAGCTCCTCGACGCGGCCGGCGTACGGCCGGACGGCACCGCGGTCCACTTCACCTGCTTCGACGGCGTCTACACCGAGAGCCTCACCCTCGAACAGGCCCGGCGCTCCGACGTCATGGTGGCGCTGACCATGCAGGACAAGCCCATCAGCCACGAGCACGGCGGGCCCGTCCGGCTCTACGTGGCTCCGATGTACTTCTACAAATCGGCCAAGTGGCTGTCCGGCATCACCGTGACCGACCGGGTCGTACCCGGCTACTGGGAGGAGTACGGCTATGCCGTCGACGGCTGGCTCGACGGAGCCGACACGCGCGGCGGCGCCGCCGCGGCCTGAACGCCCCGGCCTGATCGCCCGGTTCACCCGCGCGGAACGCCTGGTCCACCGGGCGACCGGCTGGCTGATGCTGCTCTGCGTGACCACCGCGGCCTGCCTGTACCTGGCACCGCTGGCCCAGCTGGTGGGCCGCCGCCACCTGCTCGTCACGGTCCACGAGTGGTCGGGGATCCTGCTGCCGCTGCCCTTCCTGCTCGGCCTCGCCTCACCCGCGTTCCGCGCCGACCTCCGCAGGCTGAACCGCTTCGCGGGGTACGACAGGCAGTGGCTGCGGGCCGTCCGGAAGCGCCTGACCTCCCCGGACGCCCGGCCGGCCGGCAAGTTCAACGCGGGACAGAAGGTCTACGCGGGCTGGATCGCCGGGGCCGTGTTGATCATGATGGCCACCGGTCTGCTGATGTGGTTCACGGGGGTGCTCCCGTCGGTCTCCCGCACCAGCGCGATCTTCGTTCACGACATCCTGGCCTGGGCCGTCGCCGCCGTGCTGTTCGGCCACATCCGCATGGCGTTCCGCGACCCGCAGGCCCGCCTCGGGATGCGTACGGGGTACGTCGAGCGGAAGTGGGCACGACGGCTGCATCCCCGGTGGCTGGACGACGGCCCGGAGGCCGGTCAGGACTCCGGACGGACCGGCCCGCGGCGGTGATCCGGCCCGGGCGACGGGTCAGGAAGCGGTTTTTGTGCCACGGCCCGCGGCGAGGAGGTCGAGGGAGACCTGCCACAGCCGGCGTGCCTGCCGCCGGTCCGGCGCGTGACCGGCCACGCCGCGGCGGACACCCGGCTCATGGGGAACGGCCTCGTTGCAGTCCTCGAAGTACCGTCCGGTGACACCCGCCACGAGCGGGGACGCCGCGAGAAGCACCGATGTGGCGGCGCCCTGCTCGACGTCCTTCACCGACACCCCGTCGCTGCGCCCCGGCTCGAAGGACGCCGGGGCGTTGGTGGGCACGCCGATGTGCCGGACGAGGCGTGTGCCGGCGATCCGGCCCGGGTTGAGGGCGTTCACACGGATGCCGTCGGCGGCCCACCGCTCGGCGGCCTCGACCGCGAACAGGACGTTGGCCGTCTTGGACTGGCTGTAGGCGGCCCAGGGGTCGTACGGGTGGTGCTCGACGTCGATGTCGTCGAAGAGCACGTCGCCGTTGACGTGACCGACCGAACTCACCACGACGACCCGGGAGCCGCCGGCGGCGGCGAGCGCCGCGCGCAGACCGGTGACCAGCGCGAAGTGACCGAGGTGGTGGGTGGCGAACTGGAGCTCCCACCCCTCGGGCGTGCGTGTCTCGGGACAGGCCATGACACCCGCGTTGGCCACCAGGATGTGCAGGGGGCCCTCCCACGCGGCGACGAAGGCCGCGACCGACGCCTGGTCCGACAGATCGAGCGGCGCGGTCAGCACCCGCTCGTTGCCCGTGGCGGCGGTGATGGCTGCGGCGCTCCGCGCCCCGGCGTCGGTGTCGCGCACGGCGAGCGTGACCTCGGCCCCCGCGGCGGCCAGGGCGCGAGCCGTCTCCACCCCGATGCCGGAGGAACCACCGGTGACGACCGCGCGGCGGCCGGTCAGGTCGACGCCGGCGACCACCTCCGCCGCGGTGCTCTCCGCGCCGAACGGGGTGGTGACACGTGCCGCAGGAAGCGGTCGGGGTCGGCCAGGATCGCGTCGACCACCGCCTCCGGCAGGTCGCCCCGCGCAGCGATGTTCCTCCTGACGTTCCGGTCGCCGGACTGGAGGAGTCGCAGCAGAACGCTGCCCGGCGCGGACGGATTCCAGGACAGTGCCGCCGGCACCGCCTCATGGGCGTCGGACATTCCGCCTCCGGTGGACGATCGGGGGACACGCACCCGCGCGGGCCTGGTGCAGGCTACGCGATCTCCAGCGAACTGCCGCCGGTGCCACCGGACTTCCCCGCGTACGGAGATCGGGCGAGGGGGCGGGCCGGCTGCCCGCTCCGGTCGGTGCGGCGTTCCGGGCGCGCCCGGCCTCGCCCCGCGCACCGCTTCCACCCCTGGGTTGCGGGAGGATACTCAGGCGTAGACTGACACGGCAAGCGTGCCGCGACCAACGCGCACGGGCGGAGACGACGCAGGAGGTACCAGTGCCGTCCGGAAGGCAGGTGTCGGGCCCCACGGAGGACGAGCCGACCTGCTCCATCGAGCGGAGCCTGCAGATCCTCGGGGAACGCTGGTCACTGCTGGTGCTGCGCGACATCTTCGCCGGCCGGCACCGGTTCGCCGAGATCCAGACCTCGCTCGGCGTCGCGCCCAACCTGCTCAGCGCCCGGCTCAAGCTCCTCGTCGACTCCGGCGTGCTGTGCACCCGCACGTACCAGGAGCCCGGCAGCAGGCCCCGGCAGAGCTACCACCTCACCGAGGCGGGACAGGACCTGCAACTGGTCCTGGCAGCACTCCAGCAGTGGGGCGACCACCACCGCCCCCGTCCTTCGGGCCCCTCCGCGGACCGGCGGACGCTTTCCACCAGCCGCCCGGTCCGCGTCGGCTTCCTCGACGAGAACGGCCACGAGGTGCCCGGCGCCGATGTGGCCATGCTCAGGGACCAGAGCGCCGGAGCCTGACGCAGGCCCTCCCCATGCCGACCGCTTGCCCTCCGGGACGAGTCAGGGCCGGACGACCCTGAGCGGCCGGCCGTCCGGGCGTGAGGATACGCACACCCAGGACCGCCGTCTCCCCTGGGCCGCCCCGGGGCCGTCCACCGGCTCCGACCTGCGCATTCGCCGCACAACACACCACCCCCACGATGCTTCTCCCCACCCTTTGACACTTGTCGACCGGTCGTCTACTTTCGAATAGGCGACCGGTCGGCTAGCGACTCGGCCGCCGCCCCTCAACCTCGCACAAGAAAATCGGAGCACCCCTGTGGCCACCCCCGTGAAGCTCGCGATCGTCTACTACTCCTCCACCGGCACCATCACCGAGATCGCCAGGGAGCTGTACGACGCCGCCCTCAAGACCGGCGCCGAGGTCCGCCTCGTCAAGGCCGCCGAGCTGGCCCCGCAGTCCGCCATCGACAGCAATCCCGCCTGGGCCGCCAACCACGCGGCCACCTCCGGCGTCCCGCACGCCACCCCGGAGGACGTCGAGTGGGCCGACGCCGTCATCTTCGGCACGCCGACCCGCTTCGGCAACGTGTCCTCGCAGCTCAAGCAGTTCATCGACACCCTCGGCGGCCTGTGGGCCCAGGGCAAGCTGGCCGACAAGGTCTACAGCGGCTTCGTCTCCAGCGCGACCGCCCACGCCGGCCAGGAATCGACGCTGCTGGCGCTCTACAACTCCATCCACCACTTCGGCGGCGTCACGGTCACCCCCGGCTTCACCGACCCGGCCAAGTTCGTCGACGGCAACCCCTACGGCACCTCGCACGTGGACGGCCAGGGCACCAACCCCATCGACGACACCACGCGCACGGCCGCCCGCATCCAGGCCGAGCGCGTCGTGCGGCTCGCCGAGCGGATCAAGGCGGCCTGACACCCCGGCGGGACCGCGCTTACCGCGCACCGCACCCAGAGCATCCCGGCCGGCGCCACCCCGAAGGCGGCGCCGGCCGACCGCTGGCCGGCGTATCCGGCCTGACTTGCGTAACTAAAGTTAGATGCATAGCCTGGCACGACCAGGTGCGTTCGCGCCTGCGATCGGACCCGTCGGGACCTCCCGAGGGGGATTCGATGCCACCGCGGCCGTACCGGGTGGCGCGGCGGCGGCCGCGAACCGCCGGGCCGCGCTCCCCCGGGCGTGTGCTCGTCGCAAAGGAAGCCCCATGAACATCGAAGGTTCGGTCGCCCTGGTGACCGGCGCCAATCGCGGCATCGGCCGCGCGTTCGCCCGCGCGCTGCTCGACCGCGGCGCAGCAAAGGTCTACGCCGGTGTCCGCGATCCGGAGAGCGTCGTCGACCAGGACTTCGTCCCCCTGCGCCTGGACGTCACCGACCCCGAGCAGGTCGCGGCGGCCGCCGCCGTCGCCGGCGACGTGAACATCCTGGTCAACAACGCGGGAATCGGCGGCGCCACGGCCAGCCTGCTCGAAGGCCCCCTCGACGGCCCGCGCCAGGCGATGGAGGTCAACTACTTCGGCACCTGGAGCGTCTCCCGGGCGTTCGCCCCGATCCTGGCACGCAACGGCGGAGGCGCCGTGGTGAACATGCTGTCGCTGGCTTCGTGGGTGGGGCAGGCGGCCTTCCCGGGCTACGCGGCCTCGAAGGCGGCGCAGTGGTCGCTGACGGACGCACTGCGGCAAGGGCTGGCGGCACAGGGAACCCTGGTCGTCGGCGTGCACTCGGGTTTCGTCGACACGGATCTCAGCGCCTGGACGGACGCGCCGAAGATCAGCGCCGCCTCCGTGGCCGAGATGACCATGGACGCCCTGGCCGCGGACCTGTCCGAGGTCCTCGCCGACGAGCAGACCCGGCTCGCCAAGGCCGCCCTGTCGCAGCCGGTGGGCACCGCCCACGTCAGCTGACGCGGCACGGCCGTCCGCGCCCGGCGGGGCATCGAGCCCGCCTCGCTGAACGTCCGTGCCAATAGCCGGAGTTCTCGAGCGCGACCGCGGGACGGGGGCCCGGGCGTCGCGCCGTGCAGCCGGAATCCGCCTGCCACGACGTGACGTCCCGCCGCGGGCCGCAGGGGTACGGCGCGGGCGGTGGGACGCCGGGCGCCGTCCGCGGCGAGGGGCGCGGCGCACTCCCCGTTGCGGACGGCGCGGTCCCGGGCGGCTCAGTGACCGGCGCTCTGACCGCCGTCGACGTGGAGGATGACACCGGTCACGAACGGGGCGTTCTCCAGGTAGACCACCGCGTCGACGATGTCGTCCACCTCGCCCAGCCGGCCCACCGGCTGCAGTCCGGCGAGGGCCTGGTGGTGCTCCTCGGAGTGCATCGGGGTCCTGATCGTGCCGAGGGAGACGGCGTTGCTGCGGACGCCGCGCGTCGCGTACTCGATGGCCAGCGCCTTGGTGGCGGACTGCAGGCCGCCCTTGGTCAGCGCGGCCAGCACGGAGGGCACGTTCGAGTTCGCCTGGTCGGCCAGGGTGCTGGTGATCTGGACGACGTGGCCGCCGCCCTGCTCCAGCATGCGCTCGACGGCGAGCTGGGTGATCCGGAAGAAGCCGTCCACGTTGACGCCGAGCACCGCGTCGTACTCGTCCTCGGTGTACTCGGTGAAGGACTTGGCGACGAAGATCCCCGCGTTGTTGACCAGGGTGTCGATGCGGCCGAACCGCTCCATGGCAGCGGCGATCACGCGGTCGGCGGTGTCGCGGACCGCGATGTCGCCCTGGACGGTGACGATCTCCGGGTCGCTGGACCCGGCGATGTTCCGCGAGGTGGCGACGACGGCGTACCCGAGCTTGCGGTAACCGTCGACGAGGCCCGCGCCGATCCCCTGCGAGGCGCCGGTGATGACCGCGACCTTCTGGCCCTGGTTGCTCATGATGCCCTCTTCCACGGTGGGAGACATGGACGAACCGGTACTGAACGACCGGCCGTCACCAAAGTAGACGACCGGTCGACAACAGTAAAGGGCCGATGGTCACCCGGTGACGCCCGCCTGCCGACGACCGCGGGCGCCGTCAGCGCTGTCAGCGCCGTCCGGGTACGCGTCGTGCGGGAACCCGATGCGCAGCACGAGAGCCGCCGCGGCGGCCGCCAGCACCACGAGGGCTGCCAGGACCAGCGCCCGGTGATAGCCGTGGTGCAGCAGCGGCGCGGCGGCCAGCGGCCCGAGGATCTGACCCACCGAGTACCCGGCGGTGAGCAGCGCCACGGCACGGGGGAACCGCAGATGCGTCCCGGTCGCCAGGGCCAGCGAACTGACACCGAGGAAGGTCGCCCCGAAGAGCACCGCCGAGACGAGCACCGCCGCCACACCGCCGACCAGCGCCGGCAGCGCGATCCCGACGGCCTGGACGACCAGCGCGGCCGGCAGAAGACCCGGACGGGACCAGCGCCGCCCCAGCCCCGCCCAGAACGCGGAGGACGGGACGGCCGCCAGGCCCACCAGGACCCAGGCGCCGCTGCCGAGCCGGCCGGGCGAACCCTGGTCGACGGCCGCCACCAGGAAGGTGCCGGCGATGATGTAGCCGACGCCCTCCAGGGTGTACGACACGAAAAGGGCGGCGAACCAGCGGTGCCCGCGTACTCCCGTCGGCCGCCGTCGCGCCCCGGGGGCGTCCGCGGACGCGGCCGCCCCGGACGCGGACCCGGAAGGCGGCCCCGGCACCGGCTCCGGACGCATGGCCCACGCCGGTACCGACAGCGCCGCCGCCAGAGCGGTGGACACCCACCATGCGGCCCGCCAGTCACCCAGGTCACCCACGCCGCGCAGCGCGACGACGAGCAGCCCGGAGAGCGCGATACCGGCACCGACGCCGCCGAAGGCCCAGCCGGACAGGTGCGCGGGATGCTCGCGCAGGTGGCCGTGGAGGGAGTTGACGGCGATGACGAAGACCAGCGCGCTGGCGACGCCCGCCACCAGTCGCAGCACCAGCCACACCCCGGTGGCGTGTGTCACCGGCATCAGGGCGAGGCTCACGACGAGGACCGTCAGGCATCCACGCAGTACGGCGGAGGAGCGCAGCAGGCGCGGCAGGCCGATGCCCGCGAGGGCACCCACGAGGTATCCGACGTAGTTGGCGGTGGCCACATGCGCGCCCGCGGCGGCGGTCAGGCCCGCCTGGGTCTGCATCAGGGGAAGGATCGGGGTGTAGACGAAGCGGCCGACCCCCATGGCGGCGGCCAGCGCGGCGGCCGCGCCGAGCACATGGGCCCAGGGTGAGCGGAACGCCTCGCCGGGTGCGGCGGCCGGGCGACGGGGGGACTCGCGTCGGATGGACTGGTACATGACAGATGCCCTCGGGTGGGACCGCTCCAGGGCGCACCGCGGACCGCTCCCCGCGCCGGCCATGACGGGACGGACGTGGCCGGCGCGGGGAACGGCGGCGTGGAGCGACGGGTGGGGGGACGGAAGGCGCGATCAGCCCGCGGCGGCGTTCCGGCCGGGGTCGTTGGGGTGCGCCTGGAGCGCGGTGATCACGGGCGTCATCCAGGGCGCGAGCGGCAGCGTGCCGAGGACGTTCTCACGGAGGTCGGCCTCGTCGTCCGCGCACCACAGCCCGATGCTGCGCAGTTCGCCGACCGGGCGCCACAGTCTGACCAGGTGGCCGGTCGCGGCCAGTTCCGCGGCGCGTACGGCCTCGGCCGCCCGCCGCCGGTCCACCTCGGCCGGGTCGGTTCCCTCGGGAACGGTGGTCGTGAGCTCGACCAGGAACTCCTTCATGGTCCTGCCTCTCGTGAGTAGTGGTGATGAGGGTCGCGTGGAGCCGTCAGTGATCGGTGGCGACGCGCGAGACGTGGTACTGACGGATGCGCCACGCACCGCCCTCGCGCTGCAGGACCAGGGACAGGTGCACCGCGGCCTCCCAGCCCGACGGGTCCCGGAACGTGACGTCGGCGAACCCGCCGGCCGTCGCATCGCCGATCTCGTAGGTGTGCACCTGCCCCACGTGGGCCCTGCGGTAGTCGGGCACGGCCGCGTAGTAGTCGCGGACGGCCTCGCGCCCGGAGAGAACCTCGGGCCCGAATCCCTGGAACAGGGCGTCGGACGTGAACAGGTCAGCCATGGCGTCGAGTTGCTGGGTGTCGAAGGCGGTCTTCCAACGGCTCAGCATGTCGTGCATGGGGTGGGTCTCGGTGTCGGCGGTCACAGTGCGGGTCTCCTCGGGGACGACGGAAGGGCGACCGCGCCCTCCCGGGCGGGGGCGGACGCGGCCCGGAACGCGATCGGGCGTCGGCCTGCCGGACCGGACGCCGCGCCTCGCGCGGGCGGCCGCGCCGGAAGCTGTCGGGCCGGTGCGGGCGAGCTGGTAGCCGACCGGTCTAGTAAACCGTAGTCGAGCGGTCGTATACTGGCAAACATGGGACGGACCAGTGATGCCAGAGAGAAGATCCTCACAGCGGCGCAATCGCTCATCGAGCTGCGGGGCTACTCGGCCCTGGGCGTGGCCGAGATCTGCAAGACGGCCGGGGTGCCCAAGGGCAGTTTCTACTACTTCTTCGAGTCCAAAGAGGCGCTCGCCCTCGCCGTGATCGACGAGCACTGGGCGATCCAGCGCGGCGACTGGACCCGCGTCCTGACCGGCGACGCGCCTCCGCTGGAGCGGCTGCGGCAGCTCTTCGAGGAGACGGAAGCGGGGCAGCGGGCCGGGCAGCAGAGCTGCGGTACGGTCTCGGGCTGCATGTTCGGGAACCTCACCCTGGAGATGAGCAACCAGACCGAGGCGATCCGCGGGCGCCTGCAGGAGATCTTCGACGCCCAGGTCACGATGGTCGAGGCGGTCGTCACCGAGGCCCGCGGGCGCGGCGAGGTCGGCGTCGCCGACACCCACGAGGCGGCCCGCTCCGTGGTCGCGCAGCTGGAGGGCCAGGTGCTCTTCGCCAAGCTCTACAACAACACCTCCTCGCTCGCCGTGCTGTGGCCCAACTGCCTCGCGCTCCTCGGCGCCCGCTCTCCGCAGGTGCCCGCCGCGGCCTGACGACGGCGGCCGCGCGAAGATCCGCCGGCCTGCCCACCCCGGCCCGACGCCGTCCCCGCAAGAGGAAGAGAACATGCCCGACTCCCCCCTGACCGCCCTGGGTGCGAGCATCCCGGTCCTCGCCGCACCCATGGCCGGCGGTCCCACCACGCCCGCGCTGGTCGTCGCGGCGGCCCGCGCCGGCAGCCTCGGCTTCCTCCCCGGCGGCTACCGCACCGCGGAGGCGCTGGCCGGGCAGATCGCCGAGGTCCGTTCGACGGGCGTGGGCTTCGGGGTCAACCTCTTCGCGCCGAACCCCGTCCCGGTCGACCGGGAGGCCTTCGACCGCTACGCCCGGGCGGTCGCCCCCGACGCCCGGGCCCACGGCATCGACGTCCTGGCGGCCGGGGTCGTCGAGGACGACGACCAGTGGACACAGAAGATCGAGCTGCTGCTGTCCGACCCCGTCGCGGTGGTCAGCTTCACGTTCGGCGTGCCCGACGCACCGGTGGTCGCCGCGCTGCGCGCAGCCGGAACCCTGGTCGTCCAGACGGTCACCTCGCCGGCGGAGGCCCGCCTGGCCGCCGAGGCCGGCGCGGACGTACTGGCCGTGCAGGCATCGGCCGCGGGGGGGCATTCCGGCACACTCACCCCGCAGCGCGTCCCGGACCCCGTCTCCCTGCCCGACCTGGTCGCCGAGGTGCGGCGCACGGTGTCCCTGCCGATCGTCGCGGCCGGTGGCGCGGCGACCCCGGAGAGCGTGGCCGAGGCACTGCGGGCCGGAGCCGGGGCGGTCATGGTCGGCACCGCCCTGCTACTGGCCGACGAGGCCGGCACCTCTCGCCCCCACCGGGCCGCGCTCACCGACCCGGCACGGGAAGGGACCGTGGTGACACGGGCGTTCACCGGCCGTCCCGCCCGCGCGCTGCGCAACGGGTTCACCGAACGGCACAGCGGCGCCGCCCCTCTGGGCTACCCCGCGCTGCACCACCTGACGAGCCCGATGCGCAAGGCCGCGGCCGCCGCGGGCGACCCCGAGCTGATCAACCTGTGGGCCGGCACCGGCTACCGCGAGGCCACCGCCGAGCCGGCCGGGCGGATCCTGCGCAGGCTCGCCTCGGCACGCTGAGCGGCAGGTCGGGCCCGCCCCGGCCCCCGGGTCGTGGCCCGATTCCCCGACTCGCCGTCAGGACCCTTTCCCACGCGCACCTTCGCGCAGAATTCCGGCCCCCCGGACCAGCCTTCATACGCCCTCATTTCGTCACCGTCTTGACCGGTGACTCTTGCTCGTGCAAGGGTTACTGCGAAGCACGGCGGCGTCGTGAGCGCGGTGTCCTCCGTCGCCGGCACGCAGATATGAAGGAAGGTTCCACATGATCGACAGGCGCACTTTCGGCAAGGTCTTCGGCACCGGAGCGGCGGCGGTCTCACTGACCGGCGTGCCGGGACTCCCCACGGCGGCGGCCTCCGCCGCGACGCCAGGACGGCCGGAAGCCGCGCCCCGTACCGAGCGGGGCACCCGCACGTCCTTCGGACCGCTGCAGCAGATCGACGCCGGCGTCCTGAACATCGGCTACGCCGAGGCCGGCCCGGCCGACGGCCCCGCGGTCGTCCTCCTGCACGGCTGGCCGTACGACATCCACAGCTACGTCGACGTCGCGCCGCTGCTCGCGGCCGAGGGCTACCGGGTGATCGTGCCGCACCTGCGCGGCCACGGCACGACCCGCTTCCTGTCCGGCCGCGCCTTCCGGAACGCCGAACAGGCCGCCATAGCCCAGGACGTCATCGCCCTCATGGACGCGCTGAGGATCGAGAAGGCGATCCTCGCCGGCTACGACTGGGGGTCGCGCACCGCCGACATCATCGCGGCGCTCCGGCCCGATCGCTGCAAGGCCCTGGTCTCCGTCACCGGCTACCTGATCACCAACCGCGAGGCCAACAAGACCCCACTGCCCCCGAAGGCGGAATGGGCGTGGTGGTACCAGTACTACTTCGCCACCGAGCGCGGCCGGCTCGGCCTCGACCAGAACCGGCACGACCTGGCGCGGCAGATCTGGCAGTTCAACTCCCCGACCTGGAACTTCGACGACGCGACGTTCGAACGCACCGCGAGGTCCTTCGAGAACCCGGACTACGTCGCCATCGTGATCCACAACTACCGCTGGCGCCTGGGCCTGGCGAGGGGTGAGAGCCGCTACGAGCTCATCGAGCGGCGGCTCGCCGCCGGCCCCGTCATCACGGTGCCCACGATCACCCTCGACGGGGAGACGGACCCCTTCACCCCGGCCGGCGACGGTGCGGCCTACCGGGGCAAGTTCGCCGGCCCGTACGCCCACCGCACGCTGAAGGGGATCGGCCACAACGTGCCGCAGGAGGCCCCGGAGGCCTTCGCCCAGGCCGTCGTCGACGTCGACGGCTTCTGACGCTACCGGCGCGGCGCGAGGGGGCCCGGCACTCGTGTCCCGGGCCCCCTCGCGCCGCGCCGGACGCGTCAGTCCTCGTCGGCGAGGATCAGATAGAGCTTCTTCCGGGCTTCGTTGACCACGGCCAGCGCCTTGTCGCGCTGCTCGGGCGTACCGGTCGCCCAGACCTGCCGGAAGGCGTCGACCAGGCCGCCGCCCGCCTTGCGGATCTCGTTCATGGCGTCCCAGTCGATGCCGCGTCCGGCTTCCTCCCAGGGGGCGTCCGGTCCTTCCGCCGCCTCGGCGCGGCCGGCCTCGGTGAGCGTGAAGAGCTTCTTGCCGCCCTCCGACTCACTGCTGATCAGACCCTCGTCCTCCAGCAACTGCAGCGTCGGGTACACCGAGCCGGGGCTCGGCTTCCACGCGCCGCCGCTGCGCTCGGCGATCTCCCGGATCATCTCGTAGCCGTGCATCGGCCGGTCCGCGAGCAGCGCGAGGATCGACGCGCGGACATCCCCGCGGCGCGCCCTCCCCCGCGGGCCGCCCCTTCCGCCCCGCCCCCCGTGCCACGGGCCGGGGCCCCATGGTCCCGGCCCGCCGAACGGCGGACCGAACGGGCCGAACGCGGCCCGCCGCCCCTCGCCGTCGTGGTTGCCACGGCCGTGATGGCCGGGCCCGAAGTGTCCATGTCCATGGGAACGCATGGTGACGCTCCTTCCATCGTTGAACGGTCGCGATGCCTCAACGATATATCGGAACGTGTCGCCTGACAAGACCGGTGGAAGGGGACGACTGTCCTGCTGACAGCGAACTCGGGCAGGTGGTCATCGAAGTGGGGACAACGCCCTCTTGTGACACCGAAACGGGGACAAGTCGGTTTCACCCTGGCCAAATGCACGGACACCGGCGCCGACCTTGCCTCCCAGGTCTGGAGCCTGGCAGCCGGGGTACCCCGGATAGTGTCCGACCCCAGCGATCTCCTCGCCCTGCCGGCACTCGGCATCAGCTGGCGGCTGTGGGGCCGCGCCCGTTCGCAAGGGGCAGGCGCACGGGTCGTACGGTCGGCCAGAGTGATCCGAGCGAGCGTCCACCGCCGGTCCGCCCACCCGTGGGCCGGCGGACCGCGCTCCAGCTCCCATACCAGCCTGATGATCTGATCCTCGCTGAGCCGAGACCGCCCCGGGGAGCCCTTCGGCAGCACCCCCCGGCTTGGCCGCGCTCGCGCCAGGCTCGACGCCATCGCTCCACCGGCCGCTCGCTCACCCGCAGCGCGGCGGCGACCTCCGGGTTCTTCTGCCCTGCTTGGAAGCGTTCCACGGCCTGCAGCCGTAACTGCTCCCGTGCGACCCTCCCCGTGTCGGTCAACCCGCCGCCCTGTGCATACTTCACGCCCCAGGGCTTCCGCAGCCGCCTGTCAACCGTGAGGCGAACCCGACATCACTCAATCAAGTTCAGTAGCGTCGCCCGTCGCTGGGATTCCTCATCGGGAGAAAGAGCTGAACCCGGGCTGAGAACGCACTTGTGGATCGACAAGATGGTCAATGCGGCAATCCGCAGCTCGTCCCCCGTGCCGCCGCTCAGCAGGCGGCGACCAGGCACAGCGCGGGTGCGGATGGCGGTGGCGTGCCGTTTGATGCGGGGGCGGCCCGGGGACGCCCGGAGGAGCTGGCTCCGCCGGCGGTCTGGGGGGGGGACCGCCGGCGGAGACGCCACGCCCGGAGCGGGGGGAAGGCACCAGGGGCCTCTCAGTGCAGTTGCCCCGTGAAGCACGAAGTACGCACGGCATTTCCCGAGCGTTCTTCCGGCGGGGCTCCGGCGCCCGCGAGTGCGGCACCCGGATACGGGCATAAGCTCGGCAGATGGCGAAGTACTTCGACGTGCACCCCGAGAACCCCCAGCCGCGCAGCATCGCCCAGGTCGCCGACGCGGTGCGGTCGGGAGCGCTCATCGCATACCCCACCGACTCCTGCTACGCGCTGGGCTGCCGGCTGGGCAGCAGGGACGGCATGGACCGGATCCGTTCGATCCGCCACCTCGACGACCGGCACCACTTCACGCTGATGTGCCGGGACTTCGCGCAGTTGGGCCAGTTCGTGCAGGTGGACAACGACGTGTTCCGGGCCGTGAAGGCGTCCACGCCCGGCAGCTACACCTTCATCCTCCCGGCCACCCGTGAGGTGCCGCGCAAGCTGCTGCACCCGAAGAAGAAGACCGTGGGTGTGCGCATCCCGGACCATGTGGTCACCCAGGCGCTGCTGGCCGAAATGGGCGAGCCGCTGCTGTCCAGCACACTGCTGCTGCCGGACGAGGAGGAGCCGATGACCCAGGGCTGGGAGATCAAGGACCGGCTCGATCACGTGGTGGACGCCGTGGTCGACTCCGGGGACTGCGGCACTGAGCCGACGACGGTGGTCGACTTCTCCGGCGGCGAGGCAGAGATCGTACGGCGTGGCGCGGGAGACACCTCGCGGTTCGAGTGAGGCCGCGAGGCCGGTCACGAATGTGGGGATCTTGCGTGGCAGCTTGCAACGTACATGCAGTGCCGAGGGCGCCGGCCTCCCGCCGCTGATCCCTCAAGAGGCCTCTCAGCATGACCGCCGTACAGGGAACAGCCGTCGCCATCACGACCGAGGACGGCACCGCCTACGCGTACGTCGCCCACCCCGCGGACGGCAAGCCGCGTCCGGGCGTGCTCCTCTCCCGGGACGCCTACGGTCTGCGTCCGCAACTGAGGGCGATGGCCGCAAGGGCAGATCCACCGAGTCGGCAAGATCGTCCGACGATCTGGGGAGCAACACCGTTGCGTTTAGGTTCGTGAGCGGTTCGCGAGTCCGTGCTCGAGGAAGGTGACGGTGGTGCGGATGAAGTAGTTCTGGCCTTCGACGTGGGGACAACGCCCTTTTGCGGCACCGAAACAGGGACAAGGCAGTTTTGTGTCACCCCACTTGGGGCGACGCAACCCACCGGGTAACGGACCCCTTCTGCACAACGACCGACGACGAGGACGACATCCCCGCGGCGCACACCCGTGCGGACATCGAGCAATCCGCCCACCTACCCGATGCGCTCGACGAGGTCAGGCCGAGTGCGGGCCCCGCAGGGGGCAGTGCGGGTGTGGGACCTGGTCACCGGCCGGCCGGCCGGGGCACCGCAGACCGGCCACCTCGGCAGGGCCCCTGCTTGCGCCAGCCTCGATCGCGTCGCCATCGCGCTCGATCGCCCGCTGGGCAGGCTGCTGCCGGCTCCAGCGGCTCCGCTTCAGTCTGTGCGGTGAGCCGGTTCGAGGATGCCGACGACCGGGGGCGACCAGAGCGGTGGGGACACCTGGGCACCCGCAAATACCCGTTGATCCGGCCGCGAACGCATGAATACTGGCTGTCGTCGTCCCAGTTGATCCGGTCCGCTTCCGGCGCCTCGAACGGGACCAGTGGAAAGGCCTGCGCGAATGACCATGCACGAGGACCAAGTGGTCGTGACCACCGAAACCGTCGCGGCACTGGTCCGAGGACAGTTCCCCCAGTGGAGCGGCAAGGCGATCCGACTCCTGTCGTCGACCGGGACGGTCAACGCCGTCTTCCGCATCGGGAACGACCTCTCCGCGCGCTTCCCCCTGCGTCCCACCGATGCCGCCGAGGCACTGGCGGTTCTGGAACAGGAGGCCCGGGCGAGCGCGGAACTGGCGCGGGTGTCCCGGTTCCCCGTCCCGGAGCCCGTAGCCCTGGGAAAGCCCGGAGCGGGTTATTCCATGCCGTGGTCGGTCCAGACATGGCTGCCGGGAACGGTTGCCTCTGATGCCGACCCGGGTGGGTCGGACGCTTTTGCCGAGGACCTCGCGGCCTTCATCGCAGCTCTCCGGGAGGCCGAGACGCTGGGGCGGCGTTTCAGCGGCGGGGGCCGCGGCGGCGTTCTCGCTCATCACGACGACTGGATGGCGAAGTGCTTCGAGGAGAGCGAGGGGCTGCTCGACGTGCCCCGGTTGCGCCGGGTGTGGAGCCGCTTTCGGGAGTTGCCACGCACGGGTGCCGACGTGATGAGCCATGGCGACTTGATTCCCGGCAATGTCCTGGTCGCGGGAGACCGGCTCGGTGGCGTGCTGGACACCGGCGGCTTCGGCCCGGCCGACCCCGCGCTGGATCTGGTCAGTGCCTGGCACCTTTTGCAGCAGGGCCCGCGGGAAGTGCTCCGACAGACGCTGGCCTGCGACGATCTGGAGTGGGAGCGCGGCAAGGCCTGGGCGTTCCAACAGGCGATGGGCGTTGTCTGGTACTACGTCGAGAGCAATCCGACGATGAGCGGAATGGGGCGCCGGACGCTCGACCGCATTCTGGAGTCGATGGAGTGATGCCGCCCCGGGGGATGCCCGCGGGACTCCGGCCGGGCCGCTGTGACGACCTGCCGCCATGCCTTGGCGCACGCGGGAACAGGCGGGTCGTCAGTACCGGCACCGACATGGGCTGCGACACGGACCATGAGATGACGGTCATTCAGCGCGGTCGGCCCGGGCGGCACCGGGTACGGGTCGGGATTCCCGAGACGAAGTTCTCGATCGCCGCGCCTGTGATCTCGACGACGACGGCGTCTTCCGCGTCGCCGGGCAGATGGATCCGGTCCGCTTCGTCGCGCAAGAGCGGGGGACGATCGGTCAGGATGACGGCGGCACGGAGTCGGTCGACCAGTTCGGCCACGATGTCGAAGAACTGGCCCGGCGGGAAACGGCCGACCGCTATGCAGACACCGTTGAAGTCCGCCTGGGCCTCGTAGCCTTCGGCGGTCCGGATCAGCACATCCCCGAAGTCCTCGTCGGCGGCCACGACGTACGGTCCAAGCACCTCCCGCACGACCTCGGCATCCAGAGGTTCCGGCTCCCCGTTCACGAACCGGAGTATGAACATCATGCGGCTCATGGTGTGACCTCCTCTCAGAACCGGCATCATTGCGTATCAGGCTCTGCCGCGCCTGGTGACAGGCCTGGTCAACACCCCGCTGTGGCAGGGATTCACCAGGAGCAACCCGGAGGCCGCGAGCGCCCTCCTCGGCCGGCAGCCGACCGGCCGCGCCGCCGACGAGTCGGAGATCGCCGCGTTCGCCGCCTTCCTGCTCAGCGACGAGAGCCCGTTCATCACCGGCGCGGCTCTCGCCATCGACGGCCGCCTGACCGCCGGCTTCTGAGCCGGCGGCCGGTCCGGCCGGCCTCAGGAGCGCAGGGCGTCGACGGGTTCCATGCGGGACGCCCGCAGTGACGGGTAGAGGCCGGCCAGGAGTCCGACGAGGGCTCCGGCGACCGGGGCCCCGAGGGCGAGGCGTACGTCGAGGACGGGGGTCCAGTCCCTGATGGCGGAGACGGCCACCACGACCACCATGCCCAGGACGGCGCCGATGACGCCGCCGAGGAGGCCGATGGTCGTCGACTCCACCAGGAACTGGCCGGCGATCTGCCGTCGTGAGGCGCCGAGGGCGCGGCGCAGTCCGATCTCGCCGGTCCGCTCCATGACCGTCACCAGCGTCACGTTGGCGATGCCGATGGCCCCGACGACCAGCGAGACCAGTCCGAGGACCAGGAACAGGCCGTTGACGTCGCCCTGCACTCCCTTGCGTGCCTTCGCCGGGTCGGGCGGCGCGGTGACCGAGAGGGCGTCCTCGGATCCCGGGGCCAGCGCGATCGGTGCCTGGTGGGCGACCTGCTGCGCCGCGCCGAGCGCGGTGTTGATCAGGACCCGGGTCACCGATCCCAGGCCGAGTTGGTCCTCGGCCGTCGTGGGCGGCAGGATCACCGAGGCGGCGAGCTGCTGTTCGCGCTCGGCTCCGCCGAGGATGCCGATCACGGTGTAGGCCTGGCCCTTGAGGAAGACCGCCGGGGAGTCGCGCACCGAGCTGATGCCCAGCAGTCGTGCGGCCTGGTCGCCGAGGACCGCCACCCGGTCGTGCCGGGTGATGTCCCCGGCGTCGAAGAAGCGCCCGGCGGCCATGGTGCCGTGCACGGCGGCGGGCAGCGTGGGGGACGCGGCGAGGACGCCCAGGGTCTGGCCGGTGAGGTCACCGGGGGCCACCACGTCGTTCGCGCGCACTTCGACGTTCGCGGTGGCCTGGGAGTCGGCGATCGCGGCGGCCGATACGACTCCGGCCAGCCGGCGGACCGCGTCGACTCCCGACCAGTCCACGAGCGGGACGGGGTCGGCCGAGGGAGGCGGCGGGGGTACGGCGACGGTGACCGAGGTGGCGGTGAGGGCGTCGAAGCGGCCCACGATCTGGTTGCCCGCCGTGGCCGAGACCCCGATGGTGATGACCAGGGTGGTGATGCCCAGAACGGTGCCCAGGGTGGTCAGGGCGGAGCGCATCGGACGGGCGAGCACCCCCGCCAGGGCCTCGGTCCACAGGTCCCGGAAGTCCATCCAGGGACGCTCGATGCCCCGGCGACCGCGCGTGCTCCTTCCGCGACGCCGCGCACCTCCCGGCCGAGGGGTGTGCCGAGAGCCCGCGGAGGGGTCGGCGGTCGGTGTGCCCACACGGTTCACCAGTTCGAGGACGCGTGCTCTGGCCCGGAGTTGGGTCCTCATCGGTTCTCCTCGGTGAGCCGTCCGTCGCGGATCCGCACCCGGCGGTCGGCCCGCTTGCTGACCGCGTCCTCATGGGTGATCACGACGAGCGTCATTCCCTGCTCGCTCAGTCGGTCGAAGAGGCCGAGCACCGACTCGGTGTTCTCACTGTCGAGGTTGCCGGTCGGCTCGTCGCACAGCAGCAGGGCGGGCTCGCTCATCAGCGCCCGGGCGATCGCGACCCGTTGCCGCTCACCACCGGAGAGCCGGTCCGGCCGGAAGCCGATCCGGTGCGCCAGGCCCACCCGTTCCAGCACCTCCTCGGCCCTGGCACGGCGGCCGGCGCGGCCGCGACCGGGCCGCGGCCGGCGGTAGGCCTCGGCGAGCATGACGTTCTCGTCCACGGTGCGGTACGGCAGCAGGTGGAAGGACTGGAAGACGAATCCGATCCGGCTGCCGCGCAGCGACGTGCGCTCCAGGTCGCCGAGCGCCTTGGTCTCCACCCCGTCGAGCCAGTAGGCGCCGGAGGTGGGACGGTCCAGCAGGCCCAGGGTGTTGAGCAGGGTCGACTTGCCGGAACCGGACGGGCCGACGATCGACAGGTGCTCGCCGCGCCGGACGGCCAGGTTCACGTCCCGCAGGGCGTGCACGGGCGGCTCGGAGTCGAAGGTCCGGTCGACGGAGACCAGTTGGATGACGGTGTCGGCGTCGGGCACGACAGGCGCCGGCGATCCGCTCACTGCCCGACCACCACGTAATCGCCCGCCTTGAGGGCGTCGCCGGTCGGCGCGACCTCCACCTGCCCCTGCGCGGACAGACCCGCCTTGACGGGGACGTCCACCACCTCGCCGCCGCGCCGGACCTGCACCCGGGCCTTCCCGTCGGCCGAGGTGTGGAGCGCGGCGACGGGCACCGTGAGCACCTCGCCGTCCGACGCACCCACCTTGATGGTCACCTTCGCGGACTCGTTGGCGTTCTTGGCCAGTTCTCCCGACGGGAGGGAGATCTGCACCGGCACGGGGGCCGACGCGTCGCCGCTCCCGCCGCCCGAGGTGCCGCCCGAGTCCGTGCCGGCCCCCGCGTCGTTCTTCGGCACATCGTCGCCGAGCGCGACCAGTTCCCCCTCCGCCGTCTTGCCGTCGGGGGTCTCCACCTGCGCTTTCATGCCCTTGTGCAGCAGCTTGGCGTCGTTGCCGGGCACGACGGCCTGCACCACGACCCGCGAGCTGGTCACCGTGCCGACCGGTCCTGACGGTGTGTCACCGAGCTTCACGGAGACCTTGTCCAGCCGCGCCGGGAGATCCGGCAGGAAGATCACCTCACCCGCGGGGACCTTGGTCCCGTAGCCGGCCTGAAAGGCCGACAGCGCGGAGTTGGCCGCGTCCAGCTGCTGCTGTGCCGCCTTGCGCTGCAGCTTTCCGGCTTCACCACCGGTGTCCGTACCGTCGCCCGGGTCCGTCGCCGCGAGGACCGCCTGCTGGGCCGCGGTCACGGCCGCCTCCAGCGTTCCCAGCTGCTGCTTGTCCGCGATGCCGGGCTCCTCCGCGCGAAAGCCCTTGCTCCGGTACCAGCGGCTCACCGCCACGGCGTCCTGCTGCCCGAAGGTCCCGGTGACCGTGCCGAAGGAGAAGCCGAGCCGCTTCAGCGCCTGCTGGAGCTGCTTGACGTCGTCCCCCGACGTACCGGGGCCCAGCGTGCGGTACATCGGGACGGATCCGCGCAGCACCAGGACCGGCCGGCCGCTGACCTGCATCAGCACGTCGCCCTCCTTCACCTCCGACCCGGCGACCGGCAGCCTGGTGACCCGCTGGACGACCCCGTCGTCGGCCCCCGGCCCCCCGGAGCCCGAATCCGGCGAGCCGACCGGCCCGGCCAGGGAGAGGCTCTGCGGCGAGGCGAACTCCACCGAGCCCTGCGCCACCACGCTCGCGGTCAGCGACCGCCGTTCGACCGCGACCGTGACAGGCTCGGCCTTCGGCGGCCGGTGCGCGGCAGCCGCATCCGCCGGTGACTGCATCTGCGATCCGGCGAACCATCCGCCCGCGCCCACCAGCCCCACCGCGACGACGATGGTCCCCAACCGCTTGCGCCGGCTGCTCTCGCCCTTGTGCCGCCGCATCACCCGGCACCGCCACCGATGGCGGCCGGGGCCTTGAAGAACTTCGGGAAGAAAGCGGCCCGGAACGCCTTGCCGCACTCCAGGTCCTGCATCGCCAGGGCGATGTCCTTGGTGAGCAGCGGCAGAGCCTCGGCCTTGCCGATGGGCTCGATGGGGGTCCCGTCGGGGTTCAGCGCCGCGGCGCCGGCACCGGCGCCGACGGGGGCCGACACGTTCGCCTGGAGCTTCACCATCTCCCCGATGCTGGTCGGCTGCGTGGTCGTGACGGGGATGCCGTCCTTCCGCAGGCACGAGGCGTACGACTGCGCCAGCGTGATCAGCTTCGGATCACCGTTGAGGGCCTGCCCGTTCGCCTGCATCCGCGTCGCGGTCTCTTCGCTGCGCTGCTGGGGCGTCGTCGATCCGTAGACCTGTTTGTCGGCCGTTCCCTGGCAACCGGTCCAGTCCTTCGCACCGGTCTTCGGGTCCGGAGGGCCACCCAGCGCCTTCTCGTAGGCGGTCCTCTGCTCGGGGGTGAGCGTGGCGACGTAGTCCGCGTGGACGGTGTCGGTCGAGTCCTTCCGGGACGCATTGCTGCCGGGCGCCTGGGGGTCGTCGGGGTAGACGGCGGCCGAGTAGATGCCGAAGCCGTACTTCTGCCGCTGCTTCTTCGTCAGCTGGTAGTCGGCCCCGTCGGTGGCCCAGGAGGCCGCGGGATCCTCGGGCGCCACGGGTGTGTAGGTGAACCCCTGCTTCTTCATGCAGGCCGCGATCGAATTCTCCACGAGGTACTGCTTCTTGAGGTCCGCACTCGCGTCGGCGGGAGCCTCGAGCTGCCCCGACGCGGCCGCCGGGTCCCTCCCGTCGCCCGCCGTCCGGGACGCGGCCTCGCTACCGCAGGCCGCCAGCAGAGGCAGCAGACTCACCGCTACGGCCAGTTTCCGAGCGGCGCGGGATCCGGACATGTCTCTTCCTCCGAAGGTGAGGCGCACCGGGACCGGCGCACCGTGGAGTCACTCGACGGCCTCGACGGCCGGAGCGTTGTCACTGGCGTCCACCCTGGTGCCCGCACGTGATGGCTGTCGGCCCGGACCATGACCAAGCTGTAACGCCGGTTCACGGCACGTGCGGTCCGGAGACGTAATGACCGCTCTTGTCGTACGGCCAGGCGTTGGCGACGCATCCGTGCAGGCCCTTGATCTGCTGCATCATGACGGGGGCGAGTTGGCCGGGACCCGCGCAGGTCATGTGCGTGAGGCCCAGGGAGTGCCCCATCTCGTGGTTGATGATCAGCGCCCGGTAGTCGTGGATCGGGCCGTCGAACGTGGGCGAGCCCTTGACCCAGCGCTTGAGGTTGACCACCACTCCGCCGGGGATCTCGCAGTTGTACTCGCCGTGGGTGTCCTGGTGGATCCCCGCCCAGCACAGGGCGTCCGCCGTCCCCGCTGTCGCGATCTTGATCATGAGGTCGTACGACTCCCCCGCGCCCACCAGGCGGAACGAGTTGTTCCCGCTGTGCGTCCAGCCCCGGGGGGCGGCGAGTATGTCGGCGATCTCCCGCGCCGCCTCGTCCGGCGAGACGTCGAGCCCGGTCTCGACCTGGACCGCGTAGCGGATCAGATGCGCGCCGCGACCGACCTTCGCGCCACCGGCACGCGCGGTGGTGAACGTGCCGCTGCCTGTCGCGGGAACCGCGATCTCGGTGGGGCTCGGCGTCGGGGTGGGCGTCGGCGTCGGCGTGGGGGGCGGCGTGGGCGAGTGCGTGAGGTGCGCCACGCGCCGCGGCTGCGGCGCGCTGCTCGACGCGTCGCTCTGCCCGCCGCCCAGGAAGAACATCCCGGAGCCGAGCAGGCCGAGCGCCACCAGCGCCATGAGCAGATAACGCCCGGCCCGGCGGCGCGGACGGCCCCGGCGGTGGGAGGTCCGGCGACGGCTGCCGCGGTGGGACGGCGCCTGCCTGCCGCCGCGGCGGGAGGCCGCGGCACTGCCGATGGGTGGTGCGGATTCCCGCTCTCGTGCCGAATGCATGGCAGCTCAAAATGGTCATTTCACATGATGGCCATGGGTTCGGAAAGTCACGAAAGGGTAACGAGTGGCCCCCTCTATGACCCTTCTGTAACAGGTCCCAGGAGGGGCCATTCGGCACGGCGGTCACCGAACGCGGTCTGCGTACACTGTCGGCGTGTCGCGAGTCCTTATTGTCGAAGACGACCCAGATGTCCGTAACGCCGTCCAGTTGGCGCTGCGGCACCAGGGGCACGAGGTTTTCGCCGCCGCATCGGGTGAGGCGGGGCTGGAACAGCTCCGCCCCTTCCGTCCGGACGTCGTCGTGCTCGACCTCATGCTGCCCGGGATGTCCGGCCTCGACGTGTGCCGGCGGATCAGGAACCGCGACCAGGTGCCGATCATCATGGTGACCGCCAAGGGGGACGACATCGACGTGGTCGTGGGGCTGGAGGCCGGCGCCGACGACTACGTGGTCAAGCCCGTGCAGGCACGGGTGCTCGACGCACGAATACGGGCGGTGCTCCGCCGGCAGGACACCGGGTTCGCCGACGGCGTCCGGCCCAGGGCGGAGGCGCACGGCGAGCTGGTCATCGACCGCGCCGGGCTCGTGGTGACCCACCGCGGTGCACCCGTCGCGCTGGCCCCCTCCGAACTCCGGCTGCTGCTGACGCTGTCGGCCTCGCCCGGTCAGGTGTTCAGCCGCCAGCAACTGCTGGAGGCGGTCTGGGAGCACAGCTACCACGGCGACATACGGCTCGTGGACGCCTGCGTGAAGCGCCTGCGCAACAAGGTCGGCGAGCTGGGCGGGGATCCCCAGTACATCCAGACCGTCCGCGGCTTCGGCTACCGGTTCGTCTCCCCGTGAGCGCCCGCTTCCGGGCGCTCCTGGCACGCGTGCCCCTTCCGTTGCGCGGACTGCGCGCCCGTCTGGTGGTCGCCTTCGCCCTGGTGGCCGTAGCCAGCGCCCTGAGCACCGGCGCCCTCGCCTTCCGCGAGGCCCGGACGGGGGTGCTCCAGCAGAGCCAGGACTCCGTCATCCAGCAGTTCCGCAAGAGTGTCGACGACGTGGCCGCCTACACTCCCATGGCGCCCGACCAGTCCGCCCTGCAGGTGGCGGTCAACCAGGTGCTCTTCGCCCACCAGCAGGAAGGCTGGCGGGTCATGGCCACGTACGGCGGCACCCGCGCATGGGCGCCGAGCGCGGACTTCGACAGGCTGAGTCCGGAGCTGCTCCGGTCCGTGCGGACCACCCGTGCGGCGGTGTTCCAGCGGGTGAGCGCCGACGGTCAGCCCTTTCTCGTCGTCGGCATGCCGGTCACCTACACCGCCGCCGGGGCCAAGGAGGCCCGGCTCTCGGGGGTGGTGATGTACCTGGTGGTGCCGCAGGACACCGAACAGGGCTATGTCAGGGCGATGGTGAGCGGCATCGAGCGCGCCACCCTGGTGGCACTGTGTCTGGCCGTCGTGCTGGCGCTGCTGGCCGCGAGCGGCGTGCTCCGCCCCGTGCGGGCGTTGCGCCGGGCGACGCGCCGGATGGCCGAGGGGCATCTCGACGTCCGGCTGGCCGTCAACGGTTCCGATGAACTGGCGGACCTCTCGCAGTCCTTCAACGACACAGCGGCCGCGCTGGAGCAGTCGGTCGCGGAGCTGCGCCGCCTGGAGGCCCAGGCGCGTCGTTTCGCCGCGGACGTCTCCCATGAGCTGCGGACCCCTCTGACCGCGATGTCGGCGCTGACCGACGTGCTGGACGAGAACGCGCTGCGCCACGACCGGGAGACCGGCGACGCGCTAAGGCTCATCAGCGAGGGGACCATCCGGCTGAGCGGGCTGGTGGAGGACCTGATGGAGATCTCCCGATTCGACGCGGGTGCGGTCGAACTCAACCTGGACGAGGTCGACTTGGCCGAGTCCGTACGCCGCACCCTCGCCTCCCGGGGATGGCAGGACCAGGTGGAGGCCTACCTGCCCGCGCCAGGCGTGCTCCGGGCGCGCGTGGATCCGCGCAGGCTCGACGTCGTCATGGCCAACCTGGTGGGCAACGCGCTGCGGCACGGGGCGCCTCCGGTGCGGCTGACCATGGACGTGAGGAAGGAGCGAACGGGCGTGGCATGGGCCGTCATCGAGGTGACCGACAGCGGGCCGGGGATCACCGAGGAGGCCATGCCGCACATCTTCGAGCGCTTCTACAAGGCCAGCACCACACGGACCAGAAGTGAGAGCAGCGGGCTGGGCCTGGCCATCACGGCGGAGAACGTGCGCCTGCACGGGGGCCGGATCAGCGCGGCCAACCTTCCCTGGGGCGGGGCGGCCTTCACCGTCGAACTCCCTCTGCACCGCGACTCCGCGGCCGCCGACGACATCGCGGGCGGTGCCCGGTGAAGGCCGCGCGCGCCTGCGCGCTGCTGACCGGGCTCACGGCCGCACTCACACTGGCGGCGTGCGGTGTCCCCCCGTCCGGCGTCATCCAGGCAGGCCCGGCGGCGAGCGGTATCTTCTCCCCCGGTGCGCAGCCCGCGTCGCCGGCCGTCGTTCCCCTCTACTTCCTGCGCAAGGGCGAACTGGCGCCCTATCTGCGCAAGGTCGGCGACTCCAGGGACATCGGCGGCCTCCTGAGCTCGCTGTTCGACGGACCGAGTGGATACGAGTCCGCGACGGCTTCCACCGAACTGCCACGTCTGCGAGAGACCCCCAAGGTGGCGATCGGCGAGGACGACATCGTGTCCGTGCAGCTCCTCGACAGGGACGTCCCGCCCTTCAGTCACCTGGCCATGCGGCAGCTGGCCTGCACCGTGACCCGTGCGATCACGCCGGCTGGGGCGCTCGTCTCGGACGCCGGTGGGAGCGGCGGCGCGATGGCTCCATCGGTCGACGCGCAGCACTCCTCCGTGCTCAAGGGCGTCCGCGTGCTGGGCGGCGGATGGACGAGGACGCAGTCGGGCGACTCGTGTCCCGGCAGTCCGCTGCAGTAGGCGGCGCCGCCCCGCCCGCACGAGGCGACCGGCCTCGCTCCGTCAGCGCCGCCTGAGGGTGTTGAGCCGCGCGGCCTGGCGAGTCAGGTGATCGCGCTCGGCGAGGTTGGGCGCCTTCTGGGCCGCCTCGGCATACAGCCGTGCGGCCGTCGCGAGGTCGCCGTCGCGCGCGTGGAGATGGGCCGCCACCGCGGTGTGGCGCGGCAGAACGTCGTCCAGCGCCGCGAGCGCCGCCAGCCCGGCGCGCGGTCCGTCGGCCTCGCCGACGGCGACCGCGCGGTTGAGCCGGACGACCGGGCTGTCGGTCAGGCGCACGAGCTCGTCGTACCACTCGACGATCTGCACCCAGTCGGTCTCCCCGGCGGTTCGCGCGTCGGCGTGGAGCGCCGCGATGGCGGCCTGGGCCTGGAACTCGCCCAGCCGGTCGCGGGCGAGGGCCGCCTGCAGGATCACGACACCCTCGGCGATCGCCGCGGTGTCCCACCGGCCGCGGTCCTGCTCGGCGAGCGGCACCAGGCTGCCGTCGGACGCGGTCCGGGAGGCGCGCCGGGCGTGGTGGAGCAGCATCAGGGCGAGCAGTCCCGCCACTTCGGGGTGGTCGATCGCGGCGGCGAGCTGCCGGGTCAGCCGGATCGCCTCCGCGGCGAGGTCGACGTCGCCGGAGTAGCCCTCGTTGAAGACCAGGTACAGGACGCGCAGCACGGTGGCGACGTCGCCGGGCTGATCGAGGCGCACGCCGGAGACGGTGCGCTTGGCCCGGCTGATCCGCTGCGCCATGGTCGCCTCGGGCACCAGGTAGGCCCGGGCGATCTGGCGGGTGGTGAGCCCGCCCACGGCGCGCAGCGTGAGCGCCACGGCGGACGACGGCGTCAGCGAGGGGTGGGCGCACAGGAAGTACAGCTGGAGGGTGTCGTCCGCCGCGGGGGCGGGCCCGGGTGCCGGCTCGTCGCCGACGAGGTCCTCACGCCGGCGGCGGGCGGCATCCGAGCGGGTGGCGTCGAGGAACTTGCGCCAGGCCACGGTGACCAGCCAGCCCTTCGCGTCCCGCGGCGGGTCGGCCGGCCAGACGCGGACCGCCTCGACCAGTGCGTCCTGCACGGCGTCCTCGGCCGCCGCGAAGTCGGCTCCGCGGCGGACGAGGACGGCGAGGACGCTCGGCGTGAGGCTCCGGACCGGGGCCTCGTGCATCGACGAGGTCACTCCGTGATGGTGCAGTGCGAGCCGAGGAACGGGCGCAGCTCCAGCCATTCGTGGATCGGCTCGCCCCCCGCTCCCGGGGCGGCGGACAGTTCCCCGGCCAGTTCGACGGCGCGCTCGTGGCTGTCGACGTCGATCACCGTCCAGCCGGCGATCAGGTCCTTGGTCTCGGCGAAGGGGCCGTCGGTGACCGGCGGGCGCCCCTCGCCGTCGTACCGCACCCAGGTCCCCTCGGGGGCGAGGGCCTGGCCGTCGACGTACTCACCGGACTTCACGAGCCGGGCCGCGAAGTCGTTCATGTACTGCACGTGTGCCGAGATCTCCTCCGGCGTCCACTGGTCCATGCGCACGTCGTTGACCGAGGCCGGGGCGCCCCGGTAGTGCTTGAGCAGCAGGTACTTGGCCATCGTGGTTCTCCTCGGTACTGGTGCGACCCATTGTGGCCGCGTTCGCCGCTGGGACGGAACCGGCCGCGGATTCTCGACACGGGACCGGCGGAGAAGCAGCCGCGCGGCCTCACTGCCCCGTTGGCCGCGGTTGCGGCAGCCGCAGTCCGGCGACGAGAAGCCCGACCAGCAGGCGCGGGTGGTAGCGGGGATCGTTCTCCGCGCCGATGCACAGGTTCCCGACACCGCGCATGAGCTGGTAGGCGTCCACGTCGGTGCGGATCTCGCCGGTGGCGGCCGCGGCGTCGACCAGCCGGGTGCACACGGGCACGAGCCGGTCGAGGAAGTACGCGTGCAGGGTCTGGAAGTCGGTGTTGTCGGACTGCAGCACGGCGGCGAGGCCGTGCTTGGTGACCAGGAAGTCGACAAAGAGATCGATCCACTGCGCCAGCGCGGCGTACGGGGCCGTACCGGCCGCGAGCAGGGCCGGACCGGCCTCGGCGCAGGCCTCCACCTGATGCCGGTAGACGGCGACGATGAGATCGGCCCGGGTGGGGAAGTGGCGGTAGATCGTGCCCGTCCCGACTCCGGCCCTGGCCGCGATGTCGCGCACCGGCGCTTCGACGCCCGCCGTGACGAAGATCGCGGCGGCCGCGTCGAGCAGCGTCTCCTTGTTGCGCCGGGCATCCGCCCGCTTGGGCCGGGCCGTGCGCCCCGGGCCCTCGTCGTCGTCGTGCACCGCGGCGTCCTTCCGCTCCCACTCGTGATTGCTAAACGGAACTCGGTTCCGTATCGTTAACGGAACCGGGTTCCGCTTGCTCATGATGTCAGAGCGGGGGGCCCACAACCAAGCCGCTCCAGAGGAGACACGGTCATGCAGTACCGCACCTTGGGCCGCACCGGTGTGCAGGTCGGCTCGCTCGCGCTCGGCGCGATGAACTTCGGCGCGATCGGACGCACCACACAGGACGAGGCCACCGCGATCGTCGACGCCGCCCTTGAGGGCGGCATCAACGTCATCGACACCGCCGACATGTACAGCGACGGCCAGTCGGAGGAGATGGTCGGCAAGGCCATCGCCGGCCGCCGGGACGACATCGTGCTGGCCACGAAGGCGGCCATGCCGATGGGCGACGAGCGCAACCACCGGGGCAGTTCACGCCGCTGGCTGGTCACCGAGCTCGACAACAGCCTGCGCCGCCTCGGCGTCGACCACGTCGATCTCTACCAGATCCACCGGTGGGACCCGACCACCAGCGACGAGGAGACGCTGTCGGCCCTGACCGACCTGCAACGCGCGGGGAAGATCCGCTACTTCGGCTCCTCGACCTTCCCGGCCCACCGTCTCGTGCAGGCGCAGTGGGCCGCCCGGGAGCACCGCTTGAGCCGTTACGTCACGGAGCAGCCCAGCTACTCGATCCTGCAGCGCGGCATCGAGGCCCACGTCCTGCCCGTGACGCAGGAGTACGGCCTCGGCGTGCTGGCGTGGAGCCCGTTGGCCTCGGGCTGGCTGTCGGGGGCGGTCCGTGAGGGCCGGGAGATCACCACCAGCCGTTCGGTGCTCCTCCCCCAGCGTTTCGACCTCACCGTGCCGTCCAACCGTGCCCGGCTCGACGCGGTGGAGCGGCTGGCCGCGGTCGCCGACGCGGCCGGTCTGACGATGATCCAGCTCGCACTCGGGTTCGTGACCGCGCACCCCGCCGTGACCAGCGCGATCATCGGGCCCCGCACGCTGGACCACCTGCACTCCCAGCTCGCCGCCGCGGACACCGTGCTCCCGGCCGACGTGCTCGACGCGATCGACGCGATCGTGCCGCCCGGCGTCGACCTCGCCCCGCACGAGAAGTTCGACACCCCGCCGGCCCTGCTCGACGCGTCGCTGCGGCGCCGCTGACCGCCCGGGCAGGCAAGGCGGCGCGCGGCGTCACCGCCGGCGGGCTCTCCACAGGCCGCCCGACCGCCGACGGAGCCGCCGCTTCGGCGGTACGCGGCGAGAAGTCCCGGCGTCGCGCCGCCCCGGCCGCCCGGACCGCCATGGATCGTCCGGCGACATCGCGGGCACCTTGCGCTCCGCCTGCGCCTGGATCTCGTAGTGCGCGTCGTGCGCCGTCACCTGGAACGCCTCCTCGTAGGAGGCCATGGCCGCCCGGACGGCCGAACCGGCGACGCCCCGGCGGCTGATCACCGTCGCCAGCCACATGAAGAGCCCCATGACCGCGGCCAGGCAGACCACGAGGAGCAGGTACGGCAGGAAAGGCCCCATGAGGCCCAGCGTATCCACGGCGCTCCGGGAGCGGGCGGGCTCCCTACACGCCACCGGCGTGGGGGGGGGGGGGCGGGGGGCGGCCCCCCCCCCCCCCCGGGGGGGGGCCGGCCCGGGGGGGCCCGCCCCGCACGCCGGGACGTGGGACGCCTGACGCCTGACTTCAGAATCGGACGTCGGACGTCGGAGTGGGGGTCAGACGAGGTCGAACCGGTCGAGCTCCATGACCTTGACCCACGCCGCGACGAAGTCGCCCACGAACTTCTCCTTCGCGTCGTCGCTCGCGTAGACCTCCGCCAGCGCGCGCAGCTCGGAGTTCGATCCGAAGACCAGGTCGGCGCGGCTGCCCGTCCACTTGACCTCGCCCGTGGCGGAGTCGCGGCCCTCGAAGGTGTTCGCGTCCTCCGACGTCGCCTTCCACACCGTGCCCATGTCGAGCAGGTTGACGAAGAAGTCGTTGGTCAGCGACCCGGGGGTCGTGGTGAGGACACCGAGGGAGGACTGCTGGTAGTTGGCGCCCAGGACGCGCAGGCCGCCGACCAGGACGGTCAGCTCGGGGGCGCTCAGGGTCAGCAGGTTGGCCCGGTCGATCAGCAGGTACTCGGCGGGCAGCCGGTTGCCCTTGCCGAGGTAGTTGCGGAAGCCGTCGGCCTTCGGCTCCAGAGCGGCGAACGACTCCGTGTCGGTCTGCTCCTGGGCGGCGTCCACACGCCCCGGCGTGAAGGGGACCTCGACGGCGAAGCCCGCCTCCTTGGCGGCCTGCTCGACGCCCACACCGCCGGCGAGGACGATCAGGTCGGCGAACGAGATCCCCTTGCCGTCGGTCCGGCCGGCGTTGAAGGACTGCTGGACGCCCTCCAGAGTGCGCAGGACCGTCGCGAGCTCGTCGGGCTCGTTGACCTCCCAGCCGCTCTGCGGCTGCAGGCGGATGCGTGCGCCGTTGGCACCGCCGCGCTTGTCGCTGCCGCGGAAGGACGAGGCCGACGCCCACGCGGTGGACACCAGCTGGGAGACCGACAGGCCCGAGTCGAGCACCAGGCTCTTGAGGGCGGCGACGTCCGCGGCGTCGACGAGGCCGTGGGTCGCGGCGGGCAGCGGGTCCTGCCACAGCAGGGTCTCACTGGGGACCTCGGGGCCGAGGTAGCGGACGACCGGGCCCATGTCACGGTGCGTCAGCTTGAACCAGGCGCGGGCGAAGGCGTCCGCGAACTCGGCGGGGTTCTCCAGGAAGCGGCGCGAGATCTGCTCGTAGGCCGGGTCGACGCGCAGCGACAGGTCGGTGGTCAGCATCGTCGGGGCGTGGGTCTTCGACGCGTCGTGGGCGTCGGGGACGGTGCCCGCGCCGGCTCCGTCCTTCGGCCGCCACTGGTGGGCGCCCGCGGGGCTCTGGAACAGCTCCCACTCGTAGCCGAAGAGGATCTCGAAGAAGCTGTTGTCCCAGGTGATCGGGGTGTTGGTCCAGATGCCCTCGAGACCGCTGGTGATCGCGTCACCACCCTTGCCGGTGCCGAAGCTGTTCTTCCAGCCGAGGCCCTGCTCCTCGATCGAGGCGGCCTCGGGGTCGGCGCCGACGCTGTCGGCCGGGCCCGCGCCGTGGGTCTTGCCGAAGGTGTGACCGCCCGCGATCAGGGCGACGGTCTCCTCGTCGTTCATCGCCATCCGGCGGAAGGTCTCACGGATGTCGCGGGCCGCGGCGAGCGGGTCCGGAGTGCCGTTGGGGCCCTCGGGGTTGACGTAGATCAGGCCCATCTGCACCGCGCCGAGGGGGTTCTCCAGCTCACGGTCGCCGGTGTAGCGCTCGTCGCCGAGCCACGTGGTCTCGGGGCCCCAGTAGACGTCCTCGTCGGGCTCCCAGACGTCCGCGCGGCCGCCGGCGAAGCCGAAGGTCTCGAAGCCCATCGACTCCAGGGCGACGTTGCCCGCGAGGATCATCAGGTCGGCCCACGAGAGGTTCTGGCCGTACTTCTTCTTGACCGGCCACAGCAGGCGGCGGGCCTTGTCGAGGTTGCCGTTGTCCGGCCAGCTGTTGAGGGGCGCGAAGCGCTGCTGCCCGGCACCGGCTCCACCGCGGCCGTCGCTGATGCGGTAGGTGCCCGCGCTGTGCCACGCCATGCGGATGATGAACGGGCCGTAGTGGCCGAAGTCGGCGGGCCACCAGTCCTGCGAGGTCGTCAGGACCTCGGCGATGTCGCGCTTCACCGCGGGAAGGTCCAGGCTCTGGAACGCCGCGGCGTAGTCGAAGTCGCCGCCGAGGGGGTTGGCCACGGCGGGGTTCTTGGCGAGGATCTTCAGGTTGAGCCGCTCCGGCCACCACTGGCGGTTGCCGCCGCCCTGCGTCGGGTGCGGCGCACGCCCGTGGGCGACGGGGCAGCCACCTCCGCCCTCCGTCTTGGCGTCGACGACGATGGCGTCATGGTTCTCAGACATGGGAATCCTTCCGGACCAGGCGGATCACGGTGCTCAGGCACTGCGGGCGGCAGGACAGCGGGGGCAGGGGGCCTCGCCGGTCGAACGACCGGGGCCGGTCGCGGCGTACGGGACGCGACGCGACGAGCACAAAGACGCCCTCAGCCACGGCTCGGCAGGACAACAGGGCCCGCTCCGGAGCCGGGAGGGCACGCCCGGGCCGGCACCGCGCGGTTCGCCTGCGGTGATCCCGTCACGTCCCTGTCTCCTGCCGTGCTGGAGGCTTCCAGTCCCTTGGCTATTGCCGGAACCGATCCTACGATGGACGCAGTCCAAGTCAAGAAGCGTGCCAACCCCAACGCCGTTCGCACCGGCACCAGGACGCCCCCTGGTAAATTTCGGGTATCCCAACGAACCTGAACAGGTGAACCGACATGAGTGACCTGCTGGAGCGACTGCGAGGACGCGGCTGGCGGATGACCTCCCAGCGGCGTGTCGTTGCCGAGGTCCTCGACGGCGACCACGTGCACCTCACGGCCGACGAGGTGCACGCCCGCGCGGCGCAGCGGCTGCCGGAGATCTCCCGGGCGACCGTGTACAACACCCTGGGCGAACTGGTCTCGCTCGGCGAGGTGATAGAGGTCGCCACGGACGGCCGCGCCAAGCGGTACGACCCGAATGCGCACCGGCCGCACCAGCACCTGGTGTGCTCCCACTGCGGCACCGTCCGCGACGTCCACCCGACCGGCGACCCACTGGCCGACCTGCCCGCGGAGGAACGGTTCGGCTTCACGGTGTCCGACGTCGAGGTCACCTACCGCGGACTCTGCCCGTCCTGCGCCTAGCCGGACCGATGTGAGCCCCGCTCAGGCCGAACGGCGCGCCCATGGCGCGCCGTTCGCGTTTCTCGCCGGGTCGCCTAGTAGTAGTGGCGACGGCCGCCGATGGCGTGGCCCAGGGCTCCCATCACCCAGAGCACGAGCCCGATGACCACGAGGATGATCCCGATGGTCCACAGGATCGAGATTCCCAGCAGGAACCCGACGATCAGCAGGATGACGCCGAGTACGATCATGATGCCCTCCGTTGGTCGATGTCACGACGCCCGGTTCCGCACGGCGCGATCGGCGTTCGCTCCCTGGCGCCACCGGCATTCGCCCGACTCCTGTGCACCTCCACGAGGTGCCTGTCCCGCCGTTCCGGCGTGCTGCGCGACCGTGCGGTCATCGAAATCACCTCATTCACCACATTTTGTTCCTATCGGGCGGCTACCCCCCTTCGTGCGGATCATCCCTTTTTCCGATGCGGATACTTCCCGAGGGCCACTGGTGCGGAGCGCGTCGGCGGTCCCCGGGTCCACGGCCGCCGGATTGGCCCTGGGCTGCGGCTTCACACTCCGCCTAGGCTCACGCTCATGCGGATTCGAATCGTCGACGCCTTCACCGACCTGCCCTTCGCGGGCAATCCCGCCGGCGTGCTGCTGCTGCCCGACGCGGACGCCTTCCCCGCGGACGCGTGGCTCCAGTCCGTCGCCGCGGAGCTGAACCTCTCCGAGACCGCCTTCGCGCACCCCACGCCCGGAGCCCCCGACGCCGACTGGGCGCTGCGCTGGTTCACCCCGGCGGCCGAGGTGAACATGTGCGGGCACGCCACACTGGCGACGGCCCACGCCCTGCACACCAGCGGGGCGGCCTCCGGCACCGTGCGGTTCAGCGCCCGGTGCGGGGTGCTGACGACGACCACGGGGGCGGACGGCACGACCACGATGGACTTCCCGACCGCGCCGCTGACGCCGGTCGAGGTGCCCGCGGGCGTCGCCCCGGCGATCGGCGCCGAGGTCCTGTCGGCCCTCGGGACCGGTGAGGACGTGGGCGACCTGCTGGTCGAGGTGGCCGACGAGAAGACGGTCCGGGCCCTCACCCCGGACCCGGCGAAGGTCGCCGCGCTGCCGTCGGGGCGGGGCCTGATCGTCACGGCGCGGGCCGAGTCGCCCGACACCGAGGGGTACGACTTCGTCTCGCGGTGCTTCTTCCCCGCCCTCGGTATCCCCGAGGACCCGGTCACGGGCAGCGCCCACACCGCCCTCGCCCCGTTCTGGGCGGCCCGGCTGGGCCGCGACGAGCTGACCGGACTGCAGGCCTCCGCCCGCGGCGGACGGGTACGAACGGCGCTCCGGGGCGACCGCGTGCTGCTCACCGGCCGGGCGGTGACGGTGGTCGACGGCGAGCTGCACGCGCGCCCCTGACCCACCGCGCGCTCACGCGGTGGGGAGCCAGCCGACCTTGCCCGCCAGCACCGCGTACCCGACGAACGCCACGATGTCGATGAGCGAGTGGGCCGCCACCAGCGGTCCCACCCGCCCCCATCGGCGGTAGAGCAGCACGAACACGACGCCCATCGCCATGTTGCCGAGCAGTCCGCCGATGCCCTGGTACAGGTGGTACGAGCCGCGCAGCACGCTGCTCGCGACCAGCGCCCCCATCGGCGTCCAGCCCAACTGGCCGAGCCGGCGCAGCAGATAGCCGACGACGATCACTTCTTCGAGCACGGCGTTCTGGATCGCGGAGGCGATGAGGACGGGGATCTTCCACCACACGTCCGGCAGGGACTCCGGCACGACCGTCAGGTTGGCCCCCGAGGCCCGGGCGCCCAGGTAGAACAGCAGCCCCGTGCCACCGATGACGGCCGCGACGGCCGCCCCGCGCAGCACGTCGGAACGCGGTCGCCGCAGGTCGAACCCGATCACCGGCATGCCCGTCCCCTCCCGCGCCAGCAGGTGGGCCACGAGGGCCACCGGGACCAGCGCGGTGGCGACGCCGAACAGCTGCCAGGCCAGGTCCAGCCACGGCCGCCCCGGCGCCTGCGTGCCCACCAAGGTGGCCGCCTGGTCCTTCAGCCCGCCGGGTTTGGTCACGGAGCCGATGAAGCTGATCAGCGCCGAGAGCGCGCTGGCGCCGAGCGACAGCGCGAGCACCAGCAAGGTCTCACTGCGCAGCGTGCGCCGCTCCAGTCCGCGGGCGCCGCCGCTCCCGGCGCCGCCCGCGTCGATCGTTCTGCCGTCCACAGAGCCCTCCACGCGCGCCATCCTGCCTCATCGGCCCGTCGGGCGACGCGTGCGGGGCGGCCTCAGGGTTCCACGGGCCACTCGTGGACGGGCGCCCCGTCCTGCATCAGCTCGCAGTAGCGCACGGTCATCGCGGCCAGCGCGCGCTGCCGGTCCAGTCCTCGGTCCAGTTCCCGGTGGAAGACGGCGGCCTGCCACTCGGCGCCGTTGGTACGCCGGCGGCAGCGGCCCTCGATGATCCCGAGGTAGTGGTCCCGGTCCACCGGGTCGATACCCCAGCCGTCCAGGCCGGCGGCGGCCATCGGCAGCAGTTCCTCCCGGACGAGTTCGACGACGGGCACCTCGATCGTCCCGCTGCCGCGCGACGACCTGGGCCAGCGCAGTACCGCCTCGATGCCGTGGCGGCAGGCCTCGTCGAAGTTGGACGCGGCGGCGGCGAACGGCAGCCGTGTCCAGACCGGGCGCGGCGCCTCCGCGAGGGCCCGCACCAGGCCGTAGTAGAAGGCGGTGTTGGCGACCACGTCGGCGACGGTCGGGCCGGCGGGCATCACCCGGTTCTCCACCCGCAGATGGGGGACGCCGTCGACGACCGCGTAGACCGGGCGGTTCCAGCGGTAGATCGTGCCGTTGTGCAGGGTGAGTTCCTTCAACTGCGGCACCCCGCCCTCGTCCAGGACGTGCAGCGGGTCCTCGTCCTCGCAGATCGGCAGCAGGGAGGGGAAGTAGCGCACGTTCTCGGCGAACAGATCGTAGGCGGAGTCGATCCAGCGCTCGCCGAACCAGGTCAACGGACGTACGCCCTGGGCGCGGTGCTCCTCGGGACGGGTGTCCGTCGCCTGCTGGAAGAGCGTCGGGCGGGTCTCCCGCCACAGCTCCCGGCCGAACAGGAACGGGGAGTTGGCGCCCAGCGCGACCTGCGGGCCGGCCACCACCTGCGCGGCGTTCCAGACCGCGGCGAAGCGGGCCGGGGTGACCTGCAGGTGCATCTGCATCGAGGTGCACGCCGCCTCGGGCGCGATGGAGCCGGACGTGCTCGTCAGACGTTCCACGCCGGCGATGTCGAGCGTGATGTCCTCGCCGCGGGCGGCCAGGATGCGGTCGTTGAGCAGGGTGTAGCGGTCGACGCGGGAGAGATTGGCGCCCACCAGGTCCTGCGCGCCGAGGGTGGGCAGGATTCCCACCATCACGATCTGGGCGCCGACCTCCCGGGCTTTTCTGTCGGCATATCCCAGTGCCATGCGCAACTCTTCGGCCAGGCGGTCCAGCACACGTCCGGAAAGCCGGTGCGGAGCGATGTTCACTTCGATGTTGAACTGTGCGAGCTCGGTCTGGAAATCACGGCTCGCGATGCGCTCGAGCACTTCCTCGTTCATCATGCGCGGCAGGCCGTCGCGGTCCGTCAGATTGAGTTCGATCTCCAGCCCCATGAGATTTCGGGGACGGTCGAACCGCTTCTCCTCCAGCAACCGCTCCAGCCCCAGCAGGCACTGCTTCAGCTTCCTGCGGTAGCGCTGGCGGTCGGAGAGGTCGAACCCGGTGGCTGCGACCTTTTCCCCCATCGAAGGTCCCTCCTCGCGTGGGCCGTGATCACATCATGCCCAGGGTTGAGATCGATAACGCCCCCTGTGACGCACGCGACCCGGTAAGCTGGCGGCAGCACCGTCTTCCGGCACATTCCCATGGCATGGAACATAATTCACTTGCCATCGGCCGGGCCCTCGTGAAAAACGCCGACGAGATTCGGCCGTCCGTGCCGACGGAAAATGCGCAGCTCGTCGGGCGGGAGACGGTTCGAATGCGGATCATTCGGCCGTTCAGGGTGACCTGGATCCGCCTTGCGGTTAATATCGCTGACGGCTAGGTGAAACACTGCCCGAACACACCTCGTATATCCTCTGTTCACAGGCAGAGCCTCCGCGATCCGCCGCGCGCCCGCGACGCTCCGGCCATGGGAAAGGGATCCGCATGCCCCCGCTGATTCCGCACGCCGCCACCCACCGGCGCCCCTTGTGCAGGGCCTGCCCTGGCCTGCTGTTTCACCGCTGACAGCGCTGTTAGCACCCCATCGAGCACCCGTGTCTCCCCATGAGAGGCCGCCCACCATGCCGCTGCAGGTAGCTCCAGCCCCCGCGCCCGCTCTGCGGAGCGTTCTCGCCGCACTCAGCTCGCCCACCGCCGTCCGCGAGGCCCGCACGCCCTCTCTGCGTTCCGCGACCGGGCTGCTCGTCGCCGAGCACCCGCTGCCTTTGCACGTGCTCGACCCCGTGATCGCCGGTTCCGGAGGGCTGCCGAGGGCACGGCTGACCGGCTGGCGCTTCCACATCCACTCGGGCGAGCGGAGCGAGGCGGCGGTCCCGCCGCCGGAGGGCCGGGGCCGGGTGGTCGCCGCCGGGGAGACCGTCCACACGCCGGACGGATGGGCGTTCTCGCACTTCTGCGAGGGCCCGTACCTGGCCTCGACCGAGCGCGCGTTGCTCCAGGCCGATGCCCTGGCCGCGTCCTACCAGCCGCACCTGCTCTCGGTGCCGGGCCTGTACATGCTGACCCTGTGGCTGCACGGTGACACCGGTGCCGACGCCGGAACGGCCCAACCGGCCGCCACGGACCTGCTGATCCCCCTCGCGCCGGCGCCTCCCGGGATCGCCGCCCACCGCGTGCACCGGCTCACCGACCTGGTGCCCGTGCTCACCCTGCGGCTGGCGCCCCCGCCTCTGCTCGGCACCACCGCTTGACGCTTCCTTCCCGGGGTGGTGCTCGTACGCCTCCGTGACCGACCGGTCACGGAGGCGTTGCATTGTCCGGGCAACCGCCCGCCAGAGTGAAAGCGTCACCAACTATCGAGGACAGCTCGCGCGAAATCCCTGCGGAAAACCGTCAGTAGAGCAACACTGGGACCGACCGACTGAACGGGGGAACGGCCATGACTGAGGTTCCTACCCAATCAAGCCGTATGTCACACCACTCGCAGCGAAAGACTTCGTCCATGTGCCCGCACCAGCCGCATTGCCCGTCCGCCGCCCACTCCGACCGCGAGGCCGCGCACATCGTCGCCAGCCACCCCGAGCAGGGGTGGAGCCTGCTGTGCAACGGCGTCCTGCTCTTCGAGGACACCGGCGAACTGCTCCCCGACGGACAGATCATCGCCCCCCACCGCCCGCTCGGCAGCGAGCACGTCGTCACGGCCGCATGACCCGCGGCACCGCCGACGCGGAGCCGCCGCGGAGGACGCGGAAACGACAAGGGGCCGACCCCGCCGACGAACAGCGGGGCCGACCCTTGTGAGTCCCCGGCCCGGTCCCGGGCCGGCGGTGACTAGTTGTCGTACTCGTCCAGCGGCGGGCAGGAGCAGACCAGGTTGCGGTCGCCGAAGGCGCCGTCGATGCGGCGCACCGGCGGCCAGTACTTGTCCGCGGCCGACACGCCCGCCGGGAACACCGCCTCTTCGCGCGTGTAGGAGTGCTTCCACTCCCCGCCCAGCGCCGCCGCCGTGTGCGGGGCGTTGCGCAGCGGGTTGTCGTCCTTGGGCCACGCCCCCGAGCCGACCCGCTCGATCTCCGCGCGGATGGCGATCATCGTGTCGCAGAAGCGGTCCAGCTCCGCGAGGTTCTCGCTCTCCGTCGGCTCGATCATCAGCGTCCCGGCGACCGGGAACGACATCGTCGGCGCGTGGAAGCCGTAGTCGATCAGGCGCTTGGCCACGTCGTCGACGGTGACGCCCGTCTCCTTGGTCAGTTCGCGCAGATCGATGATGCACTCGTGCGCGACCAGGCCGGCGGGGCCGGTGTAGAGCACCGGGTAGTGCGGCTCCAGGCGCTTGGCGATGTAGTTGGCGCCGAGCACCGCGACCTGGGTGGCGCGCTTCAGGCCCTCGCCGCCCATCAGGCGCACGTACGCCCACGAGATCGGCAGGATGCCGGCCGAGCCCCAGGGGGCGGCCGAGATCGGGCCCACACCGGTCTCCGGACCGGCCTCGGGCTGCAGCGGGTGGTTCGGCAGGTACGGCGCGAGGTGTGCGCGGACCGCGACCGGACCGACGCCGGGGCCGCCGCCGCCGTGCGGGATGCAGAAGGTCTTGTGCAGGTTCAGGTGCGAGACGTCGCCGCCGAAGTGACCGGGCTTGGCCAGGCCGACCAGGGCATTGAGGTTGGCGCCGTCGACGTAGACCTGGCCGCCGGCGTCGTGGACGGTCGCGCAGATGTCCCCGATGTGCTCCTCGAAGACACCGTGCGTGGACGGGTAGGTGACCATGAGCACGGCGAGTTCGTCGCGGTGCTGCTCGATCTTGGCCCGCAGGTCCTCGACGTCGACCTCGCCGTCACCGGCGGTCTTGACGACGACGACCTTCATGCCGGCCATCACGGCGCTGGCGGCGTTGGTGCCGTGCGCGGAGGACGGGATGAGGCAGACGGTGCGCTGGGTGTCGCCGTTGGCGCGGTGGTACGCGCGGACGGCCAGCAGGCCGGCCAGCTCGCCCTGGGAACCGGCGTTGGGCTGCAGGCTCACCTTGTCGTAGCCGGTGACCTCGGCGAGACGCTCCTCCAGCTCACGGATGAGCGTGAGGTAGCCCTCGGCCTGCTCGGCGGGGGCGAAGGGGTGCAGCGCGCCGAACTCGGGCCAGGTGACCGGCTCCATCTCGGTGGTCGCGTTCAGCTTCATCGTGCAGGAACCGAGCGGGATCATGCCGCGGTCCAGCGCGTAGTCGCGGTCGGCGAGGCGGCGCAGGTAGCGCAGCATCGCGGTCTCCGAGCGGTGCTGGTGGAAGACCGGGTGGGTCAGGTAGTCCACCTCGCGCACCAGCCCGGCGGGCAGCGCGTCCTCGGTGGAAGCGTCCAGGCGCTCGATGTCGGCGCTGTCGCCGGTGACGCCGAAGGCACCCCACACGGCGGCCAGGTCGGCGCGGCCGGTGGTCTCGTCGCAGGCGATCCCGACCAGGTCGGCGTCGACCTGGCGCAGGTTGACGCCGGCCTCACGTGCGGCGGCCACGACCTCGGCGGCCCGTCCGGGCACGCGGGCGGTGACGGTGTCGAAGAAGGCGCCGGTGGTCACCTCGACGCCGCCGGCGCGCAGACCGGAGGCGAGGACGGCCGCGTAGCGGTGGGTGCGGCGGGCGATCTGCGCCAGGCCGTCCGGGCCGTGGTAGACCGCGTACATGCCCGCCATCACGGCGAGCAGCACCTGGGCGGTGCAGATGTTGCTGGTGGCCTTCTCGCGGCGGATGTGCTGCTCACGGGTCTGCAGCGCCAGGCGGTAGGCCTTGTCGCCGTCGGCGTCGACGGACACGCCGACCAGGCGGCCGGGCAGGCTGCGGGCGTACGCCTCGCGGACGGCCATGTAGCCGGCGTGCGGCCCGCCGAAGCCCATCGGCACGCCGAAGCGCTGGGTGGTGCCGACGGCGATGTCGGCGCCGAGCTCGCCCGGGGAGGTGAGCAGCGTCAGGGCGAGCAGGTCTGCGGCGACGGTGACGATCGCGCCCAGCCCGTGGGCCTGCTCGATGACGGGCTTGAGGTCGCGCACGGCACCGGAGGCGCCGGGGTACTGGAGCAGCACACCGAAGACGCCGCGCTCGGCGATCTCCGCGGGGATGCCGTCGGTGAGGTCCGCGACGACGACCTCGACGCCCGTGGGCTCGGCGCGGGTCTCGATCACGGCGACGGTCTGCGGGAAGGTCTCGGCGTCGATCAGGAAGACGCCCTGCTTGACCTTGCCGACCCGGCGGGCCAGGGCCATCGCCTCGGCGGCCGCGGTGCCCTCGTCGAGCAGCGAGGCACCCGAGGTGGGCAGACCGGTCAGGTCCGCGACGACCGTCTGGAAGTTGAGGAGGGCCTCGAGGCGGCCCTGGGAGATCTCGGGCTGGTACGGGGTGTACGCCGTGTACCAGGCGGGGTTCTCCATGACGTTGCGCAGGATGACCGGCGGGGTGAAGGTGCCGTGGTACCCCAGGCCGATCATGGGCCGCAGCACCTGGTTGCGGTCGGCGAGCGCGCGCAGTTCGGACAGCACCTCGGGCTCGGTGCGCGCGGCCGGCAGGCCCAGGGCCTCGGCGCTCTTGATGGTGTCCGGTACGGCTGCGGCGGTGAGCTCGTCCAGCGAACCGTAGCCGACCTGCGCGAGCATCTTGGCCTGCGCGGCGGCATCGGGCCCGATGTGGCGCTGCTCGAACGGGATGCCGCGCTCCAGCTCGGTGAGAGGGATGCGGTGGGCGGTCATCTGCGGAGGCCTCCTGGTCTGGCGCGACACGGCCTCCCCCTCTGTCATCTGAACCTGAGAGTTTCACCGTCCCGCGAGCAGGACGGCTTTCACCGTCGGTGAGGAACGGGCCGCCACGAACGGGCTGCCCTTCCTGCTTTCCAGAGTGACCTCACCCATGCGGTACGGATGCCTGAGAGATTCCGGGGAGGGTTTGCTCCTTCGGCGCCCGGCGGCCGGTGCCTCGCACCGCCAGGACTCTCCCGCATGGGGTCGCCAGCCACTGCCAGCCTACCAGCGGCTTCGGTTGAAGAGTCATGTGACAGCGGACACCTTTCGTGCCTAAATAGGAGTAATCGCGACCAGTTGGAGGGACCGTGCAGACCGGTATCGATCCGCGGAGCCTGATCGGGCGCAGGGCCTTCGACCGCAACGGAATGAAGATCGGCACAGTCGACGAGGTGTACCTGGACGACGCCACCGGCGAGCCCGAGTGGGCCGCGGTGCGCACCGGACTGTTCAGTCGTGACGCCTTCGTCCCCCTGGAACCGAGCGAGTTCGGCGAGGACGGGCTGCGTGTCCCGTTCGACAAGGCATTGATCAAGGACGCGCCGGACTTCGGGGTGGGCCGGCACCTCTCCCCGGAGCAGGAGCTGCAGCTCTACCACCACTACGGGATGAACGGGCCTGGCGCCGTCCCGGGGACGGACGACGAGCCGCCGCCGGACCGGGACTTCGGCAAGCTGGCCGGCGACGGCTGACCGTCCCGCACCGGTCCCTGCGGCCCCGCGACGGCGCTCACCCGCTCACCGGCTCACCCGCTCACCCGCTCACCCGCTCACCCGCTCCCGCATAACACCAGCGGCAGCGGCTCGGACGGCTCCAGGTCGGGGTCGGTGACCGCGAACGTCCGCACCCGCCCCGGTACCGCCGACAGGGGCTCCTCGAAGCGCACGGTCACCCGGCCGACACCGCTGCCCTGCACCCACCCGGCGCCGTACTCGGTGTGCCGTACGTCCTGACCGGGCGTCCAGCGCCGTTCTGCGGCGTCCGGCGCCGACGCGGCACCGGCGGACCGTCCCGCGTCCTCGTCCGCCTCGGCGGAGTCCCCGGCGTCGGGGGCCGCCTCCTCGCGCTCAGCCGCCTGGGCGAACAGGTCCTCCTGCGTGAAATCCGCCAGGCCCGCCACACCGACGCCGAGCAGCCGCACGCCTCCCGTGATGTCGACCGCCTCCAGCAGCCGCTCCGCCGTCTCCCGCACGACGGTGAGGTCGTCGGTCGGGGCGCGCAGCGTCTCGGACCGGGTGAGCGTCGTGAAGTCGTACCGACGGACCTTCAGCACGACGGTGCGCCCCGAGCGCCCCGCCGCGCGCAGCCGCCGCACACAGCGGTCGGCGAGCCGGTCCACTTCCAGGCGCACCCGGATGCGGTCGGTGAGGTCGACGTCGAAGGTGTCCTCGACGGAGATCGACTTGTGCTCGCGGTCGGGGACCACGGGCCGTTCGTCCACGCCCAGGGCCATGCCGTGCACATGCGCGCCGTGCGCCTTGCCCAGCAGGCGTACGAGTTCGGCCTCGCCCGCCTCCACCACGTCCCCGACGGTGGTGATGCCGCCCCTTCTCAGGTGCTCGGCCGTGGCGGGTCCCACACCGGGCAGGGTGCGTACCTGCAGGGGAGCCAGCAGCCCGCGCTCGGTGCCGGGCTCGATGACCACCATGCCGTCCGGCTTGGCCTGCTCGGAGGCGATCTTGGCGAGCAGCTTGGACCCGGCGAGCCCGACCGAGCCCGTGAGCCCCGTGGCCGCCCTGATGTCGGCCCGCAGCCGCTCCCCCACCCGCCGCGGCTCGTCCGCGAGGCCGCCGGCCTCCAGGTCGACAAAGGCCTCGTCCAGGCTCAACGGCTCCACCAGCGGGGACAGCCGGGCCAGGATGTCCATGACGACATCGCTGACCTGCCGGTACACCGCGAAGCGCGGCACGAGGTACGCGGCGTTGGGGCACAGCCGGCGGGCGTACGCCATCGCCATCGCCGAATGGACGCCGTGCACACGGGCCTCGTACGAGGCGGTCGCCACCACGCCCCGCGGCCCCAGCCCGCCGACGATGACCGGCTTGCCCCGCAGACTCGGCTTCGCGGCCTGCTCGACGGCGGCGAAGAACGCGTCCATGTCCAGATGGAGGATGGTCGGCGCGCTTCTCACGTCATCGATGGTGCCCTACGGCACCGACAGCCGCCGTACGCCCGTACGGCGGACGGGTGGCGCCGGCCCTGCCGGGAGGGCGGGTCAGACCGCGCGATTGCGGCGCCGGGCGAGTTCGTCACCGGGGTTGTGGCCGACCAGGGTCTCGCCGGTGTCGACCCGCTCGCCGTGCAGCTGCGCCAGCCCGCTCTCCACGTCGCGCCACACGACGCCGACCGCGATCCCGAAGATGCCCTGGCCGCCCTGGAGCAGGTCCACGACCTCGTCCGGCGAGGTGCACTCGTAGACGGTGGCGCCGTCGCTCATCAGCGTCATCCGGGCCAGCTCGGCAGGGCTGGTGGAACGCAGGTGCTGCACCGCGGTGCGGATGTTCTGCAGGGCCACCCCCGTGTCCAGCAGCCGCTTGACGATCTTGAGTACGACGACGTCCTTGAAGCTGTACAGCCGCTGGGTGCCGGAGCCGTAGGCCGGGCGGATGCTGGGCTCCACGAGTCCGGTACGGGCCCAGTAGTCGAGTTGGCGGTAGGTGATCCCGGTCGCCGCGCAGGCCGTGGGCCCGCGGTAGCCGACGCTCTCGACCGTCGCTTCCGGCTCCTGACCGGAGATCTCACCCGCGCCCCCGCCGGAGGCCACGGCCGCGTTGCGGGCCAGGGCCGCGCGCATCGGGTACGGGCCGCCAGCGGCCATACCGTCGCCGGTGCTTCTCACGCCGACCTCCCGTCCCTTCGCACCCCTGAGGGCACGCGCACGTGCCATCGGGACTTTCCATCTCGACGGTAGGCAGTCACTCCGGGTGCGTCAACGATCGCCACGCTCGGCACGCCGAGTGATATCAACCCCTGGAGTGGTTTCCCGTATCCGCTCAGGGGGTACGGCTCGTCGAATGGTCTGCGCCGGACCTCACTGGCTGCTGGTTCCGAAGTCCTCTGGCGAGATCTGATCGAGGAATTCGCGGAACTTCTCGACCTCGTCCTCCTGCTCGTCGGGGATGGCGATGCCCGCGTCGTCCAGCACACCGTCGCTCCCGTAGATGGGGGTTCCGGTCCGCAGGGCGAGCGCTATGGCATCGGAGGGACGGGCGCTCACCTCCACGCCGCTGGCGAACACCAGCTCGGCGTAGAAGACGCCCTCGCGCAGGTCGGTGATCCGGACCTCGGTCAGACTCTGGCCGACGGCCTCGAGCACGTCCTTGAAAAGATCATGGGTCAGCGGCCGCGCGGGCGTCATGCCCTGCTGCGCGAAAGCGATGGCGGTGGCCTCCCCCGGCCCGATCCAGATGGGCAGGTAGCGGTCGCCTCCCACTTCCCGCAGGAGCACAATCGGCTGGTTGGAGGGCATTTCGACCCGGACACCCACGACGTCGAGCTCGTTCACACAGCAACCCTAGGACGTGCCCGGCAGGTTTGGGTAGTCGGGACGTGCCCGGCCGGTCACCGGCCGGGCCCCGTCCCGGTCACTCAGCGTCAGAAGAGCCGGATCCTGAGGGCCGACTGGACCAGCGCGGCGTGCAGGCGCACCGACAGGGCCGCCAGCTCCTTGGCGGTCGCCTCCGCGTGCGTCCTGGTCTGCGGATTGCGGTGCAGGCGCAGCGGGGCGACGACCTGCTCCACCAGGCCCGCCTCGCGTTCCGCGGCGGCCTTCACAGCGCGTAGGTGGCGCGGCTCCAGTCCGAACCGTCCCAGATCCGCCACAAGCTTGGCGATGTTCACCGTTTCGGCGTCATAGTCGCCGTCCGAACCGGCCTCCACCAGCCCGTACGCCTCCCACTGCGCCAGCTCGGCGTCGTCGGCGCCCGTGGCGGCCATCAGCTCGTCCCGGCCGATCCGCGGCCTCAGGCCGGCATCCGGTTCGATGGCACCGGCCTCCAGCAGCTCCCGAGGCTCCGCGGGAGCGGGCAGCGGCAGCGGCTCGCCCCGGTCCAGGGCGTCCAGGTGCTCGCGGATCACTTTCAGCGGAAGATAGTGGTCCCGCTGCATCCGCAGCACGTGACCGAGCCGCTCGACGTCCCCGACCGAGAACTTCCGGTAGCCGGACGGCGTGCGGTGCGGTTCCACCAGCCCCTCCGCCTCCAGGAAGCGGATCTTGGAGATGGTGACCTCGGGGAACTCCTCACGCAAGTCGTTGAGCACCGCTCCGATGCTCAGCGGTCTGTCCTCCGCGGTGGCGGTGCCGTTGCCGGCACCGCCCGACGGTGTACGAAGCATGAACCTTCCCTCGCGGGGTCAGGCGCCCCACTGGCTCGCGTAGAAGACCAGCCGGTACTTGCCGATCTGAACCTCGTCACCACTGGCCAGGGTCACCGAGTCGATGCGCTCCCGGTTGACGTACGTGCCGTTGAGGCTGCCGACGTCGGCGACCGTGAAGCTGCCGTCCTGGCCCCGCCGGAACTCGACGTGACGGCGGGAGACGGTGACGTCGTCCAGGAAGATGTCACCCTCCGGGTGGCGCCCGGCCGTCGTCAGCTCACCGTCCAGCAGGAAGCGGCTTCCCGAGTTGGGACCGCGACGCACGACCAGCAACGCCGAGCCCGGGGGCAGCGCGTCGACCGCCGCCTGGGCCTCCGGGGACAGCGCGGGAAGCACGGTCTGCCCGGTGACCTCGGCCTCGTAGGCCTCCAGGCCGGAGATCGAGATCGTGGACGTGGTCTCGGAGGCACGTTCCGACGGCACTCCGGCACGCAGCGGCGCGCCACAGTTGGAGCAGAAGCGGCTCGCTTCCGCGTTCTGGAAACCGCACCGCGTACAGACCGGCAAGGACCCTCCACCCGTGCTAGAGCCTGATGGTTGCTCGAAACCTATGCGCCCCGATGCGGCAGGGTCAACAGAAACCGCACCATGACCGCCCGAAATGTCGCCACCCGGAGCAGCGCCCTGATCCCGGAACAGCGGGCGCTCCTCGCCCATGGACTCATCTTGCGCGTGCCGCGGCGCCCGGTGACGTGCCGTAGGGCTGTCACCGGCCGGACGCGCACTCTTGCCGAACCACTTACCGAACAACTTCACGGGCGATTCCCCTTGAACGACACAGACCCGCCCGTGGGGCAGGACGAACCCTCAGTCACGACCAACACACAGTTTCCCTCACGCACCACCCCAACGGTGCGGCGACCCCCCGCAATCTGATGCCCTCCCCCGCGCACCCCCACTCGTGCCCGGCTCACCGGGATGACGACTGAGCGTAGTCAGGCTGCTCCGGCGGCCGCAAGGCATCCACGACGATCTTCTGCGAACGCGTCACATCGACCGTGGCCTGCTCCTTCTCCAAAGTCTGTACCACGCCTCCCGGGATGTTCAGCGCGGGTTCGAGATCCTGTGGATTACCGATGACCTTGAAGCGGTAGGGCCGGTCGACCTTGTGGCCGTCGATCTCCACGGCACCGTCGGCACCCTGCGTGAAGTACGTGTCGGCGACCACCCGGACGTCGTTGATCTGGATCGCCTCGGCCCCGGCGGCCCGCAGTTCCTGCAACGTGTCGAGCAGCATGTCGGACTCGACCCCGCCCTTGGGGTCGGTGATCGTCAGCGTGATGCCCGGGCCCCGCGCCGCGACCGTGCCTGCCAGCACGCCGAGTTGGGCGGCCTTCTGCTCGGTCTGCTTGCGGGCCTCCTCGGCCTGGTTGGAGCTGTTCTCCAGCTCCCGGCGCTGGTCCTCCAGGCGCTGCTTCTCGTCCTCGAGCCGCTGCGTGCGGTTGTCGAGTTCGTCCAGGATCCGCACCAGGTCCTCCTGGCGGGCGCCGCGCAGCGCGCTGGTGTCGCTGGTCGAACGCACCTGGATCGCCAGACCCAGCCCGAGCACGAACAGCAGCAGCGCGACGATGAGCTGCGCGCGGCTGGCCCGCGGCGGCCACAGGCCGGCCTTCAGCCGCTGGCGGCCGGTCGACACGGCGGTGGACGGCGCGGGCGCGTGCTCGTGGGGTACCGGCGGCGTGGGGTCGGGCTCGGGAGCGGGCTCAGCATCGGGCAGGGGCGCCGACGAGGCCTCGGGGGACCGCCCCGACTCCGGTGCGGGCGGCGCCGTTTCGGGCTCCCCGGGGCCGCCGGCCGGCGCGGCCGCGGGCGGCTGCTGCGGGGACGCGGGGCCCGCCGGGCGCTCCGGGGTGCCGTCGGGCGCTCCTTCGGGCAGGCCGGACTCCGGCCCGGGCACCGGCTCCTGCGGTTCCCGGCCGTTCTCGTCGTTCTGGCCGTGCTCGTCGGTCATCGTGCTGTCACGCCCGGAAGACATGGCGGCGGATGGCCGCCGCGTTGGAGAAGATGCGGATGCCGAGGACGACCACCACACCCGTGGAGAGCTGAGCCCCGACCCCCAGCTTGTCACCGAGGAACACGATCAGGGCCGCCACCACGACGTTGGACAGGAACGAGACGACGAAGACCTTGTCGTCGAAGATCCCGTCGAGCATGGCACGCAGACCGCCGAAGACGGCGTCGAGCGCGGCCACCACGGCGATGGGCAGGTAGGGCTCGACCACCGTCGGCACCACGGGGCGGACCACGAGGCCCACCACCACTCCAACGATCAGGCCCAGTACGGCGATCAATTCGTGCCCTTCCCAGTTCCGTTTGCGTCCGGCGAACCGGCCGAGGGGACCGGCGTCGCATAGCGGATGATCAGACTCGGCGCCGCCGGCAGACTCAGCTTCTCCTCCTGGGAGATGCTCACGCGGATCCCGTAGTTCTCGTGCAGGACGTGAAGATACTGTCCGTCCGCACTGTCCTGGAAAGACGTACTGAGGTGCTGCGGGTTCCCGATCGCCGAAATCGTGTAGGGCGGCACCAGGGGCCTGTTGTCCACCAGTATGGCGTCTCCGGCGGCGCGGATCGCCGACAGGGCGGTGAGCCGCTGCCCGTTGACCGCGATCGCCTCCGCTCCCGACGCCCACAGGCCGTTGACGACCCGCTGCATGTCGCGGTCGCGGACCCGTCCCGTGTCCGAGAAGCCACTGGTGGTCCGCGGATTGCCGCCGCCGCCCGACGACGCCTCCTTGGCGTCGTCGATCTCGACGTTGATGCCCGGCCCGGTCACCGGCGTCGCACCCGCCAGCAGCGCCACCTGCTCGGCACCGCCGCCGCCCTGCGCCTTGAGCGCCTCACGCTGCCGCGCCGCCACGTCGTCGCGCAGCGTGTCCACGTTGCCCTGCAGTTCGTCGGCGGCGGCCGTCTCCGACTGGATGCGGTCGATGAGCTTCTGCCGCTCCTTGGCCAGGGTCGGCGCGGCGACCTGCGTCTGCGCCGCTCCCACGGTGACCACGACGGCGGCGAGCACCAGCCCGAACGCGAGCACCAGTTTGCCGCGCAGGGACCCCGGCAGCCGGGAGGTGCCGGTCTCGCCCCTGCGTGCTGCGGCCTCGGCGTATCCGTCGTCGAGGCTGTGCTCCATGACGTTGGTCAGCAGCGACATGGAGGCATCGGGGCGCCGGTTCACCGCCCTGTCACTGGGGCTGCTCCGATCGGAGTGCTGCTGCGGCATGCCGCACATCGTCGCACGTCGCCGCCTCCCACCTCGAACGGGCCCCTCCCGGCGCGCCGTTGCGCGCGCCGGGAGGAGCCCGTGAGCCGTACGCGGAGCGTGATCAGCGGCCGGCGCTGTCCACGATCGCGGACCATTCGTCGAGCAGGGCCTGCGCGGACGCGTCGTCCGGGCCCTCCGCCCACACATGGGTGACCGCCTCGGACGGGTCGGGCAGCACCATCACCCAGCGTCCGTCGGACTCGACCACGCGCACCCCGTCCGTGGTGTCGACGGAGCGGTCCCCCGCCTCCTCCACGACGCGGCGCATGACCAGGCCCTTGACCGCCCATGGCGTCGCCAGGTCCCGCTTGAGGACATGGGCGCGCGGGATGCGGGCGTCGATCTGGCTCAGGGTGAGCTGGGTACGGGCCACCAGCCCGATCAGCCGCACGAACGCGGCGGAGGCGTCGAAGACACTGCTGAACTCGGGGATGATGAAGCCGCCCTTGCCGTCCCCACCGAAGATCGTCGACTCCTGGCGGCCGACCCGGGTCAGGTCGTCGGGCGACGTCGTCGTCCACTCCACCTGTGTGCCGTGGTAGGCGGCCACCTGCTCGGCGATGCGCGTCGTGGTCACCGGCAGTGCCACCCGACCGCTGCGGCGCTCCGCGGCGACCAGGTCGAGCATGACCAGCAGCGCGCGGTCGTCCTCGATGATCTTGCCGCGCTCGTCCACCAGCGAGAGCCGCTCGCCGACCGGGTCGAACCGCACGCCGAACGCCGCGCGCGAGGAGGCCACGATCTCCCCGAGCCGCACCAGTCCCGCCCGGCGGGCGTCGGAGGTCTCGGTGGGCCGTGCCTCGTTCAGGCCCGGATTGATGGTGAGGGAGTCCACGCCGAGCCGGCCGAGCAGGCTCGGCAGAACCAGGCCCGCGCTGCCGTTGGCGGCGTCCACGACCACCTTCAGGCCCGCCTCGGCGATGCCGGAGGTGTCCACGGCCCGCAGCAGCGCACCGGTGTAGGAGTCGAAGACGCTCGACGGGAAGTTGAGGTCCCCGATCTCGCCCGGGAAGGCGCGGCGGTACTCCTGGCGCGCGAAGACCCGGTCCAGCTTCCGCTGGCCCGCGGCCGACAGGTCCGCGCCCCGCTCGTCGAAGAACATGATGTCGACCGAGTCCGGGATCCCCGGGCTGGTACGGATCATGATGCCGCCTGCGCTGCCCCGCGCGGTCTGCTGACGCGCCACGGGCATCGGCACGTTCTCCAGGTCCCGCACGTCGATGGCGCTGGCCTGCAGCGCCGAGATCACCGCCCGCTTCAGCGCACGCGCGCCGCGGGAGTGGTCGCGGGCCGTCGTGACGGTCGAGCCCTTCTTGAGCGTCGTCGCGTACGCGCCCGCCAGCCGTACCGCCAGCTCCGGGGTGATCTCGACGTTCAGGATGCCGGAGACGCCGCGCGCGCCGAAGAGATTGGCCTGCCCGCGGGACTCCCAGATGACCGAGGTGTTGACGAAGGCGCCGGCCTCGATCGTCTTGAACGGGTAGACACGGACGTTGCCCGCGATGATCGACTCCTCGCCGATCAGGCACTCGTCGCCGATGACCGCGCCGTCGTCGATCCGCGCCGCCCGCATGACGTCGGTGTTCTTGCCGATGACGCAGCCGCGCAGATTCGTCTGGGGGCCGATGTACACGTTGTCGTGCACGACGGCCTTGTGCAAAAAGGCACCGGACTTGACGACCACGTTGGAGCCGACCACGGAGTGCTCGCGGATCTCGGTGCCCGCCTCGACCTTCGCGTAGTCGCCGATGAACAGCGGCCCGCGCAGCACCGCGTCCGGGTGGACCTCGGCGCCCTCGGCGACCCAGACTCCGGGCGAGATCTCGAAGCCCTCCATGTCGACGTCGACCTTGCCCTCGAGCACATCGGCCTGGGCCTTGATGTAGCTCTCGTGCGTGCCGACGTCCTCCCAGTACCCCTCGGCGATGTAGCCGTAGATCGGCTTGCCTTCCTTCATCAACTGGGGGAAGACGTCGCCGGACCAGTCGACGGAGACATCGGCCTCGACGTAGTCGAAGACTTCGGGCTCCATGACGTAGATACCGGTGTTCACCGTGTCCGAGAAGACCTGGCCCCAGGTCGGCTTCTCGAGGAAGCGCTCGACCTTCCCTTCCTCGTCGACGATGGTGATGCCGAATTCCAGGGGATTGGGCACCCGGGTCAGGCAGACCGTGACCAGTGCGCCCTTTTCCTTGTGGAAATTGATGAGCTCGGTCAGGTCGAAGTCGGTGAGCGCGTCACCTGAGATGACCAGGAACGAATCGTCCTTGAGCGCGTCCTCGGCGTTCTTGACGCTACCGGCGGTACCGAGCGGCTTCTCCTCGTTCGCGTAGGTGAGCTCCATGCCGAGCTCCTCACCGTCGCCGAAGTAGTTCTTGACGAGTGAGGCGAGGAACTGCACGGTCACCACGGTCTCGGTCAGACCATGCCGCTTGAGCAGCTTGAGCACATGCTGCATGATCGGCTGATTCACGACCGGCAGCAGCGGCTTGGGCATGCTCGAGGTCATCGGGCGAAGGCGTGTGCCCTCGCCGCCGGCCATCACGACGGCCTTCATGTCGGAAGCGTCCTCCTTGAAGAGACGACTGGCTTGCCGACGTCACCCGCTCTCTCGACCTCGGAGGACCGGACCCCCGAGGTCCTGCGGACCCCTGGTCACACGTCGGGTACCCGGCGGGAGGCCAGTCCTGCCGGGGATCGCGGGCTCAATCGGCCGTGGCGTCCGCTCTCACGAGTCGGCGGACCTGGACCACGTACAAGATTCCTGCCCACCAGTAGAGGGTTGTACCCCATCCGGCGAACGCCCATCCGAAAATAGCAGCGAGTGTGTTCAGCCACCCGTCACCGTCGCTGAGCAGCAACAGCGGGAAGGCGTACATGAGGTTGAACGTCGCCGCCTTGCCCATGAAGTTGACCTGCGGCGGGCCCCAGCCGCGCCGCCTCATGACCAGGATCATCACCCCGAGGACGACGTCCCGGGCCACCAGGATGGCCGTCAGCCACCAGGGGAGGATGCCGCGCCACGTCAGGCCGACGAGCGTCGACACGATGTACAGCCGGTCCGCCGCCGGGTCCAGCACCCTGCCGAGGTTGCTGATCTGGTTCCAGCGGCGCGCGAGCTTGCCGTCGAGGTAGTCGCTGATGCCGCTCAGGGCCAGGACGAGGAGGGCCCAGCCGTCGGCCTTCGGGCCGCCGAACTCCGGCCACAGGATCAGCCACAGGAAAACCGGCACGCCGAGCAGTCGTGCCATGCTCAGGATGTTGGGGATCGTCAGGACCCGATCCGTCTGCACCCGTGTCTCCTGGACCTCCACCGGGGGCCCCTCCTACTTGCTTGTACGTACGCGCCGAATGATTCCACCCGACCCTACCCCAGGGCATAAAAAAGCCTGTCCCCGGGGATCGTGATCGATCTCCGGGGACAGGCTGAAGAATTGTTCGGCGGCGTCCTACTCTCCCACAGGGTCCCCCCTGCAGTACCATCGGCGCTGAAAGGCTTAGCTTCCGGGTTCGAAATG
>NZ_JBIVNJ010000023.1:0-125202 GCF_044753585.1 Streptomyces sp. NPDC088354 | reverse complement strand
CGTGGCCCGTGGCCTGCTCGACGACCCAGTGGGCCACCTTCTCGCCGTTGCGGCCGGGGCGGGTGCTGCCGAGGATGATGCCGATCCTGGTCATGTCGGGAATCCCTGATCTGTGCAAGTGGAATATGGCGTTGAAGCTTCAAGTGAAGCGACCTCCGCACCCTAACAGACGAACTTGAAGCTTCAAGCCCATCCGATAGCCTGGTACCCATGACCGAGAAACCGGGTGGGCCGCGGGACCGCGAGGCGACGGAGCCACGCTGGCTGCGCGGCTCCGAGCTGGCGGCGTGGATGTCGATGTCCCGGGTCATGACGCTGCTGCTGCCGGCGCTGGAGCGGGAGCTGGAGCGCGACGCCGACCTGAACTGGATGGAGTACCACGTCCTCGCGATGCTCTCCGAGCAGGAGGGCCGCACGGTGCGGATGAGCGTGCTGGCCGACCGTGCGAGCTCGTCCCTGTCGCGGCTGTCCCATGTGGTCAAGCGTCTGGAGAAGCAGGGCTTCATCCGCCGCGAGACCGACCCGGACGACGGCCGGTACACCATGGCGATCCTCACGTCCGAGGGGTACGCGAAGCTGGTCGCCGCCGCGCCGGCGCACGTCGAGGCGGTACGGGAACTCGTCCTCGACGCGCTGGAGCCCGGTGAGATCGAGTCCCTCAAGCCCGCCTTCGACCGCATCTTCGCCGCCATCGACGCGGCCGAGTGCCGGCGCTGACGCCGCCGGACGTGGAGAGGGGCGCCGCGGGTGGCTCGTGGCCGACCCGCGGCGCCCCCGGCGCTCCCTGACGGATGGTCAGGAGTTCAACGGGGCCTTCACCGGGGAGAACGTGAAGGGGTACGCCGCGGTCGCCGCGGTCGCCGTGACCGCGGCGGCGGCCTTCCTCGCACGGTTGAGCCGGGACATGACGCTCCTCGGGTTGCCGGTGGGGGGACGCGCGGCTGCCGGTGGGGCGGCAGGGGAACCCGCGCGAACGGCACGGCCCGAGCCGACGTCGTCGTCGACGACCGTGAGACGAAGAGACAGGGCGCGCACGGCGTCCTGCGGTGCGGAACTGCTGTGCTGCGTGCGGCACTTACGCTAGGGGCGGCCCGGTGGCCGCTCAACGAGGGATGCCCCTCGCCCGGTTGCGTAGGGGAATCCCTCGGTGACTCACAGGCACCGGGTCCGGCCGGATCCCGCGCGGGCCGGCCGCGCGGGTCAGCCCGCGCGGCGGGCCGCGGCGAGGCGGACGATGTCGACCCGTGAGCGGATGCCGAGCTTGCGGTAGACCCGGGTGAGGGTCGCCTCGACGGTCTTGACGCTGATGAACAGGGTCGCGGCGATCTCCCGGTTGGTGGAACCCTCCAGGACCAGGGAGGCGACCTGCCGCTCCATCGTGGCCAGCCCGTCCAGTTCCGGGGGAGCGGCCGTCGGCGACTCCGTCGCGGGACCGACCTGTTCGAGCCACGGCAGGGCCTTGGCGCGGCGGAAGAGACGGGCCGCCTCGTCCAGCGCGGCCTGGGCGGCGACCCGGTTGCGGCGTTCGGCCTCGACCTGGGCGAGGGCGAGGACCGCCCGCGCCTCCTCCAGGCCGTAGCCCAGCCCGGAGAGCCGCTGCCGGGCCACGGTGAGGACGGCCACCGCGCTCTCGGCGCTGCCACGGGCCGACAGCAGCATGCCCTCGGCGCGCTCCAGCACGGCGAGGATGCTGTGCCGCCTCAGCCGGACGGCGTGCGCGCGGGTCTCGTCGATGACCTCGCGCGCCTCGCCGAGCGCGCCGGTGAGGACGAGCGCCTCGGCCAGGTCGCCCTGCCACCGGCCGCGCGCGGGCTCGGTCACGCCCATCTCGCGTTCCAGTTCCCGCACCCGGCGCAGTGCCTCCACCGCGCCCTGCGGGTCCGCGCCGACCAGTCGCGCGTGCCCGAGCGCGTACAACGCCCGCGTCATGTAGGGCATGTCGCTGTCGGCCTCGGCCCGCCGCACCGCGTCCCCGGCCAGCGACAGGGCGCGCTCCACCGTGCCGCCCCCGGCCTCGGCCAGAGCGGCGATCTGCAGCGCGAAGCCCTCGCCGATGCCGATGTCCTCGGCCAGCCGCAGGCTCTCCCTGGCCAGTTCGAGGGCCGTTGCGCAGCGGCCGGAGCGCAGCTCGATCTCGGCCAGGCTGCGCACGGAGTAGACCTCGCTCTCCACCGCGCCGCGCTGCCGTGCCTCGCCGACCAGCCAGGTCAGAGCGGTGCGCGCCTCGTCGAGCTGGTCGCTCATCAGCAGGTAGCGGGAACGGATGTAGACCGGGCCGTTGTGGTTCATGGCGACGTCGGGGTCCTGCGGTTCCGCGGAGGCCAGCGCCAGGGTGGCGGCGGCGTCCGGGTGGCCCATCGTCGTCTCGTTGAGCGCCTTGAAGGACAGCGCGAGCAGTTCGGTCCGCCGGTCGCCCGCCTGCGCGGCGAGCGCCGCCGACCGGGCGGCCTCGGCGCGGGCCTGGTTGATCTGGCCGTCCACCAGGGCCCGCCAGGCGACCTGGTAGCGGACCAGGGCCTGCAACCGCGGGTCGTCACCCGCGTCCGCCAGGGCTTGCGGGTAGACGTCGTCGACCTCGGACAGAGCCTGGCCGACGGAGTCGATCACCACGATCCACGCCCGCACGCGGTCGGCGGGTGTGGTCGCGACCGCCAGCACCTCGCGGGCGGTGGCACGGGCCAGTTCGGGCTCCGCGGCGGTCAGCGCGTCCTCGGCGGCCCGCAGCCGCCGCTGGTCGGCGGTCGGGAGCGCGCCGGCCGGGGTGTGCCGGGCCGCCAGCAGGCCCAGTTGCGCGGCCATCGACGGGGCGCCGCGCAGCCGGGCCTCGTCCGCGGCCTCGGCCAGGCTCGCCGCGACCCGGCGGTCCTTGCCGGTCGTCGCCAGTGCCAGGTGCCGGGCGCGCTCGATCGGGTCGCCGGCCGCCGCGGCCAGTGCGGCGTGGGCGCTGCGCCGGTCCTCGGGGGTGGCCTCCGCGTACAGCGCCGCGGATATCAGCGGGTGGGCGAAGCGGATGAGCCCGCTGTGGTCGTGGTCCATCTCGACCAGGCCGAGCGAGGCCGCGACCCCGGTCTCGCTCTCGGCATTGGCCCGCCCGGCGCTGCGCAGTGTCGCCAGGGTGGGGCGGGCTCCCGCGCTGGCGATCAGGAGGGTGCGGCGGGTCTCGGCGGACAGCATCTCCAGCCGGTTGAGCACGAGCGCGCGCAGCGAGGTCGGCACCGGCAGCGGTTCGCCGGGCTGCGGCGGCGTCCGGCTCTCCGCCAGCGCGCGGCCCAGCTCCAGCGCGAACAGCGGATTGCCGCCGCTGGTGACATGGATGTCCCGGACGACGGCGCGCGGCAGCCCGGTGTGCCCGCGCGCTTCGAGGAGTTCGGAGACCTGGGGGCGGGACAGTGGCGTCACGCGCAGCGTCAGCGCGTCGTGCGGGAACGCCCACAGGTAGCGTTCCTGCTGGTCCTGCGGATCGGCGTCGGTGCGCACGGCGCCGAGCACCCGCACCGGCAGTCCCGCCACGCGGCGGGCGGCGAACGCCAGCAGTTCGGCGCTCGCCGGGTCCATCCACTGCAGGTCGTCCACGACGATCAGCACCGGTCCGCGCGCGGCGAGCGCGCGCAGCACCGACAGCACCGCCAGCCGCAGGGCCAGTCCGTCCCGTTGCAGCGAGGACTCGCCGCGTCCGGTCAGCGCCGACTCCAGCGCGGCGCGCTGCGGAGCGGGCAGGCCCTCGGACACCTCGCCGGCGACGAGCCCCAGCAGGTCGACCAGAGCGATGAAGGGGAGATGGGACTCCGATTCCGTCGCGGAACAACGCAGCACGGCGGTGGCCCCGCCGGCGCATTCGGCCGCGAGGGTCCGCAGGACGGTGGACTTACCGATTCCGGCCGGGCCGTACAGCAGGAGGCTGCCCCCGTCGGTCACATGCCCGCGGGCGCGCGCGAGCACATCACCTCGCCCAATCACCTGGTCGGGACGGGGTCTGGCCGGCACGTCGAAGACCTGCTCCACGGTCGCCGCTCCCCTCAGTCTCGTGTTCGGGACAATGTTAAGCAAAGGGCCATTGAAACCCGACAGGTATGTGGCTGGCAGAGTTTAGTGATTGTCCGCTATGCGGAATATCCCTCTGGTGCAGAATTTATATCCGGCGATGAGGGACGAAGTCCGGAAAAAGCCGGGACTCGCTCCGTCCTGACGTCCTTTCAGTGCCCGCGCTGCCCGGTGGTGAACCCCGGTTCCCTCGGTGACCGTCGCCGGCCTCCGGTGACCCGCGCGCTGAGCCATACGGGCGGGGTTGACGCACAGCGACGTGTCGTGGCCTCCTCGGGGCGTCCGGTGGCCGATCGTCGCTGTGGGAATGGTGACGGAGCGTCAGCCCCGCCCATGCCGTGGCCGCCGCCACGCCTCCAGCGGCGGCCACGGACCTGTCGGCGTTCCCTGGCCGGCCGCTACGGCAGCAGCCCCGCCCGGCGCGCCCTGACCACGGCCTCCAGGCGGCTGTGCGCGCCGAGCTTGCGCATGGCGGAGCGCAGATAGCTCTTGACGGTCTCCGGGCGCAGCCCCAGCCGGTCGGCCGCCGCGGCGTTGGTGGCGCCGCCGGCGACGCAGGCGAGGACGTCGATCTCGCGGACGGACAGCGGGGTGTGCCGGGCCCCCGGATCGGGCGGGGCGGCCGAGGCGAGGGACGCGGCGGCCAGCCGGCCGCAGGCGGCGAGCAGTTCCTGCCGCAGCAGGGGGTCGGCGACGCGGTGGGCGAGGGCGCGCAGTTCCCCGTGGGCCTCGCGGACCTCCTCCCACGCCGCCGGGTCGCCGGCCGTCGGCTGGCGGCAGGTGGAGAGCAGTCGGTCCGCCTCGTCGCGCACCACGAGCCGGTGCTCCAGTTCGCGGGCGGCCTCGACGGCGGCGCTGACCGGCCGGTCGCCGAGCGCGGCCGGGTGGCGCAGCGCGCCGTACAGGACGCCCCGCACCCGGCGGCGTACGACCACCGGTACCGCGAGCACCGAGCGCAGACCCTCGGCGGCCACGGCCGCGTCGTACTCGTGGCTGATCACGCGCGAGGCGCCGTAGTCGGTGACCGCCAGCGGCCGGCCCAGCGCGATGGTCTTTCCGCCCAGGCCGTTGCCCAGGGTGACGGCGAGCCCCTGCAACGAGGCGGTGGCGGTGCCGGACAGCTCGGATATGCGCAGTTCACGGGGGTCGGGGAGCAGCCCGCCGAAGGCCACCGGCAGCCCGCTGGCACGCCGCATCCGCAGCAGTGCCGCCCGCAGCTCCGCCGCCTCGCCCGTGCCCGTCCCGCTTCCCGTCATCTCCCCGCCGCGCCTTCACCCCCGATCGGGGGTAGAGCTCTGCCGCTGACAACAGGATGCTACTGAGGGGGCAGGCAATAAGGAGGACACATGGCGGCAACCAGCCGGACAGACGAGTTCCGGTCGGCCCGGGACTTCCTGCTGCGCCACCGGGAGGACTACAAGACGGCGTACGAGGGCTTCCGCTGGCCGCGGCCCGAGCACTTCAACTGGGCGCTCGAGTGGTTCGACGTGATCGCCGAGGGCAACGACCGCCCGGCGTTGCACATCGTCGAGGAGGACGGCGCCGAGACCGTCGTCTCGTTCGCCGCCATGTCCGAGCGGTCCCACCGGGTGGCCGGCTGGCTGCGTGAGCGGGGCGTGCGCGCCGGTGACCGGATCGTCGTCATGCTCGGCAACCAGGTCGAGTTGTGGGAGACCGCGCTGGCCGCCATGAAACTGCGCGCCGTGGTCATCCCGGCCACCCCCCTGCTGGGGCCCGCCGACCTCACCGACCGTGTGGAGCGCGGGCGGGCCCGGCATGTGGTCGTCCGCTCCGCGGACACCGCCAAGTTCGACGCGGTGCCGGGCGAGTACACCCGGATCGCGGTCGGCGGCGCTCCGGAGGGCTGGCTCGCGTACGAGGACGCCGCGGCGGCCGCCGCGGACTTCACGCCGGACGGCGAGACCCGCGCCGACGAGCCGCTGATGCTCTACTTCACCTCGGGCACCACCGCCCGGCCCAAGCTCGTCGAGCACACCCATGTGTCCTATCCCGTGGGCCACCTGGCCACCATGTACTGGATCGGCCTGCGCCCCGGCGACGTCCACCTCAACATCTCCTCGCCGGGCTGGGCCAAGCACGCCTGGTCCAACCTGTTCGCGCCGTGGAGCGCCGAGGCGACCGTCTTCATCCACAACTACACGCGCTTCGACGCGGGCCGCCTCATGGCCGAGATGGACCGGGCCGGCGTCACCAGCTTCTGTGCCCCGCCGACCGTGTGGCGCATGCTGATCCAGGCCGACCTGAGCGCGCTGCGCACGCCGCCGCGCGAGGTCGTCGCCGCCGGGGAACCGCTGAACCCCGAGGTCATCGAGCACGTGCGGCGCGCCTGGGGGCTCACCATCCGGGACGGCTTCGGCCAGACCGAGACCGCCGTCCAGGTCGCCAACCCGCCCGGCCAGCCGCTCAAGGCGGGCTCGATGGGCCGTCCGAGCCCGGGCTACGTCGTGGAGCTGGTGGACCCCGTCACCGGCAAGCCCGGCGACGAGGGCGAGATCTGCCTGGACCTGTCCGCCCGTCCGGTCGGCCTGATGACCGGCTACGCGGGTGACCCGGAGCGGACCGCAGAGGCGATGGCCGGCGGCTACTACCGCACCGGTGACATCGGCTCGCGCGACGCCGACGGCTACATCACCTACGTGGGCCGCTCGGACGACGTCTTCAAGGCCTCCGACTACAAGATCAGCCCGTTCGAGCTGGAGAGCGCCCTGCTGGAGCACGACGCCGTCGCCGAGGCGGCCGTCGTCCCGTCGCCCGATCCGCTGCGGCTGGCCGTGCCCAAGGCGTACGTGGTGCTCGCCGAGGGCTGGGAGCCGGGCGCGGAGACCGCGGCAGCGCTCTTCGCGCACTCCCGGGAGGTGCTCGCCCCGTACAAGCGGGTGCGCGTCCTGGAGTTCGCCGACCTGCCCAAGACCGTCTCCGGCAAGATCCGCCGCATCGAGTTGCGGCAGCGCACCGCCGAGCGCTCCACCGGCACCGAGTACCGCGAGGAGGACCACACGTGACCGCACCCGCGGAACCGCCGGCGACCGTGGAGCCCATGGAGCTCTCCTACGCGAGCGGCACCGGCACCACCCCGCTGCTCGGCGACACCATCGGCCGCAACCTCGCCCGCGCCGTGGCCGCCTGGCCGGACCGCGAGGCCCTGGTCGACGTGGCCGGCGGCCGCCGCTGGACGTACGCGCAGTTCTCCGCCGCCGTGGACGACGTGGCGCGCGGTCTGCTCGCCAAGGGCGTCGCCAAGGGAGACCGGGTCGGGATCTGGGCGGTCAACTGCCCGGAGTGGGTGTTCGTGCAGTACGCCACCGCCCGCATCGGCGCGATCATGGTCAACATCAACCCGGCCTACCGGGTGCACGAACTGGCCTACGTCCTGCGCCAGGCCGGCATCGAGGTCCTGGTCTCCTCCACCGCGTACCGCGACAGCGACTACCGGGCCATGGTCGACCAGGTCCGCCCGCAGTGCCGGTCGCTGAGCGAGGTCGTGTACATCGGCGACCCCGGCTGGGACGCGCTCGTGGCAGCCGGCGCCCATGTGCCGTACGAGCAACTGGAGGAACGCGCCGCCGAGTTGTCCTGCGACGACCCGGTCAACATCCAGTACACCTCCGGCACCACCGGCTTCCCCAAGGGCGCGACGCTCTCGCACCACAACATCCTCAACAACGGCTTCTTCGTGGGGGAGTCGATCGCGTACACCGAGCAGGACCGGGTCTGCCTGCCGGTGCCCTTCTACCACTGCTTCGGCATGGTGATGGGCAACCTCGGCGTCACCTCGCACGGCGGCTGCATCGTCATTCCGGCACCCACCTTCGACCCGGCGGCCACACTGCGGGCGGTGGAGCGGGAGCGCTGCACCTCGCTCTACGGGGTGCCGACGATGTTCATCGCGGAGCTCAACCTGCCCGACTTCGCGACGTACGACCTGTCCTCGCTGCGCACCGGCATCATGGCGGGCTCGCCCTGCCCGGTGGAGGTCATGAAGCGGGTCGTCGCCGAGATGCACATGGCCGAGGTCTCCATCTGCTACGGGATGACCGAGACGTCGCCGGTCTCCTGCCAGACCCGCCGCGACGACGACCTCGAACGCCGTACGGGCACCGTCGGCCGGGTCCTGCCGCACATCGAGGTCAAGGTCGTCGACCCGGACGGCGTGACCGTCCCGCGCGGCGTGGCGGGCGAACTGTGCACCCGCGGCTACTCGGTGATGCTCGGTTACTGGGACGAGCCGGAGAAGACCGCCGAGGCGATCGACGCCGGCCGCTGGATGCACACCGGCGACCTCGCGGTGATGCGCGAGGACGGCTACCTGCAGATCGTCGGCCGCATCAAGGACATGATCATCCGCGGCGGGGAGAACGTCTATCCGCGAGAGATCGAGGAGTTCCTGTACGGGCACCCCAAGATCGCCGATGTGCAGGTGGTCGGCGTCCCCGACGAGCACTACGGCGAGGAGATCCTCGCCTGCGTGATCCTCAAGGACCCGGCCGAGGCGCTCACCGTCCAGGATCTCGCCGACTACTGCCGCGGCCGGCTGGCGCACTACAAGGTGCCCCGCCATCTGCGGCTCATGGAGGCCTTCCCGATGACGGTCAGCGGCAAGGTGCGCAAGATCGAGCTGCGGGAGTCGTTCAGCCCGCGGTGACGGCTTCGGTGGCCGCCGCGATCCGCAGGGCCACCTCGCGCGGCGGCACGCCCGTGGTGTCCACCACGGTGCCCTCGGCACGCAGCCACGGCAGGGCCGCCTCGTACGCCGCGAGGTGGTCCAGCCGCCACTGCCGTCCGCCGGTCTCGACGGTGTCGTCCTCGATGCGTCGCGTCAGGGTCGCGCTGTCGGTGTGCAGGACGAAGTGCCGCACGGTCAGGCCCTGTCGGGCCAGGCCGTCGCGGATCTCCGTCCAGTACGCCCGCACGACCACGGTCTGCGGAACGATCAGCGGACCGCCGAGGAAGCGCTGCACCTGCGCGATCGACTCCACGGCCAGGGCGCGCCACGGCGGCCACTCCTGGAAGTCCCGCACCGGCGCGGGCTCCGCCAGCACATGGCGCAGCATGAAGCCGACGTACTCGGTGTCGAGGACATGGGCCCCGGGCAGCAGGCGGGTTAGTTCCGCGGAGGTCGTGGTCTTGCCCGCCCCGAAGGCCCCGTTCAGCCAGACGATCGCGCTCATCGGGCGATTATGGCACCGCGGTCGCGCTCGCCTGCGGGCCGGATCACCGGATCAGCACCTGTCCCTGAGGGCGATGAACGTCCAGTCCTCACGGGTTCCGGGGTTCGCGAAGGGCCACGCGGAGTGGGTGGCGGACAGGGTCCAGCCGCGCCGGGCGTACCGGACGGAGCCGGGCGACTGCCTCGGCGCACGGTCGAGCCGCCGCCAGCCGTGCCGGCGCAGGCTCGCGGTGATGCGGGAGGCCGTACCGCGCGCCTCCACGGGGCCGATGTCCTTCGTCACCAGGCACTCCTCGCGCAGTGGGCGCCCGTGCCCGCCGGTGCCGGCGACGAGCACGCCGGCCACGGTGTGCGTCTCGGACACGGCACCCGCCTCCTGCGTCACGGCGGCGATGTCGGCCGTGACGGCCGCCCTGCTCATCGGCTTCTCCGCGATCGCCGCGTCGCCGGCCGTTCCCCACACCACGGCCGCCGCCAGCGCGGCCGTCGCCGCCCGCCCCGCCCTTCGTGCCCGTGACCCCATGCGCGCGTCAGACGCTGTCGCTCCCGGCGGCGCCGCTGTCCGGTGCGTCGCCGCGGTTGGGGCCCAGGCACAGGACGAACCGGGTGGACCCGTGCTCCTGGGAGAAGGCGGCCACACTGCCGGGGTGCGCGCCGCACAGGCTGGTGTCGGTGGTGCCCTCCAGGCGGTCGACCACCTTGTACTGGGCCTTGGGGGAGGCGCAGTCCACGACCGAGACATCGGGGAAGAGCGGGTCGCCGCCGGCGTGCACGCAGTCGCCGACGGCGGCGTACTCGGCGTCGTCGTGAAGGAAGAACCAGAGCGCCCCGACGATCGCGAACGGGAGCAGCAGGCCGAGGGCGACCGGACGAAGGAACAGGGGCCTGCCGGGGTCGGCGGGTCTGCGCGGGGCGCCGGGCACGGGCTCGCCGAGCCGCTTGATCTTCACCCACTGCCTGATGTTGAGCAGCATGACGATGGGGTTGATCAGCATCGACGCCGCGCCCCACCAGCCCTGCACCATGCTGTCGCCGGTCATCTTGCGGACCGTGGCGAGGCCGCAGGACCGGCAGAACATGCCCCGGACCTTCAGCCACTTCATGATGACGATCATGCCCTGATGGCCGCGCACGGTGGCGGCCGTCGCGGGCACCGAGCCGCAGTAGCTGCACGAGGGGCCGTAACCCGGGACGTCGACGCTCATCGACTTCTGCGGCAGGTACGGCCACGGGAACGGGTAGAGCGACGGCGGCCGCTGCGCATCGGACTGGGGTTGTCCCTGCGGCTGTTCCCGCGCCTGGGTCTGCGTCGCGGGCTGAGGCGCGGGCGCGGGCGGAGTCGGTGTGGTCACGGAGGTCCCCCCCGGGATCTGTGGTGCTGAAGCGCGGTGCTGATGTGCGGATGGAGCCTCCGCACCCTACTGGTTCGTACAGGTGTTCCACCACGGATTTCGGCACCGGCACCGCCCCATCTTCTTGACCGGTGCGCTCGGCACGCCCTATGTTCGATGTAGTTCCACATGGCAAAAGTATCTTTCCGTATCGCGGAAATATAGAGGGTGGGCTAGGGCGCGACACCTGGACCGCAGGACGACGCAGGAGTGAGCGAATGCCTCGAATGACCGCCGCCCGAGCGGCTGTGGAGATCCTCAAGCGGGAAGGCGTCGACACCGCGTTCGGTGTGCCCGGTGCCGCGATCAACCCCTTCTACGCGGCCCTCAGGGCCTCCGGCGGCATCGCCCACACCCTCGCCCGCCATGTCGAGGGCGCCTCCCACATGGCGGAGGGCTACACCCGTACCGCGCCGGGGAACATCGGCGTCTGCATCGGCACCTCCGGCCCGGCGGGCACCGACATGATCACCGGTCTCTACTCGGCCATCGGCGACTCGATACCGATCCTGTGCATCACCGGCCAGGCACCCACCGCGGTGATCCACAAGGAGGACTTCCAGGCCGTCGACATCGCCTCCATCGCCGGGCCCGTCACCAAGGCCGCGACCACCGTGCTGGAGGCCGCGCAGGTCCCCGGCGTCTTCCAGAAGGCGTTCCACCTGATGCGCTCCGGCCGCCCCGGCCCGGTCCTGGTCGACCTGCCGGTGGACGTCCAGCTCACCGAGATCGAGTTCGACCCCGAGACGTACGAGCCGCTGCCGGTCTGGAAGCCCGCGGCCGGCCGGCGGCAGATCGAGAAGGCGCTGGCGATGCTGAACGCCGCGCAGCGCCCGCTGATCGTCGCCGGCGGCGGCGTCATCAACGCCGACGCCTCCTCCCTGCTCGTGGAGTTCGCCGAGCTGACCGGCACCCCGGTCGTGCCGACCCTGATGGGCTGGGGAGCCATCGCGGACGACCATCCGCTGAACGCCGGGATGGTGGGCCTGCAGACCTCGCACCGCTACGGCAACGCGACGTTCCTGGAATCCGACTTCGTGCTCGGCATCGGCAACCGCTGGGCCAACCGGCACACCGGCCGCATCGACGTCTACACCGCGGGCCGCACCTTCGTGCACGTCGACATCGAGCCCACCCAGATCGGCAGGATCTTCGCGCCGGACTACGGCATCACCTCCGACGCCGCGGCCGCCCTGGAACTCTTCGTCGACGTCGCCCGGGAGCTGAAGGAGGCCGGGCGGCTGCCGGACCGCGCCGCCTGGGCGGCGTCCGCGCGCGAGCGCAAGGCCACGCTGCACCGCCGCACGCACTTCGACGACATCCCGATGAAGCCGCAGCGGGTGTACGAGGAGATGAACAAGGCGTTCGGACCCGAGACCCGGTACGTCTCCACCATCGGGCTCTCCCAGATCGCCGGGGCCCAGATGCTGCACGTCTACCGGCCGCGGCACTGGATCAACTGCGGTCAGGCCGGGCCGCTGGGCTGGACGGTCCCGGCGGCCCTGGGGGTGGCGAAGGCGGACCCGGAGGCGTCCGTGGTGGCCCTGTCCGGCGACTACGACTTCCAGTTCATGATCGAGGAACTGGCGGTCGGCGCGCAGCACCGCATCCCGTACGTGCACGTCCTGGTGAACAACGCCTACCTGGGCCTGATCCGCCAGGCACAGCGCGCCTTCGACATCGACTTCGAGGTCAACCTGGAGTTCGAGAACGTCAACTCGCCCGAACTGGGCGGCTACGGCGTCGACCACGTCAAGGTCGCGGAGGGCCTGGGCTGCAAGGCGCTGCGGGTCACCGACCCGGCGGAACTGGGCGCCGCCTTCGAACTGGCGAAGAAGCTCGCCGCCGAGCACCGGGTGCCGGTGGTGGTCGAGGCGATCCTGGAGCGCGTCACCAACATCGCGATGAGCGTCACCAACGACATCGGCAACGTGGTGGAGTTCGAGGAACTGGCCACCGAGCCGGGCCACGCTCCCACCGAGATCCTCCCGCTCGCCGGCACCTGACCGCCGGCGTGGTGTCCGGCCGCCGCATCCCGGCCCGATTCCGGCGGGTGCGGCGGCCGGCCTCACCCGGAGCGTGCGGCCGCTCCGCCTACAGCGGTCCGAAGAGCCAGTTGCCGGGGGCCGCGGGATCGGTGCCGATGTAGTAGGCGCGGATCGCCGTCACGAGGTCGGACGTGCTCACCAGGCCGTCGCCGTCGGTGTCGAGACGGTCGAAGGCCGCGACGACCGCGGAGGCCGGGGTGTTGAACGCACGCTGCAGGATCTCGAACTCCCCGCGCTGGACCCGCCCGTCACCGTCGGTGTCGCAGAGCTGGACGACCGCCTCGGCGGCGGGATGGAAGACGGGGTCGAAGGCCGGGCCCTCGATGAAGGCCCGGGTCATGCCGTGGCGGTACTCCTCGGAGGACAGCCGCCCGTCGCGGTCGCCGTCGGCATAGGCCGCGAGCTCCGCCCAGACGGCGTCGAGGCGCACCACGACCGACCTGCCCTTCGGCGAGGTGGGGGACTGGCCGAAACCGTGAATCAGCCGCGCGCCGACGTCCTGCAAGTCGGCGCGCTCGGCATACCCGTTGCCGTCCGTGTCCAGACGGCGGAAGGATATGTCGAGTTTGCGCTTCAAGAGGGCGGTAGACATCGCTGCGTCCTGACGTAGTCCTGGGGTCTCCTGGAGTCGGGAGAGGGGAACCTCTCGATGTTCCCCCGGGAGCGCCGCTCGCGCGACCCGAGTGAGCACGCAGGGTGAGGCCGGGGGCAGGGCCGACGCGCCCGGGCCCTCGGGCGGCGGCCCTCAGGGCCGGGCGCGCGGACCGGTGCGGATGAGGGCGTCCGCGGCGTCGTTCACCGGCTGCGGGGTGCCGGTGAGGTCCATGACGAAGAGCGGCACCCCGAGCTGGTCGGCCCGCAGCCGGGCGTCGTGCGCGTAGCCGGCCAGCGAGAAGAAGGCGCCGGAGGCGTCCTCGTTGAGGCAGTTCAGCCAGAGGGTCTCCACATCCCGCAGCACGCTCGGCCGGGTGGTCGGGTCCACCTGGGCGACGAGACCGTCGCCGCGCAGGTCGATCCCGTTCGCCGCACGCTCCGAGGCGATCCGTACACCGCCGAAGCCGAGCCACTTCAGATACTGCGCGGCCGCGGTGAGTGCGTCCCGCGCGGTGCGGATCGTCACCGGCCGGAAGGGGGCCCGCTGCCCCGGCGTCGTGGGCGCCGTCCCTGCGGGGTGCTCGACGGCGGCGGGCCGGGACGGCGGCATCCGCAGCGCCCGCGTGTCCACCGGCAGCCGGATCACCGCCCCGCACTCGCAGCCCAGTTCGGGTTGCGGCCACTGGTCCTCGCGGTGGCAGTCGGGGCAGCGCATGCCCACCCACGAGTCGGACCAGGACCGGTGGCGGATCAGCAGCGGGATGCCGCCGCGCAGCAGCGGCAGTGCCAGGGGCGTGCCGCAGGCACAGGGGAAGACGGGGGCGGTGTACGTGTGCTCCCGGCGGCAGGCCGGGCAGCGCACGGGCACGCTCTCTGCCATGGTTCGAGACTCCAGGGCGGGTGCTTACCGGGCGGCGGACGTACCCTTCATGTTCCCCCACGGTACGCCGCTCCCGCAGCTCTCCTGCCGTCCCGCGCGCGCCGGTTGGCGCGCGGGCAGGGGTCCGCGCCGCCAGGACCAACCCCTCGGAAGTTCATGGCGGCGCGGACGGTGCGTGGTTCTCCCGGGCAGTCGGGAGGAGTTCCGGGCGGCGGCGTCCGCCGGGCGCGACAGGACGTGCGGACGCCACCGCCCGGAAGACGGGGTCAGCCGGAGGCCGGCAGGCCGGACAGGCGCTCCACGCCGCGCAGCAGGGCGGAGTGGTCCAGGCCGCCGTCGCCCTGGGCGCGCAGCGAGGCCACCAGGCCCGCGACGACGGAGCCGACCGGCAGCGCGGCGCCGACGGAGCGCGCGGCGTCGGTGACGATGCCCATGTCCTTGTGGTGGAGGTCGACGCGGAAGCCGGGGGCGAACTCGCGGTCCAGGAAGTTGCGCTTCTTGCGGTCCAGCACCGTGGAGCCGGCCAGACCGCCGCCCAGTACCTCCAGCGCGGCGCCGAGGTCGACGCCCGACTTCTCCAGGAAGACCACGGCCTCGGCACAGGCCTGGATGTTGACGGCGACGATCAGCTGGTTGGCGGCCTTCACCGTCTGGCCCGCGCCGTGCGGGCCGCACAGGACGATGGTCCTGCCGAGTGCCTCGAACAGCGGGCGGGCCTCGTCGAAGTCGGCCTGGGCGCCGCCCACCATGATGGACAGCACCGCCTCGATCGCCCCCGCCTCGCCGCCGGAGACCGGGGCGTCCAGGACCCGGATGCCCCTGGCCGCCGCGGCGTCGGCCAGGTCGACGGAGGTCTGCGGCGTGATCGACGACATGTCGACCAGCAGGGCGCCCGCCCTCGCGTGGGCGAGGATGCCGTCGTCCCCGTACGCGACCGCCTCGACCTGCGGGGAGGCCGGGACCATCGTGACGACGACGTCGGCGTCCTTGACCGCCTCGGCGACCGAGCCCGCGGCGGTCCCGCCGGCGGCCGCGAGGCGGTCGAGCTTGTCCTGCTCCAGGGTGTAGCCGGTGACGGAGTACCCGGCCTTGATCAGGTTCTCCGCCATGGGCGAGCCCATGATGCCGAGGCCGATCCAGGCCACCTTCGGAAGGGAGGGGCGGGCGGAGCCGGAGGATGCCGGGGGCGTGGTGGTCATGATGTCCTCTCGGGGTGCTGGGCGGCGCCGGTGAGCCAGCCGAAGGAGGCGGCGCTCCCCTCCGGTCCCGGCTTGTACTCCAGGCCGATCCAGCCGTCGTAGCCCGCGGTGCGCAGCCGGTCGACGAGGCCGGCCAGCGGCAGCGAGCCCGTTCCCGGGGCGCCGCGGCCGGGGTTGTCGGCGATCTGGACGTGGCCGGTGCGGTCGGCGTAGGCGTCGATCACGGCGGGCAGGTCCTCGCCGTTCATCGACAGGTGGTAGAGGTCGAGCAGGAAGGCGGCGTTGCCGAGACCGGTCTCCGCGTTGACCTTGTCGACGACCTCGACGGCGGCGGGCGCGCTGACCAGCGGACAGCGCGGCGACTCCGCCGCGTTGAGGGCCTCGACGAGCAAGGTGGCGCCGACCCGGTGGGCGGCGTGCGCGGCCCGGACCAGGTTCTCCAGGGCGAGTTCGTCCTGCGCCTCGGCGCTCGAGCCGTCGACCCGGTTGCCGTACAGGGCGTTGAGGGCGGTGCAGCCGACCGAGCGCGCGAAGTCCGCGGCGATGTCGATGTTGGCGCGGAAGCGGGCGGACTCCTCGCCGGGCACGGACAGCGCGCCGCGGTCGGGTCCCGGCAGTTGCCCCGCGTAGAAGTTCAGTCCCACCAGCCGGGTGCCCGCGTCCTCCAGGGCGGAGCGCAGTTCGTCGAGCCGCGCCTTCGGCGGGGTGGGGGCGTCCGGCCACGGCCACCACAGCTCCACCGCGTCGAAGCCCGCGGCCGCGGCGGCGGCCGGGCGTTCCAGGAGCGGGAGTTCGGTGAAGAGGATCGAGAGGTTCACATCGCAGCGCGTGGAGTCGAAGCCCATCTCGTGCGCCCCTTCCGTCCGGTGTGTCGGTCCCCATTGATTCCGTATTGCGGAAACTGAATTCTGTCTAACGGAAGACTGGATCACCTGGCCGGGGACTGTCAAGGGGGATGTCCTCGAAAGCCGCTGACCAGCTAGGTTGAAGGCGTGCGCCTGAGACTGGAATTCACCACCGAGCCCTTCGATCTCGACGTGCTTCCGGAGCACGCCGCCGTGGCCCGGGACGTCGTCGGCTCGGCCGCGCTGGAGAAGGTCGACGTCGGGCCGTTCGGCAACACGGCGGAAGGCGCCGCCGACCAGGTGGTGGACGCGGTCGGCGACCTGCTGCGGCGCACCCTGGACGCCGGGGCCACGCGGGTGTCGCTGCAGATCAGTGTCATCGGGGAGGCGGATCGATGACCGCGGCCGGCGAGCACCCGTTCAGCGCGGCCATCACGCCGCTGGTCGCCGCGATGGGCGCGGAGATGGTGCCGCCCGGCGAGGCGCGCGGCGACGACGTCGTGCTGAGCTGGGAGGGTCGGGCGGTGGTCGCCGTCCGCCTGCCGCACCTGGCCGACTCCCTCGATCACCTCCTGGCGGACCTGGAGCGCCGGCACGGCAGGGCGCTGGCCGAACTCGGCCGCAAGGAGAAGCAGACGGTCGTGCGCATCCTGGAGGAACGCGGTGCGTTCTCGGTGCGGCACGGGGTGGAGACGGTCGCCTCGGCCCTCGGGGTGAGCCGCTTCACCGTCTACAACTACCTGAACCGGGAGAACGCGGCGAAGGAGCGCGAGTAGCCGCTCGCGTCGCCCGTCCGGTCGGTGCGAGGCCGCCGCACAGGGGCATCTTTCAACAAAGTGTTGACGTCACGCGGCAGGCGCTCCTAGCGTGCTGATGTGACTTCCCGTCCCTCCCCGGGCCTGGCCCGGTTCAACAGCGCCGGAGCGGCGGAGGCGGCCGCCCTGCTGCGCGAGGTGTGCGCGAGCCGTTCCTGGGGCGCGGAGGTGGCCGCAGGCCGCCCCTACGGCAGCGTCGAGACCCTGCTCGCCGCGAGCGACGCGGCGACCTCGGGACTCACGGCCGACGACCTGGCCGAGGCGATGGCGGCGCACCCGCCGATCGGCCGGCCGAAGCCCGGCGACCCGGCCTCCGCCCGCGAGCAGAGCGGCGTCCAGGACTCCCTGCGCGCGCGGCTGCTGGAGCTGAACCTCGCGTACCAGGAGCGGCACGGCCACGTCTTCCTCATCTGCGCCACCGGCCGGACCGGCGACGAGATGCTGGCAGCCCTGGGCGAGCGGATCGGGAACGACCCCGCCACCGAACGCGGGATCGTCCGCACCGAACTGGGGAAGATCAACCGCATCCGGCTCACCCGGCTCGTCGCGCCCGCCGAGGAGGACCCCGCATGACGTCCGTGTCCACCCACGTCCTGGACACCAGCATCGGCCGCCCCGCCGCGGACGTCGCCGTCCTGCTGGAGGTGCGCGCCGGGGGCGATGCCCCCTGGGTGCCGCACGGCGCCTCGGCGACGGACGCCGACGGCCGCTGCAAGGACCTGCCGGCACTGCCAGGCACCGCGACCCACGCCCGCCTGCAGTTCGCCACCGGGCCGTACCTCACCCGCACCCGGGCCGTGGGCCGGCAGGACGCCGCCCGCGCCGGGGACAGCGGGGCCTTCTTCCCCGAAGTGGCGGTCGTCCTCGCCGTCGAGCCGGGCGAGCACTACCACGTACCGCTGCTGCTCAACCCGTTCGGCTACTCCGTATACCGAGGGAGCTAGCACCGTCATGTCGCCCACCCGTCTCGGCCAGAACCAGTACGGCAAAGCGGAGACCCGCGTCGTCCACGTCACCCGCGAGGGCCGTACGCACCACGTCAGGGACCTCAACGTCTCCGTCGCGCTGTCCGGCGCCATGGACGAGGTCCACTACTCCGGCAGCAACGCCAACGTCCTGCCCACCGACACCACCAAGAACACGGTGTTCGCGTTCGCCAAGCAGTACGGGATCGACTCCGCCGAGCAGTTCGGCATCCGGCTCGCCCGGCACTTCGTCACCAGCCAGGACGCGATCGAGCGGGCCAGGATCCGCATCGAGGAGTACGCCTGGGACCGCATCACCGACGAGCACTCCTTCGTCCGCGGCGGCCGGGAGACCCGCACCGCCGAGGTCGCCTACGACGGCACGCACTGGCACGTCGTGTCCGGCCTGAAGGACCTCGTCGTCATGAACTCCACCGACTCCGAGTTCTGGGGCTTCGTCAAGGACCCCTACACGACGCTGCCGGAGACCCGCGACCGCGTCCTCGCCACCGAGGTCGCCGCCCGGTGGCGGTTCGGCTGGACCCGCGAGGAGGACCCGGCCCCCCGCTGGGAGGAGTCGTACGCCGAGGTCCGCCGCCACCTCCTGGAGGCCTTCGCCGGTACCTACTCGCTCTCGCTCCAGCAGACGCTGTACGCGATGGGGGAACGGGTCGTCGAGCACCGCCCGGAGATCGACGAGGTGCGGCTCTCGCTTCCCAACAAGCACCACTTCCTCGTCGACCTCGAACCCTTCGGCCTGGTCAACGACACCCCCGACAGCGCGGTGTACTTCGCGGCCGACCGTCCCTACGGACTCATCGAGGGCACGGTCCTGCGCGAAGGCGCCGAGCCCCGCATCCCGGTGACGGACTGACTGGACCGACCGGACCGAACGGACTGAGAGGCCCGCCATGACCGCCGCAGCAGCGCGCATCGTCATCGAGAACTGCGCCGTCGCCACCGTCGACGCGCACGGCACGGAGTACGCGGACGGCCATGTCGTCGTCGCCGGCAACCGCATCGAGTCCGTCGGCGCCGGCCCGGCCCCCGCGGGACTGGCGGACGTTGTGCGCAGGCTGGACGGGACCGGCCATCTGCTCACCCCGGGCCTGGTCAACACCCACCACCACTTCTACCAGTGGATCACCCGGGGCCTGGCCACCGACCACAACCTCTTCGACTGGCTCGTCGCCCTCTACCCCACCTGGGCGCGCATCGACGAACCGATGACCCACGCGGCCGCCCAGGGCTCCCTGGCGATGATGGCCCGGGGCGGGGTCACCACCGCCATGGACCACCACTACGTCTTCCCGCGCGGCACCGGCGACCTGTCCGGCTCGATCATCCGGGCCGCCGCCGGCATGGGCGTGCGCTTCACCCTCGCCCGCGGCTCCATGGACCGCGGCGCGTCGGACGGCGGCCTGCCGCCGGACTTCGCCGTCGAGACGCTGGACGGCGCGCTCGCCGCGACCGAGGAGACGATCGACCGGCACCACGACGCCTCCTTCGACGCCATGACGCAGATCGCCGTCGCGCCCTGCTCGCCGTTCTCGGTCTCCACCGAACTGCTGCGCCAGGGCGCCGAGCTGGCCCGGCGCAGGGGCGTGCGCCTGCACACCCACGGCAGCGAGACCGTCGAGGAGGAGCAGTTCTGCAAGGAACTGTTCGGCATGGGGCCGACGGACTACTTCGAGTCCACCGGCTGGCTCGGCGCGGACGTGTGGATGGCGCACTGCGTCCACATGAACGACGCCGACATCGCCGCCTTCGCCCGCACGCGGACCGGCGTCGCCCACTGCCCCTCCTCCAACGCCCGCCTCGCCGCCGGCATCGCCCGCGTCCCCGACATGCTCGCGGCCGGGGTCCCCGTCGGCCTCGGCGTGGACGGCACCGCCTCCAACGAATCGGGCGAGCTGCACACCGAGTTGCGCAACACGCTGCTCGTCAACCGCCTCGGCCCGCACCGCGAGGCTGCGCTGACCGCCCGTCAGGCGCTGCGGCTGGGCACGTACGGAGGGGCCCAGGTACTCGGCCGGGCCGAGCAGATCGGCTCCCTGGAGCCGGGCAAGCTCGCCGACCTCGTCCTGTGGCGGATGGACACCCTCGCCCACGCCTCGATCGCCGACCCGGTCACCGCCCTGGTCCTCGGAGCCGCGGCCCCCGTCACCCTGTCGCTGGTGAACGGCCGGCCGGTGGTGGAGGAGGGTCGCCTGGTCACCGCCGACGAGGACGCCATCGCCCGCGCCACCCGCGCCGAGGCCCGGCGCCTCGCGCGGATCGCGGGCCTGACGGGCTGATCGGCCACGGTCACCGCTGACCTGCAGGCCGGGTCCTGCGCGGGTGCGACGGTGTTCGCGGGGCCGGCGCCCGAGGCCGTGGTCCCGCCCGCGGGAGCCCGGAACGGGACAACGGGAGAAGTGCCGGTCCGTGCGGGCCGGGGACACCGGCCAGGCTTCCGGCCCGGTCCGGCCCGTGGCCGGCTCCGCGAGGGGGCCCGGAAGGGTGCCCCGCGGGTGGGCCGCCAGGACGGGTGGCAGGCGCGGAGCCACCAAGGGCAGTGCCCGCCACTCGGGGCGTGCGGCGGGGAATGCGGTGGAGCCGCCGGCAGGCGCTCTGTTACGGTCCCGGTGCCGGCCGCGGGACTTCGGTGCGACTTCCGGAACCTGCCTCTGAAGCAATGATTCGCTGCTCGCGCCCCCATTCCCCGGCCGGCGTCCACAACCGGGGGAGCGGACGAGGCATGGGTGAGCGGGGGGCGGCCGTCGCGGCGGAGGACGTGCTCCTGTTCGTCAACGCGGCGATCACGGCCACAGGGCAGCGCGAGTTCCGCGACAGCGCCGGGCAGCAGCGGCTGTCGCTGGACTTCCTCCACGCGTACATGCTGGGCAACTACCGCGACCTGTACGCCGGGGTGCTCGCGCTGGACATCAACGACCACAACGCGGTCCTGATCGTCCGTCGGCTGCTGGAGACCGCGGCCGAGGCGACCCCCGAACAGCGGCGCGCGGAGGGCCGGCTGATCGCCGCCCGGCTGGCGATGCTGCCGCCGCAGCGGGTGTACGGGCTCTTCGGCGCGCTGCGCCGGGCCGGGGTGAACAACCGGCGCACCCGTGCCATCGTCCGCGACTGGCTGGCCGCGCGCCCGGACCTCGCGTTCGACGCCGTCAAGTACCGCGGCGGGCTGCGGGAGACCCTGCGGCACACCCATCTGATACCCGCCGGCGGCGAACTGGGCACGTTCGTCTTCCGGCCGCTGACCCGGACCCGCTACGCGACGCCCCTGCTGGAGGCCTGGCGCCGCGCGCACTACGAGCAGGAGGCCCTGTACGAGCTGCCCTACACCGTCGCCGAGGGATTCGCCGCCAAGCACGGCGTTCCCCGGGACGTGTTCCTGGAGCGCATCGCCCCGCGCATGACGCGCCTGGAGACGCTGCGTCTGCGGGAGGCCGCCAGGGAACGCGGCACGGCGCCCGTGCCCGGTGAGCTGGACCGCATGCCGCTGACCCGGCTGGCCTCCTACGTGGTGGCGCTGCCGCTCGACGAGCGCCGGCGCCGGCGCGGTGAGCTGACCGGCGCCCTGGAGGCGGCCGCGGCGCGGGTGGCGGGCCGGCACCGCGGAAGCTGGGGCAAGGTGGCCGCCGTCCTGGACGACAGCTTCTCCGCCTCCGGATCGGGCACCAAGCGCCGCCGCCCGCTGGCCGTCGCCCTGGCCTGCCACCATCTGCTCGCGGCCCTGGCAGGCGAGTACACCGGGCTGTGGACCTCCGGCCGGGACGACGCGCTGCTGGTCCACCCGTACGGTCCGACACCGCTCGGCCGGCGCGTGCTCGATGCCCTGGAGGCCGCGCCGTCCCGACTGGTGATCGTCTCCGACGGCTGGGACAACGCGCCCCCGGGCCTGGCCGCCGAGGTGCTGCGGGTCTGGCGTGCCCGCCTCGATCCCGCCGGGCGGACCAGCGTCGTCCACCTCAACCCCGTGTACGACGCGGACGCGTTCGACGTGCGCCGGCTGTCCGCGGCCGTCGCCACGGCCGGGATCCGCGACGCCGAGGACCTGCCCGCGCTCGTGGAGATCGCCCAGTTCGCCGAGGGCCGCACCGAACTGGCCGGACTCGTCGCCTACCTGGACGCCCGCGCCGCCCGCATGACGGCCGCGCAGACCGTGCCGCCCAAGGAGCCTGCCCGGTGACCGCGATGGACCTGACCGGCCTCGACACCCGCCCCTCCCAGGTGTGGGGCGCCGTGCGCCTGGTGCCGCTGGTGCGCCCCGCACCCGTCGAGGACCTGCGCCTGCACCCGCGGATCCTGGGCGACGGCCCCGCGGTGGTGAACGTCGGCCCGCGCACCGACTACTTCTCCTACATCCCGCACGCCTTCGTCGCCGACTGGAACGGCGACGGCACCCCGGCGGCCGCCTACGGCACCCAGTTGGCCACCGCGGCGGACGCGGCACCGCCCGCCTCCGCCGGCCTGCGCTTCCACCGCAGAATGGCCCGCCGCGAGGAGAAGCACCGGCTGCGCTTCCTCCCGCTGCACCTCGCCCTGGAGGGCTACCTGGCGCTGCACTTCGGCGGCCCCTCGGTCGCCTGGGAGGAGTGGTCGAGGCGGGCGCTGCGCCGCGGTCTGTCGCCGCGCGTGGAGCAGGCGTACACCGGCGCCCAGGTCACCGGAATCGCGGACGCGCTGCGGGTCTTCGAGATCCACCCCGGGCAGTGCGGTGTGCTGCTCTACGTCGCCGACGCCCTGGCGGCGGTGTTCGTCGTGCCGCACCCGGACGACTACCGCGTGCTCCATCCCACCCTCGTGCAGGACCTGTACGGCGAACTCGTCCACCACTACGCGCTCCTGATGCCGCCGGTGCCGGAGTTCCGGGCCCGCGTGGCCGACGAGGGCGTCGACTCCCTGGCCCGGCTGCGCGCGGCGGCCGGGGAACAGGAACGCGCCTGGGCCGACTTCCACGACACGACGATGGCCGCGGGCGCGACGGAACAGGACGGGACCTGGCGGACGGTGTACCGGATGGGGCCCTTCGCCCTCGCCCGCTTCCTGCCGGAGTTCCGGCCCAAGCAGGAGAACCACATCGGCGAGGCCATCACGGACCGCGCGGGGCGGACGGTGTACCTCAAGTCCTTCCGGCTCTCGGAGAGCCAGGTCCGCCGCGGCCACCTCCTCGGCCGCCTGGCCGCCCACGACTGGCACCTGGCGGACACGGCGGCCGGCCTCGGCATCGACGAGGCGGCCCTCGGCCTGCGCCTGGAGTCTGCCGGTCTCGGGTTCCTGCTGCGGCAGGACGTGCTGGACGGCTACCGCAAGCGGGCGGGGCCGCGGCGCGGCGTACAGTGACAAGGGAGTGCGGATCACCGTCCCGACGGTCCTGATCAGGGAGAAGGCCGTGCGGTTCCATGTCGACCAGCGCCACGAACGGGTCCTCGCACTGGTCCGTGAACGCGGCAGCCTACGAGTCGCGGACCTGGCCGGGGAACTGGGCGTCTCCGCCGTCACGCTGCGCCGGGACGTCGAGACGCTGGCGACCCAGGGGAGGCTGCGCCGCGTGCACGGCTCGGTCGTGTGGCCGGGCGCGACGGCCGGCGCCGCTCCGGACACCGCTCCCGCTCCCGCCGGGGTCCGGGACGCCGAGGGCGTGGTCGCCGGCATGGTCGTCCCCACACTCGACTGCCCCTTCGGCGAGATCGTCGAGGGTGCCCGCGACGCCCTGGAAGCCCGCGGCGGGCGGCTGGTGCTCGGCCTGTGCGGACACGCCGAGGGCGACGCCGAGCAGGCCGGGCGGCTGGTCGCCGCCGGTGCGGACGGACTGCTGCTCACCTGCGCCCCGGCGCCCGGCCCCGACTCCGGCGGCTGGATCCCCGGGACCGGGGTGCCCGTGGTGCTCGTGGAGCGGGCCGGCCCGCCGGGCAGCCGCTGGGCCGATCTGGACCACGTCCGCTCCGACGCCGCGCACGGCGCGGCGACGGCCGTGCGCCACCTGGTCTCGCTCGGCCACCACTCGGTCGCTCTGGTGCTGCGGGAGGCCGCGTCCGCGGAACAGTTGCGGGCCGGCCACGCCGCCGCCGTCAAGGCGCTGGAGCTGACGCCGGCGCCCGGCTCGCCCTACGTCGCGTCCGCGCGGCTGCCCGAGGCCGAGCGGATCGAGCGGACGGCCGAACACCTGCGGGCGCTGGCCGAGGAGCACGGCGTGCGTGCGGTGCTGCTGCACGGCGACGAGTTCGCGGTCGTGCTCCTCCCCCGGCTGCGGGCGCTCGGCGTGCTCGTCCCCGAGGACCTGGCGATCGTCGTCCACGGCGACCAGGTGGCGAGCCTGGCCGACCCCCCGCTCACAGCGGTCGCGCCGCCGAATCGCGCGGTCGGCGAGGCCGCCGTGGCGCTGCTGCTGGAGCGGCTCGCCGAGGACCGCCGCGGGGACCGCGGGCCGCGACGGCACGTCGAGCTGCTGCCCGCTCTGCGGGTACGGGCCTCGTGCGGGGCGGTCCTCAGGGCCGCGGGTCGTGCGTGACGGCCAGCAGGGCCATGTCGTCGTTGCGGGGGCCGCCGGTGTGCAGGTGGACGTCGTCCAGCAGGGCCTGCAGCAGTTCGGCGGGCCCGTCGAAGCGCACGCCGGTGAGCCGGGTGACCGGGTCGTAGAAGGTGCCGTCGGCATTGCGCGCCTCGGTGACGCCGTCCGTGTGCATCAGCAGGCAGGCGCCGGGTGGGAAGGCCAGGGCGTCCACCGCGGCCACTGCGGTCTCCAGGCCCATGCCGAGGGGCAGGGCGTGCTGGGAGGGCTCGGCGTAGTGGACCCCGCCCTCGCGGAGCACGAGCGGTGAGGGGTGGCCACGGTTGACCAGGCGGAGCTCCCCGCCGCCGAGAGCGATCTCCACCAGGACGGCGGTGGTGAAGCCCTCCAGCCGGTCCAGGCCCTCGCGCCGTTCGGACTCCCGCCACAGGGCGCGGTCCATGCGGGCGGCCAGCCCGGCGAGCGTCGGCTCCTCGTCGGCCGCCATGCGGAAGGCGCCCAGCACGACCGTGGCCGCCTCGACCGCCTCCATGCCCTTGCCGCGGACGTCGCCGATGACGCAGCGCAGCCCGAAGGGGGTGTTCTGGACCGCGTAGAGGTCGCCGCCGATGTCCGCGTCCTGCTCGGCGGCCTCGTAGCGGGCCGCGATCCGGAACGGCCCGACCTGCTGCGGCGGCTCGGGCAGCACCGCCCGCTGCACCGCCGCCGCGATGCCCCGGGCGGAGCGCAGCCGCATCTCGCGGACGTGCAGTACCCGGTTGATGAAGACCGCGACCGCCGCCACCGCCGTGATCGACAGCAGCTCGCTGACGCCGCCCGCCCCGTCGATGTAGCCGAAGTGGTTGAGGATGCCCGCGTCCGCCGCGACGGCCCCGAGGCCGATCAGGCACGTGCCGCCCAGTGACATCAGCGGCGCGGCGATCATCGGGGCGACGGAGTAGAAGGCCGTGCCGCTGAACTCGGCGGGAGTCAGGTAGTCCACGAGGAAGCCGCCGAGGAGCAGCACGACGGGCAGCAGCCGGACGTAGCGCGCCACGTCCCTGCGGTCGTCGGTGCCGTCCTCGTCGACACTTGCCACGCGCGCGCTCCTGCCGTCCGTCCCGGCCCGCCGGGCTGTCGTCCCAGACTCCCCGCGTCCGCGCCACCCGGCCAGCGGTGGCCGCCCCCTGGGTGAACCGCGGTCCGCCGGGTGGCGCAGGACACGGCGGCCGACCAGGCTGGTGGTCACCGCACCGAACAGGGAGTCCGACGATGATCCGCACCGACGCCCTCAACGAGCCGGCCGTCCGCGCCTTCGTCTCGGCGGTCAACGCCGGTGACCGCGAGGCCTTCCACCGGGCGCTCACCGAGAACGCGACCATGTCGGACGACGGCTCCGACCGCAGCCTCGACGAGTGGGCCGACCGGGAGATCTTCGACTCGCACGGCCACATGGACGTCCAGTCGCAGGACGCCGCGGGCCGCACCCTGATCGCCGACTACCGCAACGACACCTGGGGCGAGATGCGCACCAAGTGGCACTTCACCGTCGACGACGGGAAGATCAGCCGCTTCGACACCGGCCAGGCCTGACCGGAGCGGGTCAGCGCGCGGCGTCCTCGTGGAAGACCAGGAGGTAGCGCCAGAACAGCAGCCGGCGCACCCGGCTGCCCGGCAGGAGGCGCTCCGCCTCGGCGCGGATCTCCGGCAGGGGCATCGTGGGCGGCCGTACCGGCGCGTTCACGGCCGGGCGGGTGCGGCCGCGCAGCCGGTCCCGGACGGCGCAGGCGAGCCGGGCGACGGCGTTGACCGGAACGGCGAGCAGGCTCACCGCCCAGTCGGCGGCGGTGCGTTCGGGATAGCAGCCGAGGACGAGGAGCACCCCGTCCGGCGCGAGCGAGGCCCGCAGGGTGGTGACGGTGGAGAACGGGACGTGGTGCAGGCTCGCCAGGCAGGTGATCACGTCGTAGCGGCCCTCGGGCAGGCGGACGGCCGTCACGTCGGCCACCCGGAAGACCACACCCGGCGCGGTGCCGGCCGCCGCGACGGCCTGCTCGGAGGCGTCCACCGCCTCCACCCGCAGCCCTCGTTCCGCAAGCTTGCGCGCGAAGCGGCCGGTGCCGCATCCCACGTCCAGCGCGGTGAGCGCGCCGGGCGGCACGCGGCGCAGCAGCAGCCGGTGGTAGTGGTCGTTGTGGTCGAAAGGCATGCCCGGACCCTTCCCACGCAGTCGGCTCGCCGAACGGCAGGGCCCCGGCTTCCGTCGCCGGGGCCCCGGGGTCCGGGTCGCCGGGCCGGTCAGCCGAGCAACTCGTAGGCGGGCAGCGTGAGGAAGTCGACGTAGGTCTCGTCGAGCGCCGTCCTCAGCAGCAGGTCGTGGGCCTGCTGCCAGCGGCCCGCGGCGAAGGCCTCCTCGCCCACCTCGGCGCGGATCGCGGCCAGTTCCCGGCCCGCCACGACGCGCACCAGTTCGGCGGTGGCCTTCTCGCCGTTGTCGGCGAAGACCACGCCCGCGTTGACCCACTGCCAGATCTGCGAGCGGGAGATCTCGGCGGTGGCGGCGTCCTCCATGAGGTTGAAGATGGCGACCGCGCCGAGGCCGCGCAGCCAGGCCTCGATGTAGCGGGTGCCGACCTGGACGGCGTTCCGCAGCCCTTCGAACGTGGGCTTCGCCTCCAGCGAGTCGACGGCCAGCAGATCGGCGGCCGTGACGTGGACGTCCTCGCGCAGCCGCTCCTTCTGGTGCGGCCGGTCGCCGAGGACCGCGTCGAAGGAGGCGCGGGCGATCGGCACCAGGTCCGGGTGGGCGACCCAGGAGCCGTCGAAACCGTCGCCGGCCTCGCGGTCCTTGTCGGCCTTGACCTTCTCGAAGGCGACCTTGTTGACCTCGGCGTCCCGCCGGGAGGGGATGAAGGCGGCCATGCCGCCGATGGCGTGGGCGCCGCGCTTGTGGCAGGTGCGCACCAGCAGTTCGGTGTACGCGCGCATGAAGGGCGCGGTCATCGTCACGGCGTTGCGGTCGGGCAGCACGAAGCGCTCGCCCGCGTCGCGGAAGTTCTTCACGATGGAGAACAGGTAGTCCCAGCGGCCGGCGTTCAAACCGGCGGCGTGGTCGCGGAGTTCGTGGAGGATCTCCTCCATCTCGAAGGCCGCGGTGATCGTCTCGATGAGCACGGTGGCGCGGACGGTGCCCTGCGCCACACCGACGTGGTCCTGCGCGAAGACGAACACGTCGTTCCACAGGCGGGCTTCGAGGTGCGACTCGGTCTTGGGGAGGTAGAAGTACGGTCCCTTGCCCTTGGCGAGCAGCCGGTGCGCGTTGTGGAAGAAGTAGAGCCCGAAGTCGACCAGCGCGCCGGGCACGGGCTCGCCGTCGACGGTGAGGTGCCGCTCGTCGAGGTGCCACCCGCGGGGGCGGGTGACGACGGTGGCGAGTTCGGCCTCGTCCTTCAGCGCGTACGACTTGCCCTCGGGGGAGGTGAAGTCGATGCGGCGCTCGTAGGCGTCGATCAGGTTGATCTGGCCGCCGACGACATTCTCCCAGGTGGGCGCGGAGGCGTCCTCGAAGTCGGCGAGCCAGATCTTCGCGCCGGAGTTGAGCGCGTTGATCGTCATCTTGCGGTCGGTGGGGCCGGTGATCTCCACCCGGCGGTCGTTCAGTGCGGCGGGGGCGTCCGCGACCCGCCAGTCGCCGTCGCGGATGTGCGCGGTGTCCGGGAGGAAGTCCAGGGTGCCGGTGCGGGCGATCTCCTCGCGGCGCTCCTTGCGGCGGGCGAGGAGTTCGGCGCGGCGCGGGGCGAACCGGCGGTGCAGTTCGCCGAGGAAGGCCAGCGCCGCGTCGGTCAGCACCTCCTCCGCGCGTTCGACGTGGGGCGCGGTGCCGGCGACGACGGCGTGCGGGGAAGGCCCTGCTCCTGCTGCGGACATGAAGCTGATCTCCTCTGGCTGCGGCTGCTCTCACTGCGGGTGGACGCGGCTGACGCGGCGCGGCGGAGGGTGCCGGGCGGCCGCGGGGCGTCCTGGCCGGACGGGCGTTTCTGCTGCGTGGAGCATAGTTTTTGCATTGCGGAACTTCAACGTTTTGTGGCACCGGGCGCGGGCGGCCGTGGCGGACCGCTGCCGAGCCGCCACAGGTCGTCCGGGGTGTCGATGTCGCCGGGGAGCGCGATGTCCGCGCACTCCACGAGGACGACGGCCGCCTCGTGCCGCCTCAGGTACGAGCGTGCCCCCTGGTCGCCGACGGCACTCGCCGCGATCGCGGGCCAGTGCCCGGCGCCCAGCAGGATCGGATGCCCCCGTCTCCCGTCGTACGCGGCGGAGGCCAGCGTCTCCGGTGAGGCGTACGCCGCCGCCACCCGCGCCACGGCCGCGGCGCCCACGCCGGGCTGGTCCACGAGCGCCACGACCGCCGCCGCCGCTCCCGTGGCCGCCAGCGACGCCAGGCCGGCCCGCAGCGAGGACCCCATGCCCTGCTCCCAGTCCGGGTTCACGGTCACCGCGCAGCCGTCGAGCGCCGCCCGCGCGCGGACCTCGCCGGCCGCCGCGCCCAGCACGATGTGCACCGGCCCGCGCACGCCCTCGCGCAGCGCCCGCGCGGCATGCTCCACCAGCGGGCGCCCGCCGTACTCCAGCAGCGCCTTCGGCCGCCCGCCGAGCCGTCGGCCGGCCCCGGCGGCCAGCAGGAGCCCGGCGACGGCCGGGCGCGTCCCGCTCGAACCGTCCCGTTCCACGCTCCCTGGATACCGTGGATGGCGGGCGAGGGAAAGGACCCGCCATGGCGAACTGGCTCATCGCCGTGCGGCACGGCGAAAGCACCGCGAACGCGGCCTTCGCGCGCGGTGACTCCATGGAGGGCGTCCGCGACGCAGACGTCGGTCTCACCGACCGCGGCCGTCGCCAGGCGGCGCGGCTCGCCGGTGCGCTGCTCGCGCTCGGCGGGAACCCTCCCCGCACGGTGCTCTGCTCGCCCTACGAGCGCGCCCGGCAGACCCTCGACGTGCTCGTGGACGTGCATGCCGCCGCCGGGTACCCGCTGCCCCCGGCGTGGTACGAGCCCGGGTTGCGCGACCGCGGCACCGGCGACCTCGAACTGCTCACGCCGCAGGCGGTCCGGGAGCGCTTCCCGCAGGAGTCGGCCCGCCGTGAACGCGAGGGCGAGTGCGCGTACCGGCCGCCCGGCGGCGGGGAGTCGCTGGAGGACGTCGTGCGGCGCGTGCGGTCCGTGCTGGACGGTTTCGGCATCGTCGGGGAGGGCGGGGACGGCGCCGCCGGCGGGCCGTGGTTGCTGGTGGCCCACGACGCCGTCGTACTGGCACTGCGTCATCTGCTCGGGCCGCCCCTGCCGGAGGGGGCCTTCGTCGCCAACGGCTCGTTCGCCCGCTGGCGGAACAGTGCCTCGGGATGGCAGCTCGCCGACTGGAACCGAACGCCGCCCGTCGTGCGTTGAATGTCGGCAAGCCGCCTTGCGCGAGAGGAACTTACGGCCGATTTCGCTCTCCGTATAGCGGGCGGAGCGCTCCGTCGCGTTTACTGTCCTCCCCGATGCGGCCCGGGTGGGGCCGGTCCCGCACGGGTGAGGTCAGCGGGGGTCGAACAATGGGGGACGTATCAGTGGTCAAGGACATGGCGGCCAGTGCTGCGCTGGACGGGGACGGGGCCGGGGACCCGAGAGTGGCCGCGCTGCACGCGGCGGTCTCCCACTGCCGCCGCGTGCTCGCCGGGTACCGCTCGAACTTACCGGACCGTCACATCGCCGAGGACGAACTCGTGGCGCTGGCGTCCGCGGCCACCGCCGGTGTCCCTGACGTCCCGCGGCTGCGGCGCGGCCTGCTGGTCCTCACGGGCGCCCTCGGCTCCGTCAGCGCGCTGTCCGCGGCCCTGACGGAGGTCCGGCGTGCGATCGAGCTGTTCGGCGCGCCGTCCTCCGCCGACTGACGCCGGTCAGCCGAGTTCGGCCAGGCGGCGCACCGCCGGAGCGCAGCGGCTCTCGATCCACCCCGCGGAGGCGGCCTCCGGGGGCATCACGATCGCGGTCTGCACGCCGAGCGCGGCATACCCGGACAGCTCCTTGCTGAAGGTGTCCAGATCCCCGTCGCCCAGCGCGGTCCCCCGGTACAGCATGGTCTTGCGGATCGCGTCGTAGTCCCGGCCCGCCTCGTCGCAGTGCCTGCGGAGCACGTCCAGCTTGTGCGCGACCTCGGCCTGCGAGGAGCCGAACAGATTGCAGGCGTCCGCGTAACGGGCCACGAGCCTCAGGGTCTTGCGCTCACCGCCGCCGCCGACCATGACCTCGGGATGCGGCGCGCTCACGGGCGCCGGGGTGCAGCGGGTCTCCGCGAGCCGGTAGTGCCTGCCCTCGAACGGGCCGTTGTCCTCCTGGTCCCACATCTGCAGGCAGATGCGCAGCGTCTCCTCCAGCCGCTCGAAGCGCTCCGCCAGCGGCGGGAACGGCACGCCCAGGCCGAGGTGCTCGCGCTCGTACCACGCGGCGCCCAGCCCCAGGGTCGCCCGGCCGCCGGACAGCACGTCGAGCGTCGTGGCGATCTTGGCCAGCAGCCCGGGATGGCGGTACGTCGTCCCCGTGACCAGCACCCCGAGCCGTACGGAGGACGTGCGGGCCGCGAGGTAGCCCAGCGTCGTGTAGCACTCCAGCATCGCCGCCTCGGCGCCGCCGTTGTGCTCCATCTGGAAGTAGTGGTCCATCACCGACAGCCAGCCCACCCCGGCCGCCTCCGCGGCGGCCCCGGCCTGCGCCAGCGCGGGGCCCAGCCCGGCGGATCCGTCCGGGTGGTCGAACTTCGTGAGATGCAGGCCCAGTTGCACGGTCACTCCCCGCCTCGGGTCGTTGTCGCGGTCCCGTACGACGCTAGGCTTTGGAGTGCGCTCCAGGTCAAGCCCCTCCCCGCGCGGGTCCGCGGGGGCCGTGCGGGGAGGGGGTCAGGCTCCGGTCCCGGCGGCACCCGCGAGGGCCGCGGACAGCTCACGGGCCGCGGCCTGGAGGACGGGGACGATCTTCTCGGTGGCGGCGTCGGTGACGCGGCCGGCCGGCCCGGAGACCGAGATCGCGGCGGCGGAGGGGGAGCCGGGGACGGTGACGGCGAGGCAGCGGACCCCCATCTCCTGCTCGTTGTCGTCCACGGCGTAGCCCTGCGCGCGGATGTGCGCGAGCTCGGCGAGGAAGGCGTCCGGCTCGGTGATGGTCCGCTCCGTGGCGGCCGGCATGCCGGTGCGGGCCAGCAACGCGCGCACCTCCTCCGGCGGAACCTGGGCGAGCAGCGCCTTGCCGACCCCGGTGGAGTGGGGCAGGACCCGGCGTCCGACCTCGGTGAACATCCGCATGGAGTGGCGCGAGGGGACCTGGGCGACGTAGACGACCTCGTCGCCGTCGAGGAGGGCCATGTTGGCGGTCTCCCCGGTCGCGTCCACGAGTTCGGCGAGGTAGGGGCGGGCCCACGTGCCCAGCAGGCGGGAGGCGGTCTCGCCGAGGCGGATCAGCCGGGGGCCGAGCGCGTAGCGCCGGTTGGGCTGCTGGCGTACGTAGCCGCAGTCGACCAGGGTCCGCATGAGGCGGTGGATGGTGGGCAGCGGCAGCCCGCTGCTGGTGGACAGCTCGCTGAGGCCGACCTCGCCCCCCGCGTCGGCCATCCGCTCCAGCAGGTCGAAGGCGCGTTCGAGGGACTGGACGCCCCCGGCGCGGTCTGACGCCACGGTTCCTCCCCAGGCGGACGTTGTGGTGGTGCAGCCTACCGGCGGTCACGCAGGGGTGACCGGCGTCGGTCGCGTCCCTGTGCGGAGCCACGAACGGCTGTGGCGGAAGCCGGATTCCGTTCGGCGGAATCCACCAAACCCTACTCCGGAAGCTCCCGGCCCGCGCCCCGTCGGCCGCCGGTGCCGCGCGCCCGGCCGGGTCTTGACGGGTCGTACGGCGCGGCGGAGGATTTGCTTCAACAGAACGTTGAATTCCGGGCACCGCCGGTGGAAGGGGAACGCGTGTCAGAGGTCGCCGCCGCGACCGGGCTGGTGCTGCGCTCGACGCGGGTCGTCGCGCCCGAGGGCGAACGCGCCGCCGACGTCGCCGTCGTCGGCGGCCGGATCGCCGCCGTCCTGCCGTACGGGAGCCCGCCGCCGTCCGGAGCCCGCCTGGTCGACCTGGGGCAGGACGCGCTGCTGCCCGGCCTGGTCGACACCCACGTCCACATCAACGACCCCGGCCGCACCGAGTGGGAGGGCTTCGCGACCGCCACCCGCGCGGCCGCCGCCGGGGGCGTGACCACGCTGATCGACATGCCGCTCAACAGCATCCCGCCGACCACCACGACCGCGCACCTGGACCTCAAGCGGGACACCGCGCGCGGCAGGGTCCACACCGACGTCGGCTTCTGGGGCGGAGCCGTCCCCGGCAACGCCAAGGAGCTGCGCCCGCTCCACGAGGCCGGCGTCTTCGGCTTCAAGTGCTTCCTCCTGCACTCCGGCGTCGAGGAGTTCCCGCAGCTCGGTCCCGCGGAGCTGGAGGAGGCGATGCGCGAGATCGCCCGCTTCGACGGGCTGCTGATCGTGCACGCCGAGGACCCCGGGCTCATCGACGGCGCCCCGCGGCCCTCCGGCCGGAAGTACGCCGACTTCCTCGCCTCCCGCCCGCGCGCAGCGGAGAACACCGCGATCGAGGGCCTGATCGCCCTCGCCCGCCGCCTCGACTGCCGGGTGCACGTCCTGCACCTGTCCTCCGCCGAGGCGCTGCCCCTGATCGCCGCCGCGCGCCGCGAGGGCGTACGCCTGTCGGCCGAGAGCTGCCCGCACTACCTGACGCTGACCGCCGAGGAGGTGCCGGACGGCGCCACCCAGTTCAAGTGCTGCCCGCCGATCCGTGAGGCCGCCAACCGGGACGCCCTCTGGCAGGGCCTGCTCGACGGCACGATCGACTGCGTCGTCTCCGACCACTCGCCCTCCACGGCCGACCTCAAGCACTTCGACACCGGCGACTTCGGCGCCGCCTGGGGCGGCATCTCCTCCCTCCAGCTCGGACTGCCCGCGATCTGGACCGAGGCCCGCCGGCGTGGCGCCTCGCTCACCGACGTGGTGCGCTGGATGGCGCAGGGCCCGGCGCGCCTGGCGGGCCTGCGCACGAAGGGCGCGATCGCGCCCGGGTACGACGCCGACTTCGCCGTCCTGGCGCCCGACGAGAGCTTCACCGTGGACCCCGCAGCACTCCACCACCGCAACCAGGTCACCGCCTACGCCGGCCGCACCCTCCAGGGGGTCGTCCGCGGCACCTGGCTGCGCGGCGAGCGCATCGCCGACCAGGGCACCCCGGCACACCCCTCAGGCCGCCTCATCGAGAGGGAGGACGCGTGACCGCCCCACCCCGGTACACCGGCGACGCCCAGCCGTACCCCGGAGGCGACCCCTGGGCCGACTACCGCGGTGCCGACCTGCCGTTCACGACGCTCACCGACCTCGCCGACCGGCGCCTGGGCGCCGGGGTGATCGCCGCCAACGACGAGTTCTTCGCCGAGCGCGAGAACCTGCTCGTCCCCGGGCGCCCCGAGTTCCGGCCCGAGCACTTCGGTCACAAGGGACAGGTCATGGACGGCTGGGAGACCCGGCGGCGGCGCGGCGCGGGTCCCGACGACCCGCACCCCGCCGAGGCCGACCACGACTGGGCGCTGATCCGCCTCGCCGCCCCCGGCGTCGTCCGCGGCCTGGTCGTGGACACGGCCCACTTCCGCGGCAACCACCCCCAGCAGGTCGCGGTCGAGGCCACCTCCGCGCCGTTGTCCGCCGCTCCCGGGCACCTGCTCGCGGGCGGGGTGGAGTGGACCGAACTGGTGCCGCGCACGGCCGTCGGCGGCCACGCCGCCAACGGCTTCGAGGTGACCGTGGAACGCCGCTTCACCCATCTGCGGCTGCGGCAGTTCCCCGACGGGGGCATCGCGCGGTTGCGGGTCCACGGCGAGGTCGTCCCCGATCCCGCGTGGCTGGCGGCGCTCGGCACCTTCGACCTCGTCGCCCTCGAGAACGGCGGCTCCGCCGAGGACGTCTCCGACCGCTTCTACTCCTCGCCGGTCAACCCGATCCTGCCCGGGAGGTCCCGTCGCATGGGCGACGGCTGGGAGACCCGCCGGCGCCGCGACAAGGGCCACGACTGGGCCCGCTACCGGCTCGCGGAACAGGGCGTGGTCCGCGCCGTCGAGATCGACACCGGCTACTACAAGGGCAACGCCGCGGGCTGGGCGGCGTTGCTGGGGCGCGACGGCCGGAGCGGCGAGTGGTTCACGATCCTGCCCCGCACACCGTTGCAGCCCGACACCGTCCACCGGTTCGTGGTGGTCGCGCCCGCCGCGACCCACGTGCGGATCGAGACCTATCCCGACGGCGGCGTCGCGCGGCTGCGCCTGTGGGGCTCGCTGACGGACGCGGGCGCGGCCCGCCTCACGCGGCGCTGGGAGGCGCTGGCCTGAGGGGCCCCGTCCCGCACGGCGTACGGCCCTGCCCCGACCGCCCTCCTCCCCGCGCCGCCGGCGACGTCACCGGCTCACAGCGGCGCTGTCGGTGCCCGGCGGCACACTGGCCATGAACGCGTTCCCGTCCGGCCCCGCCACCGGGACCCGCCGCGCGCCCGAGTGGGTCGCGTCGATGGGCGGTCCGCTGATCGTCGTGCCCGTCTCCGCGCCGCCCGCCTGGGGCGGCTGCACCGAAGCCGGGATGGTCGTGGGCGACCGAGACGTCCCCGACGACTACGATCGGGCCTGCGCCGTGGACGACCTGGCGGGGGTGATACCCGTCGGCCGGGACGGCGCCCTGGCGCTGGTCCTGGGGGACCAGCCCGCCACCACGCGTCACCTCCCCGCGCGCCGGGCCTTCCTGCGGTGGCTCGCTGCCGACTCCGACTCCGAGGCCGAGTCGACCGGGGCGGCCGAGGCGGCACTCGTGAATCCGGCCATCACGGGGGAGCAGTGCGGGACATGGGACACCGACGGGCCCGCGGTGCTCATGGACTCAGCGGAGGCGGGCAGCCTGCTCGGCGTCGAACACGCCGGCGGCGGCCTGCCCGAACGGGCCTCCGTCCCGCTGCCTCCGGGACGTTGGACGGTTCACGCCGTCGAGGCGGACGTCGGCGGCCGCACCTCCCTCACCCTGGTGCGGCTGGTACCCGCCGTCCGCTGCGGCCGGTGCGGGCGCCGGGGTGACGTACCGCTCGGCCGCCCGCTCAGGGCATGGTGCCGCGCGGCGCCGGCGTCTCCCTCGTACGCCGGCGCCGCGCGGGTCGGGTCAGCCCGCCGGCGCGAGCCGGAAGGACTGGGCGGCGGTGCCGTTGCAGGTGTACTGCTGCAGCCGGGCCCCGTCGGCCGCGGAGGCGGCGGCGACGTCCAGGCACTTGGCGCTGTGCCGGGCGGTGAACACGTAGGAGCCGTCCGGCTGGAGCACCGGTTTCCACTGCTGGTTGGTGCCCGAGGACCACTGCCAGGTCTGCACGGGGACGGAGTCGCCCGTCGCCGTGGAGCCGCCGGTGACGTCCCAGACCTGCTCGGTGGCGGCCGCGTTGCGGTTCACCACCCGGTAGTAGCCGCTGTCGGTCGCACGGAACTGCCACTGCTGGTTGGTCTGCCCGGCGACGCAGCTCCACTGCTGTACGACCGTGCCGTTGGCGGTGCCGCGGTCCTTGGCGTCCACGCACTTGCCCGACCCGGCGCCGGTCACCTGGTACCAGGCGGAGGTGCTGATGCCGTCCCCCGTCCCGCCGGTCGGCGCGCCGGACCAGGTGAAGGTGGTCGTCGCGCGGGACGGCAGGCTGTACGAGAAGTGCTGCCCGGCCTCGCGGACCGTGACCTGCTGGGTGGACGACGAGGAGTTGTGGGTGACCAGCACCCGCTGCCCGTCGCTGTTGACGAAGGCGGTGTTCCACACCGGGTCGGTGGCGTTGCTGCCGATCCGCACGGCGCCCGCGCGGACGAACTTCGTCAGCTGCCCCATCGTGTAGTACTCGACGGTGTAGTCGACCTGGCCGCTGCGCGCGTCACCGTTGTGCACCGTGATCAGCCCGGTGCAGGTGCCGCAGCCGCCCGCGTGCGGGCCCATCGCCTGGTCCAGCGCCAGCGACCACTTCACGTAGGAGCGGGCCCAGTTGCGCGTAAAGCCGGTGATGTCGCGCAGGTCCTCCAGCTGCTGGTCGCCCACCCAGGTGCCGCCGGAGTGCTCGGTCTCGTACTGCGGCACGCCCGGGTACTGGCTCTGGACGGTGCTGCCGAGCGCGTAGTTCGGCGGCGTCGGCGCGTAGCCGTGCCAGGCGACACCGCCGAACAACGGGTCACCGCGCAGCGCGGCGTCGGCGAGCTGTCCCGCGCCGGTGGTGTTCCAGTCGCCGTGGTTCCAGTCGTGGATCAGCGCCTTGGTGGTGATCCCGGCCGACCGGAAGGCGGGGAAGAGATGGTTCTTGGTGAAGTCCAGCAGCGTGGCCGCCGTCCACTCCATCGTGGGGTACGAGCTGTCGGCGCCGCAGCACTGGGGCTCGTTCTGCACGGACACGTAGTCGATGTGGACCCCGCGCTGCTCGTACGCCTGGAGGTACTTCACGAAGTACTGTGCGTACGTGTCGTAGAACTCCGGCTTCAGCTTGCCCATCTGGGTCAGCTTGCCGTTGTCCTTCATCCACGCAGGGGCCGACCACGGCACCGCCATGATCTTCAGGTCCGGGTTGAGCTGACGCGCCTGCTGGGTCAGCGGCAGGACGTCGGCGAGGTCCCGGGAGATCGAGAAGTCGGCCAGGTCGCAGCAGGTGTCGTCGTACGTGTAGTGGCTGCGCGCGATGTCCGAGGCGCCCATGGGGTTGCGCAGGAAGCCCAGCCCGATGCCGTCGGTGGGGGAGAACAGCTTGCGCATGGTGGCGTCGCGGGTGGTCGCCGACAGGGCGCCGGAGGAGTTCATCAGCCAGGCGGCGCTGTCGGTGAAGGACGCCCCGCCGCCCTCGAAGGGCTGGTAACGGGCGGCGGGATCGACCGTGACGACCGTCCCGCCGCTGCCGTCACCCGCCTCGAAGGCGGTCGGGGTCTGGGCCTGCAGGCCCTTGACGACCGTCTTGCCGTCCGAGGTCGTGGTCATGGTGACCTGGACGGCGGTGGCGGCGGCCGCACTCGGGCCGGCGGCGGTCAACGCGGCGAAGGCCGCGGCGACCGCCGCCAGAACGGCGATCATCCGTCTGATGTGGGGGTGTTGTCGCATCGCGTGCTCCTTGTGGGGAAGGACATGAGGTGCGTGCGAGGGAGATCGACGGGCGCCGGTGCGCCCGGGGTCAGGCCGCGCTGCGGGCGCGGCGGCGGTGGGCGGCGATGATGTCGGCGTAGCGGCGGCCGCTGCCCTTGACGGTGCGCTGCTGGGTCTCGTAGTCGACGTGGACGAGCCCGAAGCGCTTGGCGTAGCCGTACGCCCACTCGAAGTTGTCCAGCAGCGACCAGGCGAAGTAGCCGGCCAGCGGGGCGCCGGCGCGCACCGCGCGGGCGCAGGCCGCCAGGTGCTCCTCCAGGTAGGTCGTGCGCTCGGGGTCGTGGACCTGACCGTCGGGGCCGACGTGGTCCTCGTAGGCCGAACCGTTCTCCGTGACGTAGATCTTCTGCGCGCCGTACTCCTCGGTCAGCCGCATCAGCAGCCGCTCCAGGCCCTCGGCGTGCACCTCCCAGTCCATCGCGGTGCGGCGGACGTCCGGGATGCGCAGGGCGCGGGTGTGCGGGACCGGCCCCGAGGGGTCGTCGGCAACGATGTCACGGAAGTAGTAGTTGAGGCCCAGCCAGTCCAGTGGGGCGGCGATGGTCTCCATGTCACCGTCGTGGACCGGCAGTTCCACCCCGTAGAGCTTCAGCATGTCCTCGGGGTAGCCGCGGCCGTGGATCGGGTCCAGCCACCAGCGGTTGGTGTGGCCGTCGGCGCGCAGCGCGGCGGCGACGTCCTCGGGCCGGTCGGAGGCGGGCTCGCTGGGGCTGAGGTTGTTGACGATGCCGATCTGGGCCTGCGGGACGGCGGCACGCAGCGCCTGCACGGCCAGGCCGTGACCCAGGTGCAGGTGGTACGAGGCGCGCACGGCGGCGGTCAGATCGGTGAGGCCCGGGGCCATCACGCCCTGCAGGTGGCCGATCCAGGCCGAGCACAGCGGCTCGTTGAGGGTCGCCCAGTGGGTGACGCGGTCGCCGAGGCGCTCGGCCACCACGGAGGCGTACTCGGCGAAGCGCAGCGCGGTGTCGCGCTCCGGCCAGCCGCCGCGGTCCTGCTGCGCCTGCGGGAGGTCCCAGTGGTAGAGCGTGGGGAAGGGGGTGATCCCGGCTTCCAGCAGCCCGTCGACGAGCCGGTCGTAGAAGGCGAGGCCCTCCGGGTTGACCGGGCCGCCGCCCTGCGGCATCACCCGCGGCCACGCGATGGAGAAGCGGTACGCGTCGAGGCCCAGGCGCCGCATCAGGCCGATGTCCTCGGGCCAGCGGTGGTAGTGGTCGCAGGCGGTGTCGCCGGTGTCGCCGCCGGCGACCTTGCCGGGGGTGCGGGAGAAGGTGTCCCAGATGGAGGGCGCGCGGCCGTCCTCGGCCACGGCGCCTTCGATCTGGTACGAGGCCGTCGCGGCGCCCCACACGAAGCCGGCGGGGAGCGCACTGAGGTCGGAGGTCACGGACTGCCTTTCGGAGGGGGGAACGGGGGGCCGGCGCTCACTTGACGGCGCCGGCCGTCAGGCCGGCGACGAGGTAGCGCTGCAGCAGCAGGAAACCGGCGACCACGGGCACGCTCACCACGAGCGAGGCGGCCATCACCTGGTTCCAGTACACGTCGGTCTGCGTGGCGTAGCCCTGCAGGCCGACGGCGAGGGTGCGGGTGGCGTCGTTGGTCATGACCGAGGCGAAGAGGACCTCGCCCCACGCGGTCATGAAGGCGTAGACGCACACCGCGACGATGCCCGGCACGGCGGCCGGGACGACGACCCGGAACAGCGCGCCGAGCGGGCCGTTGCCGTCGACGAGGGCGGCCTCGTCCAGGTCACGGGGGATCGAGTCGAAGTAGCCCGCCAGCATCCAGATGGAGAACGGGAGCGAGAAGGTGAGATAGGTCAGGATCAGGCCGCCCCGGCTGCCGTACAGCGCGATGCCGGTGGCGTTCCCGAGGTTGACGAAGATCAGGAACAGCGGCAGCAGGAAGAGGATGCCGGGGAACATCTGGGTGGACAGGATCGTCACCGTGAAGAATTTCCGGCCCGCGAAGCGGTAGCGGCTGACCGCGTACGCCGCGAAGACCGCCACCGTGACCGAGGCGACGGTCGCGCCGCCCGCCACGATCAGCGAGTTCAGGAAGTAGCGGGCCAGCGGCACCGTGTGCCAGATGTCCGCGTAGGGCCGCAGTGTGAAGCCGCTCGGGAACCAGCGGAACGGACCCTGCACGTCCTGGAGCGGCTTCAGCGACGAGACCACCATCACGAAGACGGGGGCCAGCGCGAAGGCCGCCAGCAGCGTCAGCACGATCCGCCGGGTCCACACGAAGGAGCGCGGCGAGGCCATGGGGCTGCGGTGGTCAGTCATCCTGCCTCCTCAGGGAGGTGACGAGCAGGTAGAGCGCCGTCACGACGAGCAGGAAGAGCAGCAGGAGCACGGACATCGCCGAGCCGGAGCCGAAGTTCCAGGTCACGAAGGACGACTGGTAGATGTGGATCGAGATCAGGTCCGCGGCGTCCGGCGCGGCCCGTCCGAACAGCACATAGGGCGTGTTGAAGTCGTTGAACGTCCACAGGAACAGCACCAGCACCAGCACCAGGTTCACCGGCCGCAGCGAGGGCAGGGTGATCCGGCGGATCTGCTGCCAGATGCCGGCGCCGTCCATCGCCGCCGCCTCGTACAGCTCGCGCGGGATGTTCTGCAGTCCGGCCATCAGGCACAGGAAGGCGAACGGCCACTGGCGCCACACGGAGACGGTCACCAGCGCCCAGAAGCTGTTGTCGCCGATCAGCCAGAAGGGCTTGCCGTCGGTGAGGTGCAGCTGGTCGTGCAGGACGTGGTTGATCATGCCGGTGTCCCGCTGGAACATGAACGACCAGGTGATCACCGCCGCGTAGACCGGCAGTGCGTACGGGACGAGGAAGACCGCGCGCAGCAGTCCCCGGCCCCGGAACGTGTCCTGCATGAGGATCGCGGCGGCGGTGCCGAGCAGCCAGGACAGGGCCACCGCCAGCAGGGTGAACTCGCACGTGACGACGAAGGAGTTGAGCAGGTCCTTGCCGACGGGCGCGTTGAAGTCCACCGCCACGCGGTAGTTGTCCAGGCCCTTCCAGGGCGCCGCCGACCAGTCGCCGATGTAGAACTGCGTGAGCTCCTTGAAGCTCATCACGACGCCGACGACCATCGGCACCAGGTGGATCAGCAGCTCCAGCGCGAGCGCGGGCAGCAGCAGCACGTACGGCAGTGAGCCGCGACGCACCCGCGCGGAGAGCAGGCGCCTGCGGGGCCTTCCCCCGGCGGCCCGCCGGCCGCCGGAGGAAGGAGACTTCGAGCTGTGCCGTACGGGCGGCACGGTGGTGGTCATGGGTTGCTTCACGCTCACGAGGCCGGCATCTGCTGCTGGGCCTTCTCGAGGGCGGCCTTGACGGTGTCGTCGGTGACCGGGTGCCCGGCGGCGGCCTCGGCGAAGAGGTCCTTCATCGCGGTGCCGACGGTGGTCTCGAACTGGCTCTCGTTCGCGACCTGCGGGAGCGGCGCCGCGCTGTTGGCGAGGGCGTCGGCGAGCACCTTCAGGTCCGGGGTGGAGAAGGCGGGGTCGGACTGGGCGGCCTTGACCGGCGGCAGCGAGCCGTAGGTCCCGTTGAGGATCTTCTGCTCGTCGTCGCTGGTCATGAACTTCACGAACTTCAGGGCGCCGTCGACGTTCTTGGTCTTCTTGAAGACGGCCAGGTTGATGCCGGCGACCATCGAGTTGACGGCGGTGTCACCGGTGGCGCCCTTGGTCTGGAACGGCACCTGGGCGACGCCGTAGTCCTCGGGCTTCATCCCGTGGGACTTCAGCGAGGAGCCCGCGGCCTGCCACAGCAGCATGGCCGCCTTGCCGGTGGCGAAGTCGGCGACCGACTGGTTGGCGGCGTACTCGGCGTTGCCGGGGGCCGCGATCTTGTCCTTGGCGATGAAGTCGATGTACTGCTTGACCGCCGCGACCGCCTCGGGGGTGGTGAAGGTCGGCTTGCCGGAGGCGTCGAAGAAGTCGGCGCCGTGCTGCTTGCCGAAGACGAAGGCGTGGTGGACGTTCTCCGAGAGGTTGCCGCCCTCGACCGCGAGGCCGTACTTGCCGCCCTTGGTCAGCTTCTTGCCGTCCGCGACGAGCTCGTCCCAGGTGGCCGGCGGCGCGGCGATACCCGCGTCGGCGAACATCTTCTTGTTGTAGTACAGCCCGTACGCGAGCGAGTACAGCGGGACGGCGGCGGGGTCCTTGCCCTCGGCGCCGGTCGCGCCGAGCGCCGCGCCGACGAAGCGGTCCTTGCCGCCGATGGCGTCGAACGCCTTGGCGTCGAAGGGCCGCAGCGCGCCGGTGGCCTGCAGCGACGCGGACCAGGTGTTGCCTATGTTGAGCACGTCGGGGCCCTGCCCGGAGGTGGCGGCGGCGAGGATCCGGTTGAGGAGGTCGGACCAGGGGACGACCTCGAGCTTGACCTTGATGCCGGTCTGCTTCTCGAACTTCTTGAGCTCGGGCTCCAGGACTTCCTTGTCGTTCTCCAGGCTGCTGCCCTGGTTGCTGGCCCAGTAGGTGAGCGTCTTGGAGCCGCCGTCGCCGCTGCCGTCGGTCGAGGAGCCGCCGCCGCAGGCGGTGGCGGATGCGATGAGCGCGGCCGCGACTGCGGCGGCGGCCGTCGTACGGGTGATGTGCATGACCGGGGACCCTCTCAGGGGGTGATGGCTTCGGGATGTGAAGAGCGTCACGCCTTAATTCAAGGCGTGATTTAACGTCTGAGAAAACCTGGCGTCAAGACTTGGCGCAGCGATAGATTCACCGGGGAGGGAGTCACCATGGCAGACCGAAGCAAGCGCACCGTCCGTGACCTGCGGCGGGGCAACCGTTCGGCGATCCTGCGCCATCTCTACTTCGAAGGCCCCCTCAGCCGTCAAGAGTTGGCCAGGGACACCGGTCTCAGCACGGGGTCGATCAGCAACGTGGTCGCGGAGCTCATCGGGGACGGCGTCGTGGAGGAGGCCGGCTCGGTCGAGTCCGACGGCGGCCGCCCCCGGGTGATGCTGAAGGTGGCACCCCGGCACGGCTTCGTCATCGGGGTCGACGTCGGGGAGACCGGGGTGCGGGTCACCCTGTTCGACCTCGCGCTGACCGAACTGTCCTCCACCGAACGGCCGCTGGCCGACAGCGGCCACGATGTGGCCCTGGTCGTGCAGTTGATGCTCGAGGGGCTCTCGGCGGTCCTGGAGGACTCCCGCGTCGACCCCGCGCACGTCCTCGGCGTCGGGGTCGGTGTGCCCGGCATCGTCGAGCAGAACGCGGGCGGAGCCGGCGCCGTCGTGCACGGGCAGACCATCGGCTGGGACGCCGTCCCGCTCGGCGCGCTGCTGGCCGAGGGCACCGACCTGCCCCTCCACATCGACAACGGCGCCAAGACCCTCGGCCAGGCCGAGCTGTGGTTCGGGGCCGGCCGCGGCGCGCGCAACGCGGTGATCGCCCTGCTCGGTTCCGGGGTCGGCGCCTGCGTCGTCGCCGACGGCAAGCCGTACCGCGGCGCGAGCAGCAGCGCCGGCGAGTGGGGCCACACCACCCTCCAGGTCGGCGGGCGGCTGTGCCGCTGCGGGGCCCGCGGCTGCCTGGAGGCCTACGTCGGCGCCGAGGCGCTCATCGACCGCTGGGGCGCGGCCGCCCCGGCCGGGGTCAGCGAGGAGGCGGCGATCGCCGCGCTCGTCGCCGCGGCCGAGTCCGGCGACCGCACGGCCGTGGAACTGCTCGACGAGACCGCGGAGTACCTCGGCGCGGGCATCGCCGACCTGGTCAACCTCTTCAACCCCGAGCGGATCGTGCTCGCCGGCTGGACCGGTCTGATGATCGGTCCCCGGCTGCTGCCCGCCGTCCGGGAGGCCACGGCCGCGTACGCGCTGCACCACCCGTGCGCCCAGACCTCGATCGAGCTCGGACTGCTCGGCCCCGACGCGGTCACGGTCGGCGCCGCCACCCTGCCGCTCGCCCGCTTCCTGGACGCCGGGGGCCGGCTGCCCGCCCCCGCGGCGCGGTCCGAGGAGCAGGCGGAACCGAATCGTCCGGGTCGGTCGTTGTCAGGGACGTCCGCCTGAAGCAGCACACTGAGCAGCACACCCCCAGAAAGACCCGGAGACCGCGGTGACCCTCAAGCAGCAGATCGTCGGCAACGCCATGCAGATGGCCGTGTGCACCCTCCAGCCCGGCCAGACCGTCTACTGCGAGGCCGGCAAGTTCCTCTTCAAGACCGCGAACGTGAGCATGGACACGCGGCTCGCCGGGCCCGGAGGCGGCGGACAGCAGCAGGCCCAGGGCGGCGGGGGCGGCATGGGCGGCATGCTCCGCCAGGCCATGGGCACCGCGATGCAGGTCGGCCAGCGCGTACTCGCCGGCGAGAGCATCGCCTTCCAGTACTTCAGCGCGAGCGGCGGCGAGGGCACCGTCGGCTTCGCCGGGGTCCTGCCCGGCGAGATGCGGGCCCTGGAGCTGGACGGCTCGCGCGCCTGGTTCGCCGAGAAGGACGCCTTCGTGGCGGCCGAGTCCACCGTCGACTTCGGCATCGCCTTCCAGGGCGGCCGCAGCGGAATGAGCGGCGGCGAGGGCTTCATCCTGGAGAAGTTCACCGGCCGCGGCACGGTGATCATCGCGGGCGCGGGCAACTTCATCGACCTCAACCCCGCCGACTTCGGCGGCCGCATCGAGGTCGACACCGGCTGCATCGTCGCCTTCGAGGAGGGCATCCGCTACGGCGTGCAGCGCATCGGCGGCCTCAACCGCCAGGGGATCATGAACGCCGTCCTCGGTGGCGAGGGCCTGTCCCTGGCCACGCTGGAGGGCAACGGCCGCGTCATCCTGCAGTCCATGACCATCGAGGGCCTGGCCAACGCCCTGAAGAAGGCCCAGGGCGGCGACAAGCAGGGCCCGACGGGCGGTCTGTTCTCCACCCACGCGGGCTGAATCGCCCGCCGGCACTGCCGTGCCTGCTGCCGGTGCGGGGTGCCGCTCACACCACCCCGGCGGCCTCCAGGACCTTGCGCAGGGCCCGGTCCAGGGCGGCCCGCACGGTCTGCGGGTCGCTCAGCGCGGCCGTCATCGCCGCGCCGTCCCGCAGCATCATGAGCGTCGCGGCGTCCTCGGCCGGCTCCGGCGCGCCCGCCTCGGCCAGCAGGCGCTCGACCAGTTCGCGCAGCCAGGTGCGGTGGGCGACGATGGCGCGCGTCACGGGGTCGGCGGGGTCCGGGTACTCGGCGGCGGCGTTGAGGAAGGGGCAGCCGCGAAACCCCGGCGCGCACAGCTGGTCGCCCAGCGCGCCGGCCACGCCGAGCAGCGCCTCCCGTGCGCCGAGTCCGTGCAGGGCGCCCTCGGTGTAGGCGCGGATCTGCCGGTCCGTGGTCTGGATGTAGCTCAGGACGAGCTGTTCCTTGCCGGTGAAGTGCCGGTAGAGCGTGGCCCTGGTGGTCGCCGCCTCGGTGACGATCCGGTCCATGCCCACCGCGTGAATGCCCTCGGCGTAGAACAGCCGGGACGCGGTGGCCAGGATGCGCTCGCGGGGCGGGGCGCCGGCGGGCACGGTGGCCTCGGAGGGGGCGAGTGGGGCGACGGGCGGGGCGCTCATGTCCTTGACGGTAGCGGACGGGCGCGCGTAGTGTCCCGGCAAGAACGAACGTTCTGTCTCTGCCTGTACTTCCGTGTCACCCGGAGCCGTCCGGGCGCCGCCGCCCCCGGCCGCGCACCGTGCCCGCCCCGCCGTACGAGAGGACCCCCACCCATGGCCGTGCCCGAGATCGGCGCCCCCGCCCCCGACTTCACCCTCTCCGGGGTGCTGCTCACCGACGCCGGCGCCGAGCGCGGCGAGTACTCCCTGTCCGCACAGCGCGGGGCCCCGGTCGTGCTCGCCTTCTACCCCGGCGACGACTCGGCCGTCTGCACCAAGCAGCTGTGTTCCTACACCTCCGACCTGGACCGCTTCCGCGACCTCGGCGCCACGGTGTGGGGGATCAACCTCAGCGACCTCGACAGCCACGAGCACTTCGCCCGCAAGCGCGACCTGCGCTTCCCGCTGCTCGCCGACACCGACCGTTCGGTGGTCAAGGCCTACGGCATCTCGATGCCCGGACTCGGCCTCAAGCGCTCGGTCTTCATCGTCGACGCGGAGGGGATCGTGCGCTGGAAGCACGTCGCCCGCATCGGGCTGACCTTCCAGGACACCGACGCCATCGTCGCTCAACTGGCGGCGCTCGCCCCCCGCTGAGCCGCCCCGCGCCCCCCTGACGGGCGAGCGTGAAGCTGCGCTGTTGCCGAGCTTAAGAAAAGATCGATGGACTGAACGCCCGAAGCCGGGCAGATTGCTGTGTGCCCGGCGCACCGCGCGAGCAGGCGCCGACGGGCACCGCCGCTCCGCCCCGGGTCCCTTCCGTGCCCGGTCCGCGTTCCCCGTGCGGACCGGGCCACATCGTCTGCCGGCAGGAGTCGCAAGAGTGAAGGCACTGGTGAAGGAGAAGGCCGAGCCCGGCCTGTGGCTGCGGGACGTCCCCGAGCCCGAGATGGGCCCCGGTGACGTCCTCATCAAGGTGCTGCGGACCGGCATCTGCGGCACCGACCTGCACATCCGTTCCTGGGACGGCTGGGCCCAGCAGGCCGTGAGCACCCCGCTGGTCCTCGGCCACGAGTTCGTCGGCGAGGTCGCGGCCGTCGGCTCCGACGTCGCCGACATCACGACCGGCGACCTCGTCAGCGGAGAGGGTCATCTGGTGTGCGGCAAGTGCCGCAACTGCCTCGCGGGCCGCCGCCACCTGTGCCGCAACACCATCGGCCTCGGCGTCGGCCGCAACGGCGCCTTCGCCGAGTACGTGGCGCTGCCCGCGTCCAACGTCTGGGTGCACCGCGTCCCCGTGGACCTCGACATCGCCGCGATCTTCGACCCCTTCGGCAACGCCGTCCACACCGCGCTGTCCTTCCCGCTGGTCGGCGAGGACGTACTGATCACCGGCGCCGGCCCGATCGGCATCATGGCCGCCGCCGTGGCCAAGCACGCCGGCGCGCGCCACGTCGTCATCACCGACGTCAGCGACTACCGTCTCGACCTCGCCCGCAAGATCGGCGTCAGCCTCGCCCTGAACGTCGCGGAGTCCACCATCGCCGAGGGACAGCGCGAACTCGGCCTGCGCGAGGGCTTCGACATCGGGCTGGAGATGTCCGGCCGTCCCGAGGCCATGCGCGACATGATCGACAACATGACGCACGGCGGGCGCATCGCGATGCTGGGCCTGCCGTCGCAGGAGTTCGCGGTCGACTTCGCCAAGATCGTGACCTCGATGATCACCATCAAGGGCATCTACGGCCGCGAGATGTTCGAGACCTGGTACGCGATGTCCGTCCTGCTGGAGGGCGGCCTCGACCTCGCGCCCGTGGTCACCGGCCGCTACTCCCACCGCGACTTCGACGCCGCCTTCGACGAGGCCGCCGGCGGCCGCTGCGGCAAGATCGTCCTCGACTGGACTGCTTGATTCCTTGTGGCTCGGTGCGCGCCGCGGAGGATCTCGAACCTCCGCGGCGACCGGCTGTGCCGCCCCGCCCCAACACTCCGATCGGCCCGGAAACCCCACGGGAGACCCCCATGTTCGACTCCGTCCGCGACGACCTGCGCGGCACCCTCGACGAGATCCGCGAGGCGGGCCTGTTCAAGCCCGAGCGCGTGATCGGCACACCGCAGAGCGCGACGGTCGGCGTCACGTCCGGCGGCCGCCCCGGTGACGTGCTCAACTTCTGCGCCAACAACTACCTGGGCCTGGCCGACCACCCCGAGGTCACCGCCGCCGCCAAGGAGGCGCTGGACCGCTGGGGCTACGGCATGGCGTCCGTGCGCTTCATCTGCGGCACGCAGGAGGTCCACAAGGAGCTGGAGGCGCGGCTGTCGGCCTTCCTCGGCACCGAGGACACGATCCTGTACAGCTCCTGCTTCGACGCCAACGGCGGCGTCTTCGAGACCCTGCTCGACGAGCGCGACGCGGTCATCTCCGACGCCCTGAACCACGCCAGCATCATCGACGGCATCCGGCTGTCCAAGGCCCGCCGCCTGCGCTACGCCAACCGCGACATGGCCGAGCTGGAGGCCCGTCTGAAGGAGGCCGGCGACGCCCGCCGCCGCCTGATCGTCACCGACGGCGTCTTCTCGATGGACGGCTACGTGGCCCCGCTGCGCGAGATCTGCGACCTCGCCGACCGCTACGACGCCATGGTCATGGTCGACGACTCGCACGCCGTCGGCTTCACCGGCCCCGGCGGCCGCGGCACCCACGAGCTGCACGGCGTGATGGACCGGGTCGACATCCTCACCGGCACCCTCGGCAAGGCGCTCGGCGGTGCCTCCGGCGGCTACGTCGCCGCCCGCGCGGAGATCGTCGCGCTGCTGCGCCAGCGCTCGCGCCCGTACCTGTTCTCCAACTCGCTCGCTCCGGTGATCGCCGCCGCCTCGCTGAAGGTCCTGGACCTGATCGAGGACTCCGAGGAGCTGCGCGCCCGCCTCGCGGAGAACACCGCGCTGTTCCGCACCCGCATGACCGAGGCCGGTTTCGAGATCCTGCCCGGCGACCACCCCATCGCGCCGGTCATGATCGGCGACGCCGCGGAGGCGGGCCGGATGGCCGACCTGCTGCTGGAGCGCGGCGTCTACGTGATCGGCTTCTCGTACCCCGTCGTGCCGCACGGCAAGGCCCGCATCCGCGTGCAGCTGTCGGCCGCGCACTCCACCGCGGACGTCGAGAAGGCGGTGGCCGCGTTCATCGCCTCGCGCGAGGCCCTGGCAGGATGAATGGGTGATTGACGCACGACGGCTGCGGACCCTGCGGGCCGTGGCGGACCACCGGACGGTGACCGCCGCGGCCGCCGCGCTGTACCTGACGCCGTCCGCGGTCTCCCAGCAGCTCGCCGCGCTGGAGAACGAGACCGGTCACCGGCTGCTGGAACGCGGCGGCCGGGGCGTCCGGCTCACCCCCGTCGGTGAGATCCTGCTCACGCACGCCAACGCCGTCCTGGCCCAGCTGGAGCGGGCCGAGGCCGAGCTGGCCGCGTACACCTCCGGCGCGGCCGGAGAGGTCACCGTCGCCTCCTTCGCCACCGGCATCGCGCTCGTGCTCGCCCCCGCGATCACGGCGCTCCGCGGCACGGCGCCGGGCATCCGGGTACGGGTCCGCGACGCCGAGGGCGACGAGTCGCTGCCGATGGTGCTCGACGGCCGCGCCGAGATAGCCGTCGCGGTCGAGTACCGCGGCGCCCCGAGCGCCGACGACCAGCGGCTCGCGCGCGTCCCGCTGTACGCCGAGCCCTTCGACGCGGTGGTGCCGGCCGGCCACCCGCTCGCGGACGCCGCGACCGCGACCGTCCGCGTCGCCGATCTCGCCGACGAGACATGGATCGGGCCCTACCCAGGCAACCCCTGCCACGACGTGGTCGTCCTCGCCTGCGAGTACGCCGGCTTCCAGCCGCGCCTGGAGCACTCCTCCGACGACTTCCGCGCCGTCGTCGCCCTCGCCGCGGCGGGTGCGGGCGTCGCCCTCGTCCCGCGCACGGCGCTGCGCGACATGGACCTGTCCGGGGTCGCCGTCCGTCCCGTCCACGACGTCGTCGCCACCCGCCGGGTCTTCGCCGCCGTCCGTCGCGGCGCCGAGGACCACCCGCTGCTGTGCCCCGTCCTGGACGCCCTGCGCGCCGCCGCGGAGGGCGCGGCCTAGCCGGGGCGGCCGGCGGCGCGGCGTGATCCCCTGCGGACCGTGGAGCGCGCCCTGCCCGGTGACCGGAGCCCGGTGGCGGTCGCACAGGACCGGTGCCCCTGATCCTTCGGGTGGTTGACCTGGCCCGTGGCCGTGAGCACGGCCACCGGCAGTGTCCGTTCGGCACCGGCCTCTTCGCCGACGCCGAGGGCCCGGGAGCCGCAGGCGCCCCCGCTTCCGTACCCAGGTCCGGTTCGTGTCCGCCGGCGTCGGCCAAGGCGAGCTCGACAGCCGCGCCGGCACTGAGCACGCAGCGGCTCGCCGCCGCATGGACGGGCCCGTCGCACCGCCGGAAGACCTGGGCCGCGACGTACCCGTCCGGAGCAAGGGCGGTAGGTGGTCCTCGACGAACAGCAGGCGCAAGCCCCGCGGAAACACCTGCCCGAGCTTCGAGCGGCCGCTCCGGGCCGCTGTCCCGCGGGGTGGGTGCCGGTGTCCGCCGACTCCTGCTTGCGTGTGCCGACATGCGGCGAGCCGCCGCGGCGGACGTCCACGAGACGTCCACCGGATTCCCGGACGGGCATCGCGGCGACCGTCGGGCCGGACACCGGGACGATCCGTCCACGACGTGAGCATCCCGCACGTGGCGCGGCCGGCGGACGCGGCACCCGGTCCTCCCGCGAGCCGCGTCACACCCTGCCTCCGGCCTCGGGCTATTCGTCGACCGCCGTGCCGAACTGCGCGTTGGCCGACGACGCGCCGAGGGCCGCACCGTCGTACGTCCACGAGCCCTTGGCGACCAGCCCGGACGCCGACGCGGGGAGGACCCAGACGAAACCGTCGTTCGTGTTCTCGCCCGGGGCCGCCGCCAAGAGGCCGAAGCGGCCGTCCTTGTCGGCGTCGATCAGCCGGATCTGGGCGCCCCAGCGGTCGGAGGTCTCCGCCGTGCCCGGGATACCGGCGCTGTTCTGGTCGAAGCTGCGCGCTCCCGTGGCGGTGAGTCCGCCCGGTGCGCCGCGCAGGGTCCAGACCGCGCCGGCGTCGGCGACGGAACCGATGTCCTCACCGGGGGCACCGATGGCGAGGTCGGGGCGGCCGTCACCGTTGGTGTCGCCGGAGGACAACTCGGCGCCCCAGCGGTCGCCGGCCTCGGCGACGCCGGGGACACCGGCCGAGTCCTGGGTCCACGTCTGCGCCGGGACGGGGTCGAGGCCCGACAAGTCCCCCCTGCCCAGGTAGACGGAGACGGAGCCGCCGAGCGCCGAGCCCGCGCCAGTGTCGCCGATGGCCAGGTCGTCCTGACCGTCGTGGTTGAAGTCGCTGGAGACGACCGCGGGCCCGCCCCGGAAGGTCCCGCCGTCGCCGAGATTCTCGACAGCGGGCGCGCCGTGCAGCACCTGCGTGACGCCGATTCCGGGCTGGTCGCCGGTGGTCACCCCGGAGATCGCCAGGTCCGCCCACGAGTCCTCGTTGTAGTTGCCGTGGCTGAGGCTTCGCAGGGCGACGCCGGTGTCCTGCGCCGTCCGGTCGAGGGCACGGACCCCCCTCCCCGCCCGCTGCAGGCGCGGCGCGGCGGCCGTCCCCGGCTCGACGGTGAAGAACAGCAGGGAGTCGTTCTCCAGGACGGCGATGCTGTCCCGCGGGTCGGCGTCGGGGTCCGAGGGATCCGGGGCGAAGTACCGGGCGGCTTCGACGGCCCGCGCGAAGTTCGCGCCGGCCCGAGGCTGTGCGGGGTCCTGCAGCCAGGTGCTGTCGCCGCCGTGCAGTCCGGTCGAGGACCCCCAGAAGACGACGGCGCCGCCGGCGTCGGTGAGCGTGCCGACGTCCTCGCCGGGGATGCCGACGATCGCGTCGTCGTAGCCGTCGTTGTCCAGGTCGCCGGTGGCCACGGCCCGTCCGAAGCCGTCACCGGCCTCGGCGGCGCCCGCGACGCCCGAGGTGTTCTGGCTGAGGACGGATCTCCTGGTGGTGCTGAGGCCACCCGACCCGCTGTACTGCACGGTGACGTACCCGGCGCCCTTGGCCCCGGACACGGTGGCGCCGGGCGCGCCGATCAGCACGTCGTCGTGTCCGTTGCCGTCGAAGTCGCAGTTGTGCTGCTGCCATCCGATCGACGGGAAGGGCACGTCCGCCTGTGCGGCGGGTGCCGTGAACAGGGCGCCGCCGCCGAGGGCGAGGAGTCCTGCGGCCATGAGGGCCGCGCTCTTGATGTGACGCACCGAAGAACCTCCTTGGTCTCCCGGATTGCCCCGGCGTTTCTCGCGTCCGCGTCGATCGCCCGCGGTCGGTGGTGTCCTGCCGGAAACGCCCGGTGTTCTGTCACCCAGAAGACACGCGGTGTTCGCCCAGGGTTGTAGCAGCCGTGGGGGGCAATTCCCGCCGGGGCGGCCGTCATGCGGCGGGCGTGGTCATGATCCGGCGGCGTTCGTCGCGCCGTCCCGGTCTCCTCCCTGGTCCGGACGTCTGAAGGCCGTTGTCCACCGGTCGGCCCTCACCCCGCGGCCACGCACGTCCGGTCCACGCGGTGTGCGCCGGGAAACCGTCCAGTGGTGGCGCCGCTCCCGTCGCCCCGCGCGATCGGCTCCGGCAAACACCGGACGCTTCCGCTGCCTCGGTGACATCATCGGCAGCGTCCGGGGGAGCAGGGGAGCAGGCGTCCAGGGACGGGGGAGACGATGTCACGTGCCGAACGGATCGAGGAGATCCGGCTCCGGCGGGCCCGGCGGGCCGAGTCGCTGGACGGCGCCCACGCGTGGGCGACGGACACGCTCGACCGGCTGCGCGAACTCGACGCGCTCCGCACCGAGATGCTGGCCCTGGTGCCCGACGAGGCACAGGACCGGTTGCTGGCCCTCGGCGCCGAACTGGGCGACCTCCTGGAGGAACTGCCCACCGAGGCGGCCGTGATGGAGGCCGCGGCGTCGCGCTTCCGCCGCGCCACCCTCAACGTGGGCGTCATCGGGCGGGCCCGGCAGGGCAAGAGCCGCATGATCAGGAGCCTGACCGGACTGTCGGACCGGGAAGTGCCCACGGGTGACGGCGGCTTCTGCACCGGCGTGACCAGCGTGCTGCGCCACGAGGACGGCGCGCCCACCCGGGCACAGGTCTTCCTGCACACCGAACGCTCCTTCCTCCACGAGGTGATCGCGCCCTACTACGCCGAACTCGGCCTGGGCCCCGCCCCCACCACCCTGACGGAGTTCGCCCGCCCCCTCCCCCCGGCGCCCGAGGGCGACAGCGCCGTCGAGGGCAGCCGCTACGGGCACCTGGCGGCCTTCCACACCGCGCTGCCGGAGTACCGCCACTACCTGACGACGAGCTCGCCCCATCCCATCGGCCCGGAGCGCATCCGCGAGTTCGTCGCCCAGTCCGACGAGCAGGACGAGCAGCGCTACCACGCCTTCCGCGCGGTCCGGCACGTCCGCATCACCACGCACTTCGCGCAGCAGGACTGGACCGGTTTGTCGCTGATCGACCTCCCGGGCCTCGGCGACACCAATCTTCAGGACGCGCAGCGCATCGTGGGCGCGCTGCGGGACGAGATCGACGTGGTGGTCTTCGTCCGCCGCCCCGACCCGCTCGGCGACGGCGTCGACACCTACGACCACCAGCTCTACGACCACGTCCGCGACGGGCTGCCCGGCGCCGAACTCGCGCGCTGCTCCTTCCTGGTGGTCAACCGGGTCACCGGACCCGCGGGCGACAACACGGCCAACGCCCGCAAGATGGTCGACGAGTGGCTGCCGGCCTCCCGCTTCCAGGTCGCCGCGGCGCACATCGTGGACTGCACCCGGCCGGAGGAGGTCGCCGCCATGACCGACGGCGTGCTCGACCACCTCGTGGCCCACCTCGACGAGCTGGACGAGCAGCACCTGGCCGAACGCGCGGAGAAACTGGCCGAACTGCGTGAGCGCACCGCACGGCTGGCCGACCGGGCGGGCCGGCTCGCCGACCTGGCCCAGCCATCGGAGATCTGGTTCCTGCCCTTCAACGGCCTGTTCGAGCAGACCTACGAGCAGATGGCCAACGCCCTGGCCGCTCTCGTACGGAGCCTGCGCGAGGACCGCGACCTGACCGACGGCCTGCTCGCCGACGCCGTCGAGGAGATCCTCGACGCCGCGCAGAACGACCCCGGCCACCCCACGGTCGCCCAGCTGACCGCGCGCGCCGACGCCGAGGGCGGCCTCAGCGTCGCCTACGCCAAGTACCTCAACGAGTCCCGCGCCCGGCTCTCCCGGCGCTTCCTGGAGTGCGACGTCGCCCTGCACGCCCGCACCGGCCGCATGCAGGAGGAGGTCGCCGGTGTGCTGCGCGGTCCGGGCAGCCTGGGCGGTCTGGCCGGACTCGGCGGGGCGGAGGGCCGGGAGTTCCTGCTGCGCACCGCCGAGCGCATCCCCCGCGTGCGGCAGGAAGGCGGCAGCGAGATCCGCTACGCGCTGGAACTGCTGGCCGGCTTCGAGCTGTCGTACCGCGGCATGCTCCAGCACCGGGTGCGCACCTGCCTGGACGGGCTGCACGCCGACAGCCCCACCATGCCCTTCCCGCACGACCGGGCGCCCAGCGGTCAGGAAGTACGGGAGATGCTGGAAGTCGCCTACGACGAGGCACTGTTCGCCTGCCGCGGCGAGCTGAACAAGGTGCTCGCCGAACCGAGCGCGGCGGTCTTCTCCCTGGTGGAGGAGTTCCACGACCGGGTGATCTCGGCGGCCGGGACCAAGGAGGAGTGGCGGGTGTTCTACCAGGACGTACGGGCCGAGATCTGGCCCGGCCGGTTCGCGGCCCTCGCCGAGGACGCGGCGCACCTGCGGCGCTGGTCCGAGGCCGTCCGGTCGCTGGGGTCCCGCACCACCGCCGGTACCGGGGGCGGCGCGGCCGCCGGGAAGGAGGCCGCGGCATGATCGAGTCCGGCCGCCACGTACTCGACGTCGGCATGCTCGGCCCCTCAGGAGCGGGCAAGACGTCCCTGCTGGCCTCCATGTACGTCCAGTACCCCTCGGTCACCGGGGCCACGGACCTCGACCTCACCCCGGTGGGGGAGACCGCCGCCAAGCTCACCGACGCGGTCTCGGTGCTGGAGTCGCTCTCCCGCTCCGTGCAGGTCCGCGGCGGCATCGAGCAGACCACGACCACCGACGTCCACCGCTACGAGATCGCGGTCGGCCGCAAGGGCCGCAAGCCGCGTTTCCGGATGTGCTTCACCGACTACGCGGGCGAGGTGCTGCGGGACCTCGACAGCAGCCCGGTGGGGCGCAAGGTGCGGGCCTCGCTCCACGACAGCCCCGTCGTGGTCCTCGCCGTCGACACGCCCGCGCTCATGGCTCTGGACGGCGAGTACCACCAGCGCATCAACCTCCCGCACCTGATGTACGAGCGGATCAAGGAACTGCTCGTCGAGGACGAGCAGCGGCCGCGCCTGCTGATCATCGTGCCGCTGAAGTGCGAGCGCTGGGTCGCCACCCGCCAGGGGACCGAGGCCCTGATGGAACGGGTGCGCGAGGGCTACCGCCCGCTGCTGGACTACATCGCCCACGCCGATGTCCGCCCGCGCGTGGGCTGCGTCATCACGCCCGTGCAGACCACCGGCTCCATCGTCTTCTCCACGATCAAGGAAACACCGGGCGGCGGCGTGCAGTTCCACTACCGCAGTCGTACTCCGGGCGCCCCGTACCGCCCCGTGGACACCGACCAGCCGCTGCGGTACGCGCTGCGCTTCGTCCTCGGGGAGTACCGCCGCAGGCGCGGGTTCTGGCGGGAGGCGGTCGACGAGGTGTTCGGCACGGACCTCGCTCTCCAGGAGGCCGTCGCGGCGTTCGCGAAGGCGGGCTCCGAACGCGACGGGGTCCACGTGGTCCAGGACCACCCGCACCTGAGCTCGGCCGCCGTGGCCGCCAGGGGCCGGGCGTGACCGTCGCCTGGTCCTTCCACTCGCGCGGCCGGCTCCCCGAGCAGGGCTACACCTGGCTGCCCGCGGGCGGGGCCCCGGGCGCCGACCCCGAGGTGCTGCTGCGCGGCTGCGCCGGCCGCTCCGTCAACGACCTCGTCGACGACACCAAGTCGTCCCTCCTCCTGTACGCCCTCAAGGACGGCGCGGGCGGCCGGCCCCTGTGGGTCCTTCTGCTGACCGGGCTGCGCACCGGGGACGACTCCGGCGACCACATGCGCCGCCCCATCCGGCTGCTGCTGCTCGGTACCGGCCCCGGGGTGGGGAACAAGGGACAGCCGCCGCCCGAACTGCTCGCGGTCGCCCGGCTGTTCCTCACCGGCGGCATGGACCGGGACCTGCCCGTGGCCCACGGCCACCCGGCGGGCACCGCGGGCTTCGCCGTCGACGCCTCCGGCTGGGACGCCCTGCTGGAACGCGCCCGCGCGTGCGCGCCGGAGGCGGTGCCGCTGCCGGGCCCGAACGAGATCCGGCTCCTCCCCGACTCCCCGGCCGGCCGCGTGGCGGCCGCCGGCATGCTCGCGGACCTCGAACACCGCTGCGCACAGCCCGGGTCCGGCCTGGACGGGGCCCGTCTGGTCGGTTCCGGCGCCCGGCCGCTCCTGATCGTCACCTCCCTGCTCGGCAGTGAGTCCCTGCTGGCGGTACGTCCCCTGCACGCGCTCGGCGCGCGGGTCGGCCGGCCCGTCCACGCGAAGTGGGACCGGCAGAACGGGCAGTCGTTCCTGGAGGGTTCCGTCAGGCGCATGACGGACGCGCTCGGCAGGACGGGCTTCGTGCTGACCCTCCTGGTGCTGGGTGCGCTCGGCGCCCTCGGGGCAGTCCTCGCCGTGATCGTCTGACACCCGGCCGGCCCGCCGTGGCGGCGGTGGGCACGGCCTGGGAGCCGCCTGCTACAGATCGAACTCCGCGGGGGCCAGGTCCAGCGCGTAGCAGGCCTCGCGGACGACGCCCTGCTCGGTCTTGTCGAAGTTGCCGTCGGCGCCGCCGATGACGATGCCGATCTGGACGACGGCACGCGCCTCGGCCGGCTTCTTCTTGGCCTTGGCGACTTCCTGGAGCACGCTGACCTTGCCGAACTCGAAGTCGGCGGTGAGCTTGTTCAGGTAGTCGTCGAAGCGCCGCTGCAGGTCGGCCGCCGGGAAGTTCTGCAGCACCTCGTTGGTGGTGATGAGCTGGGCGACCCGCGCCCGTTCCGACGGGTCGATGGTGCCGTCGGCCGCGGCGACCAGGGCGCACATCGCCATGCTCGCGTCGCGGAAAGCGCCGCTCTTGAGGTCGTTCTTCTTGGCGACAAGCTGCGTCTGCAGGGTGGCAGTGGTGTCTTTGAGCCGGTCCCAGAAGGCCACGGGGTAACTCCTCGGTTTCTCTGTTCACGCGTCGGCGTGGGCAATGGGGCCAACGAAGCAGCGCTCCCGTAGGTGCCCGCGGCGCGATGGTCCCCGAAGCCGCCGCGGACGGCCGTGGCCGGGAAACGGCGCCGGACCGCCGGGCACCGCCCGGAGCGGGTGGCCCCCGGGTTACCGTGCAGGGATGGACACGGTTGACCTGACGGCCCTCGGCGCGGAATTCACCGCCGACCCCTACCCGGTCTACGCCCGGCTCCGCGAGCTCGGCCCGGTGCACCGCGTGCGCACACCCGAGGGCGAGCTGTGGCTGATCGTCGGCCACGACCAGGCACGGGCGGCGCTGACCGACCCCCGCCTGGCCAAGGACGCCCGCGCGCTCGGCTGGCTCTCCTACGACGAGGAGCTCATGGGGCGGCACATGCTCGCCTCCGATCCACCCGAGCACACACGGCTGCGCAAGCTCGTCGCCCGCGAGTTCACCGCCCGGCGGATCGATCAACTGGCCCCCCGGGTGCAGGAGATCACCGACGGCCTGCTGGACGCCGTGCTCAGCGGGCCCGGCACCCGGGCGGATCTCGTCGAGGCCCTGGCCTATCCGCTGCCGATCACCGTCATCTGCGAGCTGCTGGGCATCCCGGACCTGGACCGCGCGGCGTTCCGCGCCTGGTCGAACGAAGTGGTCGCGCCGACCGGTCCCGAGGCCGAGCGAGCAGCGTTCGAGCAACTTGCGTCCTATCTGGACGAGCTGATCGAGGACAAGCGCTGCGCGCCCGGCGACGACCTGATGAGCGCCCTGATCCGCACCGTCGCCGAGGACGGGGACCGGTTGTCCCGGTCGGAGCTCAGCGGCATGGCCTTCCTGCTGCTCGTGGCGGGCCACGAGACGACGGTCAACCTCATCTCCAACGGCGTCCGCGCCCTGCTCACCCACCCGGACCAACTCGCCCTTCTCCGTGCCGACCAGGGGCTCCTGGAGGGCGCGGTCGAGGAGATGCTCCGCTGGGACGGCCCCGTCGAGACCGCCACCTACCGCTTCACCACCGAGCCCGTGGAGATCGCCGGCACCGTCCTCCCGGCCCGGGAGCCCGTGCTCGTCGCCCTCGCCTCGGCCGATCGCGATCCGGACCGCTTCAGCGAGCCCGACCGCTTCGACATCCGCCGTGACGCGCGTGGCCACGTCGCCTTCGGCCACGGCCTCCACCACTGCCTGGGCGCGCCCCTGGCCCGCCTCGAAGGCCGCATCGCCATCGGCTCCCTGCTCGAACGCTGCCCCGGCCTCGCACTGGACATCGAACCGGATGCCCTCCAGTGGCTGCCGGGCATGCTCATCCGCGGTGTCCGCCGCCTGCCGGTGCGCTTCGGCTGAGCGTCCGCGGTGGCTCCGGGACTCCCGCCCCGCGGAGCGGTACGCGTCCGTCCCGGCATCGATCGTGTTCGCCATGTCCGTCGTCCCCCCTTTGTCCCTCTGCCCCTTTGATCCTTACGGGCTGTTCGTTCCCTCCTGGGTCCTCCGACCCCTTCTGAAATGGCACACCACGATTCCGCTCCGTCGCGTTGCCCGCGCGGCGGGAATTAACCGGATGCGGTGACACGGTGGGCCTGGAAGGCTGCGCCGATGGACCGCCGACGGATTTCCCGCATCGCCCACAGCGACCATCCCGTAGCCGCGCCGCTCGACGACGCCTCCGTGCGCGGCCTGCTCGACCGCGCGCTGCGCCGGGGCGACGAACGCGTACTGGACCTCGGCTGCGGCGAAGGGGCCTGGCTGCTGCGCGCCCTGGCCGACCACCCGAAGGTGACGGCGGAGGGTGTTGACATCGATGCGGCGGCCCTGGACACGGCGGCCCGGACGGCGGCCGCCCTCGACGTCGCCGGCCGTATGGTCCTGCACGAGCAGGACGCCCGCCTCCACACCTCCGCCTCGCCCTTCGACCTGGTTCTCAGCGTGGGTGCCACCCACGCCTTCGGCGGCCTGGCCGCGACCTTGTCCGCCGTCCGCGAGCACCTGGCTCCCGGTGGCCACGTCCTCGTCGGCGACGGTTTCTGGGAGGAGGAACCCACGCCCGCCCTCGTGGAGATGCTGGGCGACTTCGACGACCTGCCCACCACCGTCGACCGTGTCGTCGCCGACGGCTGGACCCCCGTGTACGGCCACATCAGCACACGGCAGGAGTGGGAGGCGTACGAGTGGTCCTGGACCGGCTCCCTGGCCGCCTGGGCGCTCGACCACCCCGCCGACCCCGACAGCGGCCAGGCGCTCGACGCGGCCGCCCGGCACCGCACGGAGTGGCTGCACGGCTACCGGGGCACGTTCGGCTTCGTCACCCTCCTGCTGCGGCGCACCACCGCATGACCGGGCGGACTCACAGCCCCGCGAGGTCCGCCAGCGTCCTCGCCTCCCGCATCACGCCGACACCGTCCCCGGGGCGGCCGTGCTCGGTCAGCCACAGCGCGGTCTCCACCCGCCGGGCCACCGCCCACGCCGCCAGCCGGGCCGTGTCCTCCCCGAGCGCGTCGCCGACCAGGGCGAACCGCCTGGCCAGCACCCGCCCCGGAGCGGGATGCGCGAAGGGGTGGTCGATCTGCTCCAGCAACGGCCACGGGTCGTAGGCGGGGTCGCCGGTCATCGGCTTCGGGTCGATCGCGAGCCAGGGCCGGCGTGTCGCGGCCAGCACATTGCCGGGGTTGAAGTCACCGTGGACGACCACCTCCCGGGCCGCGGTACGGGGCAGTTCGCGCAGCAGCCGGACGCCGAGGGCGACCAGGCCAGGGTCGAAGGGCGGCCGATGCCGCGTCATCCGCTCCTCGACGAGGACGGCCCAGCCCGCCGTGACGTCCGCCAGTCGGTCGAACCCGCTGTCCACCGTCGCGGCCGCCCGCCACAGTTCGGCCAGGACCCCGGCGCCGGTCAGCAGGCGCTCCTCGGGCGTGAGGGCGTCCGCCTCCCCGAGCCCGCCGCCGGGTACGCAGCGCTCCAGCAGCAGGGCGTGCCGCCCCGCGTCGTACCGGTGCACCCGTACCGCACCCCGCCCGTCCCACAGCCGCAGGGCGGCCGCCTCGCCCTCCGCCTCCGGATGGGGCCAGCCCACCTTGAGGACGGCCGGCTTCCCGTCGGGCAGCCAGGCCTCGGCCGCCCACGAGCAGCTTCCGCCGCCGAAGGGCTGCCCGAGCCGCAGCGCCCAGCGCTCGCGGACGTCTTCGATGAGGGCGGGCAGCCGCGCCAGCCACTGCGCGCCGCCGGGCAGACCGTTCACGCTGCGCACGAAGGGCAGGGACGCGGGAATCGTCACAGGAGCCACGCACCGCATGCTGCCCGCATCCGTGTGCGGGCCTCAAGCCGTTAGCCCGGCCCACGCACCCGTCCGGCCCGCGCCTCGCCCTGCCTGCGCCGCGCCCTGCCCTGCCCCGCCCCGGCCCGCGCCCCGCCCGTGTCCTCAGCGGGCCGTTCTGATGTCGTCCCGGCCGTCCCGCTCGCCCTGGCCGTCGAGCCGCGCCCGCGCCTCCCGCCGGAAGCCGGCCACCAGGATGTGCAGGCTCACCACGAACGCCCAGATGGGGAAGATCAGTTCCGCCCACGCCACGCTGGGCACCACGAAGAGCAGCGTCAGGCCGACCAGGTAGCCCAGCAGCGCCAGCCAGCGCGGGAAGGTGCCCAGGCGCAGCGCGACGGTGGAGGCGGACAGCACGAACACGGCGGCCATCCGCATCGCGAACGTCGTCAGCAGGCTGTACGTGAAGTGCCCGCCGAAGTACCACAACTGGGGTTGTCGCGGGCCGCCCATCGTCCCGGCGTCGGCCGTCGCCAGCAGGCTGCCGGCGCAGGCCGCGGCGCCGAAGAGGGTCGCCACGAAGATCAGCCCGCTGCCCTGGAACACGGTGGCGAGGAACCTGTCCTCGGCGTCCCCCACGTGCGCGCGCACCGCCCCGATGAACCACAGGAAGAAGATCCCGGCGAAGGGGATGAGAGCGAGCGCGGTACGCACCGTCCGGCGTGAGGTGCCGTCCAGCGGCCCGCCGCCCGCCGCGTAGTGCTGCCCCTCCGGGATCCCGACCCGGACCAGGACGATGGCCGCGCCGAGCAGGATCGCGAACGCGATGCCCACCGCTCCAGCGGCACGTGGTGTGCGAAGGGCCCGGACCGTATCTGACATCTGAGCCCTTCATGCACGCACGCACCCCGGCAACGACCTACGACCAGCAAGCACCGTCGCGGCCGATGACGCCACCCGGCCCGCCCGGGCGGGTGACACGGGACCGGGGTGCCTCAGGCGGCCGGCCCGCCGGCGGCGGCCAGTTCGGCGATCTCCGCGATCGCGACGGGGCGCCGCTCGGCACGCGAGACCTCGCAGGCCTCCGCCACCAGGAGTGCCGCCAGCGCCTCCCGCCCGTCGCACGGATTCACGGCCTTCCCGGCGACGACCCGTACAAAGGCGTCGATCTCGGCCCGGTAGGCGTCCCCGAAGCGGTCGACGAATCCGGTCCACGGCTCCGGCACGCCCGGTGCGGCGCCCGGCTCGACCGAGGTGACCGGCGTACGGGCGCCCACACCGACCGCGATCTGGTCCAGCGACCCGGCGAGCTCCATGCGGATGTCGTAACCGGCGCCGTTGTAGCGCGTGGACGTCGCCGTCACCAAGGTGCCGTCGTCGAGCGTCAGCAGTGCCGCGGCGGTGTCGACGTCGCCCGCCTCGCGGAAGAAGGCGGCCCCGCCGTTGGCGCCCACGGCGTACACCTCGTCGACCTCACGTCCCGTCACCCACCTGGTGGCGTCGAAGTCGTGGATGAGGCAGTCACGGTAGAGGCCGCCGGACAGTGGTACGAACTCCGGCGGAGGCGGCGCCATGTCGGAGGTCATGGCGCGCACCGTGTGCAGCCGGCCGAGCCGGCCCGCCCGCACGGCCTCGCGGGCGGCGCGGTAGCCGGGGTCGAAGCGGCGCTGGAAGCCCATCTGCAGGACGGTGCCCGCCTCCTCCACCTCGCGCAGCGCGGCGACCGTCGAGGCCAGGTCCAGGGCGATGGGCTTCTCGCAGTACGTGGGGAGCCCGGCGCGCACCGCGCGCGAGATGAGCTCCGCGTGGGCGGCGGTGGCGGAGGCGATGACGACGGCGTCGGCGCCCGCGGCGAACGCCTCGTCCACGGAGCACGCGGCACGGGCGCCGGGGCCGAGCCGGTCGGCCGTCGCCGCGGCGCGCGCCGTGTCGGCGTCGGCGACGACGAGTTCGGTGACGTCGGGGTGCCCGTGCAGGGTCGCGGCGTGGAAGGACCCGAGACGCCCGACACCGACGAGGACGACGCGCATGAGCGGGGAGCCTTTCTTCCGGGGGACAGACGGGAGGTGCGGCGCGGGTGCGGCGGCCAGGGAGAACCGCCGCGCCCGCGCCCGATCCGGATCGGCCGGGACGCGCCGCCGCCCCTCAGCGGTAGAAAGCGGGGCGCTCGATCAACTCGACCTCGACCCGGCCGCCCTCGTTCTGCGACCGCACGCCGGCCTCGCAGACCGCCGCGGCCGCGTAGCCGTCCCAGGCGCTCGGCCCGGTGACCTCGCCGCGCCGGGTGGCGTCCACCCAGGCCTGCACCTCGCGGTCGTAGGCGTCGACGAAACGCTCCACGAAGTCCTGGGCGATGCTGCCGCCCCAGCGGCCCGCGGTGTTGACGAGCAGGTCGTGGGCCTCGCCGATGCGCGCGCTGCCGCGCTCGCACACGGCCTCGGCCTGCACCTGGTAGCCGAAGCCGCAGTTGACGTTGATCTCGACGTCGACGATCGCGCCGCCGTCGGTCTCGAAGACCACGAACTGCGGGTCGTCCAGGCCCTCGGGCGCGTTCGAGGACGGGCGGGGGCGCAGCACGGTGACGGCGGTGATCTCCTGGCCGAGCAGCCAGCGGGTCACGTCCATCTCGTGCACGACCGAGTCGTTGATGAGGTTGGCGTTCACGTAGCCGGGCGGGACGCTCGCGTTGCGGTGCCGGTTGTGCACCATCAGCGGGCGGCCCAGTTCACCGCTGTCGAGAAGGGCCTTGAGCTTCAGGTACTCGGCGTCGTAGCGCCGCATGAAACCGACCTGCACCCGTCGGTGCCCCAGCTTCTGCTCGGCCTCCAGGACGCGCAGTGCCGAGGCGGCGTCCGGGGTGAGCGGCTTCTCGCACAGCACGGGCAGGTCGTGCGTGAAGGCGGCCAGCAGCGCCGCCTCGTGGGCGAAGCCGGGGGAGGCGATGAGGACGGCGTCGACGTCGTCGGCGGCCATGGCGGCGGCCGGGTCGGTGTAGGCCGTGCAGCCCTCGATGCCGGCGGCGATGGCCTTGACCCGCTCGGCGTCGACGTCCACGACGGCCGTCACCCGGGCCCCGCTGATCACGTCGTTGATGCGGCGTACGTGGTCGGCGCCCATCTTGCCGGTCCCGACGACCGCGATCCCGAGGGGTGCGTGCTGCGTCATGATGCGTGTCATCCCTTTCGTGCGCGGGGCGTCAGGCGCCGCAGGAGCGGAGGAACGCGCGGGTGCGCTGGGCGATGGGCAGCGGCCGGTCGGGCTCGCAGGGGTACATGTCCTGCTCGACGATGGCGAACAGGTCGACGCCCAGACCCTGCGCGGCGGCCAGCACCGGTTCCAGGGCGGGGACGCCCGCCGGCGGCTCGCACATGACGCCGCGCTGGACGGCAGGCCCGAAGGGCACCTCGTTCTTGATGACGTCGGCCAGGATCTCCGGGTCCACCTGCTTCAGGTGCAGGTACCCGATGCGCTCGCCGTAGGTCTCGATCAGCTTGACGCTGTCTCCGCCGCAGTAGGCGTAGTGGCCGGTGTCCAGGCAGAGGTTGACCAGGCCGGAGTCGGTCGAGTCGAGGAAGCGGGCGACGTGCTCCTCGGTGTCGATGTGGGTGTCGGCGTGCGGGTGCACGACGATGTCGAGGCCGTAGGTGTCCCGGACCTGGCGCCCGAGCCGCTCCATGCCGGAGGCGAGGTGCCCCCACTGCTCTGCGGTGAGCTCGTGCGGCTCGATGATCTCGGCGGTCTTGTCGTCCCGCCAGAAGGACGGGATCACCACGAGGTGCCGGGCGCCCATGGCCTGCGTGAGGGCGGCGACCTGGCCGACGTGCTCCCAGGTGGCGTCCCAGACCGACGGGCCGCGGTGCAGGGAGGTGAAGACGGTGCCGGCGGAGACCTTCAGGCCGCGGGCGGAGGTCTCCTCGGTGAGCCGGGCGGGGTCGGTCGGCAGGTAGCCGTACGGGCCGAGCTCGATCCACTCGTACCCCGACCGGGCGACCTCGTCGAGGAAGCGCTGCCACGGCACCTGCTGCGGGTCGTCGGGGAACCAGACGCCCCACGAATCGGGCGCGGACCCGACGCGGATCCGGTCCAGGGCGGGGGAGGCGGCGGTCATGAGGAGGGCTCCTCTCACCGGTCGGCGGTGACCGGTCGGGTGGTTCGGAAGTGGTGCTCGGTGCGGCGACGGTGCGGATGCCCGCGAAGCCCGCGGTCCCGCTGGCAGCTTCGCTGGCCGACGGGGCTACCGTCAAGAGTTAGTCCTGACATATGGACGTCATGTCAGGCAGGGGGCGTGCTGCCGGGCCACCCCTCGGCGGCGGAAGGGCGGCCCCCCGCACGGTGGGCCGCCCTTCCAGGGTCTTCGTGGGGCTCTCCCGGACCCGGCTCAGGCGTCCTCCGGATCCTTCACGGTCTTCAGGTACTCCACTCCCGGCAGTTCCTCCACGTCGACGCCGCGCACCTGGGACAGCTCGTGCTTGAGTGCGGCCAGCTCGGCGCCTCCGGCCATGTGGTGGGTCAACTCGTCCAAGGTGACCTCGGAACGGCTCGCGCTGAGCTCCAGGGTGCCCAGCCGGAGCACCGTGAAGTGGTCCCCGACCATGTAGGCGTGGTGCGGGTTGTGCGTGATGAAGATGACACCGAGGCCCCGGTCGCGGGCGGCGGCGATGTACTTGAGGACGACGCCCGACTGCTTCACGCCGAGCGCCGCGGTCGGCTCGTCCAGGATCAGCACCCGCGCGCCGAAGTGGACGGCGCGCGCGATGGCGACGGACTGCCGCTGCCCGCCCGACAGTGTGCCGATGGACTGGTCGAGGTCGTCCAGGACGATGCCCATCGCCCGCAGTTCCTCGTCCGCGGTCCGCTTCATCGCGGAGATGTCCAGGCGGCGCACCGGCCAAGGGCCGCGGGTCAGTTCCGAGCCGAGGAAGAAGTTCCGCCACACGGGCATCAGCGGGACGGTGGCCAGGTCCTGGTAGACGGTGGCGATCCCGCGGTCCAGCGCCTCGCGGGGGGTGTTCAGCCGTACGGGCGTGCCGTCGATGCGGAACTCGCCCTCGGTGTGCTGGTGCAGTCCGGAGACGATCTTGATCAGAGTGGACTTGCCGGCCCCGTTGTCGCCGAGCACACAGGTCACCTGCCCTGGCCGGACGGCCAGGTCGACCCCGTGCAGGGCGCGGACGTTGCCGTAGCTCTTGCCCACGCCGGTCAGCTCGACGACCGGCGTGCCGGTGGCGTGTTCCTTCGTGGTCGCTTCGGTGGTCATGGGGTCCTCACCTCCTGGTCGCCGTGCGGCGGACCCACAGATTGACGAGGGTCGCGATCAGGAGCATCACGCCGAGGAAGAACTTGAACCAGTCGGGGTTCCAGTTGGCGTACACGATGCCCTGCGAGACCATCCCGAAGATGAAGGCGCCGATCACCGAGCCGATCGCGGAGCCGTAGCCGCCGGTCAGCAGACACCCTCCGATGACCGCCGCGATGATGTACAGGAACTCGTTGCCGACGCCCTCGCCCGACTGCACCGCGTTGAACGAGAAGAGCAGGTGCATGCCGGTGAACCAGGCGCCGAAGCCGACTGCCATGAACAGGGCGATCTTGGTGAGGTTCACCGGCACGCCGACCGCACGCGCGCTGTCCGCGTTGCCGCCGACCGCGAACGTCCAGTTGCCGAACTTCGTCCGCAGCAGCACCCAGGTGGCCAGCGCCGCGAAGCCCAGCCACCACAGCACGGTGACCTTCACCTGCACGCCGCCGATGCCGATCTCGGAGGCGAAGAGCTTCCTGGCCTGGTCGAACCCGTCCATGTCGCTGATGGAGTCGGTGGCGACGTTCCCCGTGAAGATCTTCGTGACGGCCAAATTGAGGCCCTGGAGCATCAGGAAGGTGGCAAGGGTGATCAGGAAGCTGGGCAGGCCGGTCTTGATCAGCAGGTAGCCGTTGAGCGCGCCGACGGCCAGTGAGACCACCAGCGCCACGACGACCCCGGTCCACACGTTCATGCTCAGCTGGAAACTGAACATGCTCGCCGTCAGCGCGGAGGTGGTGACCGCGACACCGGCCGACAGGTCGAACTCCCCGCCGATCATCAGCAGGGCCACCGGGAGCGCCATGATGCCCATCACCGACGCCTGGTAGAGCACCGTCGCCAGGGAGCTCGCCTCGCGGAACGACGGCGCGACCGCGAAGAAGAACAGGTAGACGCCGACGGCGGCGATCAGCGCGCCGATCTCCGGCCGGGCCAGGGCCCTGCGCGGCAGGGAGCGCTCGCTGGTCCGGCCGTCCGCAGAGGAAGGGGATGTGGCGGAGGCGGCCGCGGGGGACACCGGCATCACCGGGTGCCCTTCGCGGCGAAGCCCGCCACCGACTCGACGTTGTCCTTGTCGACGAACGCGGGGCCGGTCAGGACCGGGGAGACGCCGCCGCCGCTGAAGTTGCCGTTGGTCTTGTACAGCCACAGCGAGTCCACCGACAGGTAGCCCTGCAGGTACGGCTGCTGGTCGACGGCGAACTGCACGTCGCCGTCCTGGACGGCCTTGACCAGGTCCTTGTTGAGGTCGAAGGTGGCGACCTTGGCCTTGCTGCCGGCGTCCGCGACCGACTGGACGGCGGTGAGCGCGAACGGCGCGCCCAGGGCCACCACGTAGTCGATGTCGGAGCCCTGCTTGAGCTTCGCGGTGATGGTGGCCTTGACCGACGGCATGTCCGTGCCGTTGACGTACAGGTTCTCCGTCGTGCCCTTGAAGGTCTTCTTCACGCCGGCGCAGCGCGCCTCCAGGGCGACGTGGCCCTGTTCGTGGATGACGCAGACGTTGTGCTTGGCACCGAGGTCGTTGAGCTTGTTGCCGAGGGCCTCGCCGGCGACGCTCTCGTCCTGCCCGAAGAACTCCAGCAGCCCCTGGTCCTTCCAGTCGTCCAGGCCCGCGTTGAAGCCGACGACGGGTATGCCGGCCTGCTCCGCCTTGGCGACCGCGGACTTCATGGCGTCCGGCTTGGCGAGGGTGACGGCGATGCCGTCGACCTTCTGGTCGATGGCGTTCTGGATGAGGTTGGCCTGCGTGGCGGCATTGGGATCGGCGGAGTAGACGAGTTCGACGTTGTCCTTGGCGGCCGCGGCCTGGGCGCCCTTGCGGATCAGGTCCCAGAAGGTGTCGCCCGGCGCGGCGTGGGTGACCATCGCGATCTTCATGCGGGGGGTGTCCGCCTTGCCGGCGGCGGCGTTGTCGGCGGACTCCTCGGCCTTCTTGCCGCCCGAGCTGCTGGAACAGCCGGCTGCGAGGAGGACCGCCGCGGCGGAGACGGCCGCGATGGCGGAGATCCTGCGGGTGGTACGAGAGCGTTCCATGTTCCTGCACCTCACTGCGGTGGGAGGGAGAAGGGGACCGACCTGTGTTTCCCGTGGCGTTGCTGACGGGAGCAAACCCCTCGCCGGAGGCGCTGTCAAGGCTTTGTTAAGACATCCATTCATCTCGACGTAACGACACCGTAACGACCTTGACCGGCCTCGTGTGCGAGGCCGCGGTCTGAACGTTCGTATGTAAGGACATAGTGTTGACATCTCCCCGGTCTCGCGGTTAGACCTGAGGGGGCCGCGGAGCGGTCCGCTCGCGAGACGACGAGGAGCCCTGCCCATGACCGAGCCGTACGACCTGATCACGATGGGCCGGATCGGGGTGGACATCTACCCGCTGCAGACGGGGGTGCCGCTGCCCGAGGTCGAGACGTTCGGCAAGTTCCTCGGCGGCTCGGCGACCAACGTGGCGGTCGCCGCCGCCCGGCTCGGCCGCTCCACCGCCGTCATCACCCGCACCGGGGACGACCCCTTCGGCGCGTACTGCCACAAGGCGCTGAAGGAGTTCGGTGTCGACGACCGCTTCGTGACCCCGGTCGCCGGTCTGCCGACCCCCGTCACGTTCTGCGAGATCTTCCCGCCCGACGACTTCCCGCTCTACTTCTACCGGCTGCCCAAGGCCCCCGACCTGGAGATCCGCCCCGAGGAACTGGACCTCGACGCGATCCGCGCCACCCGCATCTTCTGGATGACCGGGACGGGACTGTGCGAGGAGCCCAGCCGCGCCGCCACGTTCGCCGCGCTGGAGGCCCGCGCCGGGAACGGCAGCACCGTCTTCGACCTCGACTGGCGCCCGATGTTCTGGAGGGAACCCGCCGAGGCACGGCCCTACTACGCGCGGGCGCTCGCCCACGCCACCGTGGCCGTCGGCAACCTCGACGAGTGCGAGGTGGCCACCGGTGTCCGCGAACCCCGCGCCGCCGCCGAGGCGTTGCTGGAGGCGGGCGTCGAACTGGCCGTCGTCAAGCAGGGCCCCAAGGGCGTGCTCGCCGTCCACCGCGACGGCACCTCGGCCGAGGTGCCGCCCGTCCCGGTCGAGGTGGTCAACGGCCTCGGCGCCGGTGACGCGTTCGGTGGCGCGCTGTGCCACGGGCTGCTGGCCGGCTGGGACCTGGAGGAGATCATGCGCCACGCCAACGCGGCCGGCGCGATCGTCGCCTCCCGTCTCGCCTGCTCCTCCGCCATGCCCACCGGGTCCGAGGTGCGCGACCTCCTCGACCGCCGCTGAGCGGCCCGCCCCCACCTGAAAGCCCGAAAGCGAGCTCCCCTTGAGCATCAGCATCTCCGACCTGGTGAAGGTGCGGACCCGGCACCCCGAGGCGATCGCCGAGGCGGCCGCCCGCCGTGTCCGCCGGCCCCTGATTGGGGACAGCGGCCGGCTGATGATCGTCGCCGCCGACCACCCGGCCCGGGGCGCCCTGGCCGTCGGCGACCGCGAGTTCGCCATGGCCAACCGCGCGGACCTGCTGGAGCGCCTGTGCACCGCGCTCTCCCGCCCCGGGGTGGACGGCGTCCTCGGCACCGCCGACGTCCTGGAGGACCTGCTGCTGCTCGGCGCGCTGGAGGGCAAGGTCGTCATGGGCTCGATGAACCGCGGCGGCCTGGCCGGCGCCTCCTTCGAGCTCGACGACCGCTTCACCGGCCACCGCGCCCAGGACATCGCCCGGCTCGGTTTCGACGCCGGCAAACTCCTGCTGCGCATCAGCTACGAGGACAGCGGCTCGCTGACCACCATGGTCTCCACCGCCCGCGCCATCGACGACATGGCCGAGCGCCGGCTCCCCGTCTTCGTCGAGCCGTTCATGTCCCGCCGCGCCGGCAGCCGGGTGCGCAACGACCTGAGCGCACCGGCCGTCACCACGTCCATAGCCATCGCCTCCGGACTCGGCGGCACCTCGGCCTACACCTGGCTCAAGGTCCCGGTCACGGAGAACGTGGACGACATGGCGGCCGTCATGGAGACCTCCACCCTTCCCGCCGTCCTGCTCGGCGGCGAGGTGGGCAAGGACCAGGACGTGCTGTACGACAAGTGGCGCAAGGCGCTGCAACTGCCCACCGTCCAGGGACTGGTGGTGGGCCGGTCGCTGCTCTACCCGGCGGAGGGCAGCGTGGAGACGGCCGTCGACACCGCCGTGGGCCTGCTGTGAGGACCGGGACGAACCGCGAGAGAGGCGAGCCGCACGAGATGACCGGCACCGAGAACCATCTGGCCGCGGGCGAGGCCGCCGCCGGCCCGTACACCGTCGCCGTCCACCCGGAACGCGCCGGCTGGACCCACTCGTCGCTGCGCGTCCTGGAACTGCCGCCCGGCGGACGGCACGAGTTCGCCACCGGCGACAGCGAGTGGATCGTGCTCCCGCTGTCCGGATCCTGCACCGTCGACACGGACGGCGAGAGCTTCCGGCTCGCGGGCCGCGAGAGCGTCTTCGCCGGCGTCAGCGACTTCGCGTACGTACCCCGTGACGCACGCGTGCTCCTCGTGAGCGAGCGCGGCGGCCGTTTCGCGCTGACCGGCGCGCGCTGCGAACGCCGGCTGCCCGCCCGGTACGGCCCCGCCTCCGCCGTCCCCGTCGAACTGCGCGGCAGCGGCAACTGCAGCCGCCAGGTCAACAACTTCGGTGCCGCCGGCGTGTTCGAGTGCGACCGGCTGATCGCGGTCGAGGTGCTGACGCCGGGCGGCAACTGGTCCTCCTTCCCGCCGCACAAGCACGACGAGGACCGGGAGGGCGAGTCCCGGCTGGAAGAGATCTACTACTTCGAGATCGCGCCGGCGCACGGCAGGGAGGGCATCGGCTACCAGCGGGTCTCGCCCTCGGGCAACGGCCGCAACACCGATGTGCTGGCCGAGGTCCGCGACGGCGACGTCGTCCTCATCCCCGACGGCTGGCACGGCCCCTCCATGGCCGTACCGGGCCACGACATGTACTACCTCAACGTCATGGCGGGCCCGGGTGACGAGCGCGCCTGGCTGATCTGCGACCATCCCGACCACGCCTGGATCCGCGCCACTTGGCCCGAGCAGCCCGTCGATCCGAGACTGCCCCTGTACGCGGCCCCCGCCGAAGACCGAGCCTCCGAGAGGTCCCGATGACCCAGTCCGTCCGCCGCCTCACGGTCGCCCAGGCCCTGGTGCGCTTCCTGTCCGCGCAGTACACCGAGCGCGACGGGGCCCGCCACCGGCTGATCGCCGGCACCTGGGGCATCTTCGGCCACGGCAATGTGGCCGGCATCGGCCAGGCGCTCCTGGAGCACCAGGACGTGATGCCGTATCACCAGGGCCGCAACGAGCAGTCCATGGTGCACGCCGCCGTCGGCTGGGCCCGGCAGCTCAACCGGCTGTCGGCGCAGGCCGTCACCACCTCCATCGGCCCCGGCGCCACCAACCTCGTCACCGGCGCCGCGCTGGCCACGATCAACCGGCTGCCCGTGCTGCTGCTGCCGGGGGACACCTTCGCCAACCGCGTCCCGGACCCGGTGCTCCAGCAGCTGGAACACCCGTGGTCCGGCGACGTGTCCGTCAACGACGCGCTGCGCCCGGTCTCCCGGTACTTCGACCGGGTCACCCGGCCCGAGGCGCTGATCCCGGCCGCGCTGCAGGCCGCGCGGGTGCTCGCCGACCCCGCCGAGACCGGGGCCGTCACGCTCGCCCTGCCGCAGGACGTCCAGGCCGAGGCGTACGACTGGCCCGAGGAGTTCTTCGCCGAGCGGGTCTGGCACGTCCGCCGGCCGGCCCCCGAGGACGCCGAACTGGCGGCCGCCGTCCAGGCGGTGCGCGGGGCCCGGCGGCCGCTGATCGTCGCGGGCGGAGGTGTCCACCACAGCGAGGCCGAGGCGGCCCTCAAGGCGCTGGCCGACGCCACTGGCATCCCCGTCGCGTCCACCCAGGCCGGCAAGGGCTCGCTGCGCCACGACCACCCCGCCGACCTCGGCGGGATCGGCCACACCGGCACGGCCGTCGCCGACGACCTCGCCCGCACCGCGGACCTGGTCATCGGGGTCGGCACCCGCTACACGGACTTCACCACCGCCTCCTCGACGCTCTTCGCGACCCCCGGGGTGCGCTTCCTCAACCTCAACATCACCGGCTTCGACGCCCACAAATTGGGCGCCCGCACCCTCGTCGGCGACGCCCGCGCGTCCCTGGAGGCCCTCACCGAGGCGCTGGCGGGCCACCGGGTGGACGCCGAGTACGAGGACGAGTACCGCGCGGGCAAGGAGCGCTGGGAGCGCGTCGTCGACGCCGCCTATGCCGCGCCCGACGACTCCGTCCGGCCCACCCAGACCCAGTTGCTCGGTGCCCTGGACTCCGTCGTCGGCGACGAGGACGTCGTCATCAACGCCGCGGGCTCCCTGCCCGGCGACCTCCACAAGCTCTGGCGCGCCCGCTCCCCGCGCCAGTACCACCTGGAGTACGGCTACTCCTGCATGGGCTACGAGATCCCGGCCGGCATCGGCGTCCGCATGGCCGCTCCCGACCGGCCGGTCTGGGCGCTCGTCGGCGACGGCACGTACCTGATGATGCCGACCGAGATCGTCACCGCCGTCCAGGAGGGCGTCAACATCAACCTGGTCCTCATCCAGAACCACGGCTACGCCTCCATCGGAGGGCTGTCCTCCGAGGTCGGCGGAGAGCGCTTCGGTACCGCCTACCGGTACCGCGCCGCCGACGGCACCTTCACCGGCGACCCGCTCCCGGTGGACCTCGCCGCCAACGCCGCGAGCCTCGGCCTGGACGTCCTGCGGGCCGGAACGGTGCGCGAGCTGCGTGAGGCCCTGGCCGCCGCACGCGCCTCGGACCGGCCGACATGCGTGTACGTCGAGACCGACCCGGCGCCGACCGCACCCGGCGCGCAGGCGTGGTGGGACGTCCCGGTCGCCGAGACCGCGACGCGCGAGTCCGCCGTGGCGGCCCGCAAGAACTACGAGAGCCGGCTCGCCGACCGCCGCCGCCACCTGTGACGTCGGCCGGCGCGCGCCGACGGCCGGCGCGCGCCGGTCACCGGCACACCCACCGCACACCACCGGTCGGTGGCCGCCCTGGCCACGGGCCCTTCCAGAAGGCGCGGGACTCAAATGTTCGGACAATGTGATGTCAGAGTTTCCTGAGGTCGAGACCGGCGGATACGCTCCCTCTGTGTCCAAAGCAGAGTCCGCGCCGCTCGAGTTCGAAGTGGACCGCTCGAGCCCGGTGCCGCTGTACTACCAGCTCGCTCAGCAGCTGGAGGGCGCCATCGAGCACGGCCGGCTCGCCCCGGGCAGCCTGCTCGGCAACGAGATCGAACTCGCCGGACGCCTCGGCCTGTCGCGGCCGACCGTCCGCCAGGCCATCCAGTCCCTGGTCGACAAGGGACTGCTGGTGCGCCGCCGCGGTGTGGGTACCCAGGTCGTGCACAGCCAGGTCAAGCGCCCCCTGGAGCTGAGCAGCCTCTTCGACGACCTCCAGGCCGCCGGTCAGAGCCCCGCGACCCGGGTGCTGCGCAACGACGCCGTGGCCGCCTCCGCCGAGGTCGCCGCCGCCCTCGGCATCGCCGAGGGAAGCGAGGTCCGCGTCCTGCACCGGCTGCGGCTCACCCATGGCGAGCCGATGGCCCACATGTGCAACTACCTGCCGCCAGGGCTCATCGACCTGGACACCGCCAGGCTGGAGGCGACCGGTCTGTACCGCATGATGCGGGCCGCCGGCATCACCCTGCACAGTGCCCGTCAGTCCGTCGGCGCCCGTTCCGCGACCGTGGAGGAGGGCGAACTGCTGGGGGAGGACCCGGGCGCCGCGCTGCTGACCATGAGCCGCACGACGTACGACGACACCGGGCGGGCCGTCGAGTACGGCACGCACATCTACCGCGCCTCCCGCTACGCATTCGAGTTCCAGCTCCTCGTGCGCGCCTGAGTCGTCCGTCACCCTTGGGGCAGAGCATTGCTCCGAGTGACGGATACTGGGTCCTTTCCAGGATCGGCAGGGAAGGCACCCAGGTGGAGAGGGCGAACATCGGCAGGCGCGTGCTCGGCGCGCTACTGACCGTGGCCATCGGCGCGACGATAGCGGGCTGCAGCAGCACCGGCGGCCTGCGCGCGGAGCAGCGTGCCAAGGAGGCGCGGGCCAATGGCTCGGCCGTCGACACCCCGCGGTGGAAGATCGCCATGGTCACCCACGCTGGAGCCGGCGACACCTTCTGGGACATCGTCCAGAAGGGCGCCAAGCAGGCCGCCGCCAAGGACAACATCACCTTCCTGTACTCCAACAGCGACCAGGGCAAGGACCAGGCGCAGCTCGTCCAGACGGCCATCGACCAGCGCGTCGACGGCCTGGTCGTCACGCTCGCCAAGCCGGAGGCCATGAAGGACGTCGTCCTGAAGGCGGAGAAGGCCGGGATCCCGGTCGTCACCATCAACTCCGGCTCTGCCGAGTCCAAGGAGTACGGCGCCCTCGCCCACATCGGTCAGGACGAGACGATCGCCGGCGAGGCTGTCGGCGACGAGCTCAACGGCCGCGGCAAGAAGCACGTCCTGTGCGTCCTGCACGAGCAGGGCAACGTCGGCCACGAGCAGCGCTGCGCGGGTGTGAAGACCACCTTCAAGGGCACCACGGAGAACCTGTACGTCAACGGCACCAACATGCCCGACGTCCAGTCCGCCCTCCAGGCCAAGCTCCAGTCCGACCCCTCGGTGGACGCCGTCGTCACCCTGGGCGCGCCCTTCGCCGCCACCGCCGCCAAGGCCAAGGAGCAGGCGGGCAGCCGGGCGGAGGTCGACACCTTCGACCTCAACGCCCAGGTCGCGGCCGCACTGAAGGCGGGCACCATCGGTTTCGCCGTCGACCAGCAGCCCTATCTGCAGGGCTACGAGGCGATCGACCTGCTGTGGCTCCACCGCTACAACGCCGACGTCCTCGGCGGCGGCAAGCCGGTCCTCACCGGCCCGCAGATCGTCACCAAGGACGACGCGGCGGCCCTGGAGGACTACGCGAAGCGGGGCACCAGGTGAGCGCGGAAACCCTCCTGCCGCCGCGCCGGCTGACCCACCGCCTGCTGGGCCGCCCCGAACTGGGCGCGGTCGTCGGCGCCGCCGCGGTCTTCGTGTTCTTCGCGGTGTCCGCCGACTCCTTTGTGCGGCCCGAGAGCGTCGGCACCATCCTGTACGCCGCGTCCACCATCGGGATCATGGCGGTCCCGGTCGCGCTGCTGATGATCGGCGGCGAGTTCGACCTGTCGGCGGGTGTCCTGGTCACCAGCTCCGCCCTGGTGTCGTCGATGTTCAGCTACCAGATGACGGCCAACGTCTGGGTCGGCGTCGCCGTCTCGCTGCTCGTCACCCTCGCCATCGGCTTCCTCAACGGCGTCCTGCTCGTGCGCACGAAGCTGCCGAGCTTCATCGTCACGCTCGGCACCTTCCTGATGCTCACGGGCGCCAACCTGGGCCTGACCAAGCTCATCGACGGCACGGTCAGCACCAAGTCCATCGCCGACATGGAGGGCTTCTCCTCCGCCCGGGCCCTGTTCGCCTCGCACCTGACCATCGGCGACGTGGACCTCCAGGTCACCATCGCCTGGTGGGTCGCGCTGGTGGCCCTCGCGACCTGGGTGCTGCTGCGCACCCGCGCGGGCAACTGGATCTTCGCCTCGGGCGGCAACCCCGACGCCGCCCGCGCGGTCGGCGTCCCCGTCGCCCGCACCAAGATCGGGCTGTACACGGCCGTCGCCCTTTGCGCGTGGATCTCCGGGCAGCACCTGCTGTTCTCCTTCGACGTGGTGCAGTCGGGGGAGGGCGTCGGCAACGAGTTCCTGTACATCATCGCCGCGGTCATCGGCGGTTGCCTGATGACCGGCGGCCACGGCTCGGCCATCGGGTCGGCGGTCGGCGCGTTCATCTTCGGCATGACCAGCAAGGGCATCGTGTACGCGCAGTGGAACCCGGACTGGTTCAAGTTCTTCCTCGGCGCCATGCTGCTGCTGGCGACGCTGCTGAACGCGTGGGTGCGCAAGCGGGCGGAGGCGGCCAAGTGACGGCCCTGGTGAAGCTGACCGGTGTCGGCAAGTCGTACGGCAGCGTCCGCGCGCTGGAGGACGTGTCCCTGGAGGTCCACGCCGGGGAGATCACCTGCGTCCTCGGCGACAACGGCGCGGGCAAGTCCACCCTCATCAAGATCATCGCGGGGCTCCACCCGCACGACACCGGCACCTACGAGATCGAGGGCGAGGCGGTCCGCCACACCTCGCCCCGCGAGGCGCTGGACCGCGGCATCGCCACGGTCCACCAGGACCTCGCCGTCGTCCCGCTCATGCCGGTCTGGCGCAACTTCTTCCTCGGCTCGGAGCCGCGCGTCGGGCGCGGCCCCTTCAAGCGGCTCGACGTCGCCACGATGCGCGCCACCACCCGCGCGGAACTGCTGCGCATGGGCATCGACCTGCCCGACGTGGACCGGCCCATCGGCACGCTCTCCGGCGGCCAGCGGCAGTCCGTCGCCATCGCGCGCGCCGTCCACTTCGGCGCGAAGGTGCTGATCCTGGACGAGCCCACGGCGGCGCTCGGCGTCAAGCAGTCCGGTGTCGTGCTCAAGTACGTCGCCGCGGCGCGGGACGCGGGCCTTGGCGTGGTGCTCATCACGCACAACCCGCACCACGCCCACCTCGTCGGCGACCGCTTCGTCCTCCTGCGCCGCGGCGCGGTGTCCGGCGCGTACACCAGGGACGGCATCTCCCTGGACGACCTGACCCGCGAGATGGCCGGGGGCAGCGACCTCGAAGCCCTCACCCACGAGCTGCGCCGCGCCACCGGCTGACGGACCTCCCGCCCGCCGGTGCAGTGGCAGGGCACCGGCGGGGCAGAAGCACCCTGTCGCGCGGCGCGAGGGGCGGCCCCCCGGGGGCGTCGAAGGCCCGCACTTAGAATCACTGAGGACCCAGCCCCGACCGCCGGAGAGACGAGCCTTGCGAGCGACCGAGCAGCAGCCCCGGACCGGAACCGCGGCGGTGAACAGATGAGCACGTACCGTGAGCGCACCTACCGCGGAGGTTCCGCGCGTTCCTCCAGCAGTTCCACCCTCCTGAGCACCGTGGGCCGCCGTGAGCGGCGTTCGCACCTCACCGCCCCGCGGGTGCCGACCGTCGGCATCGACATCGGCGGCACAAAGGTGATGGCCGGCGTCGTCGACGCGGACGGCAACATCCTGGAGAAGCTGCGCACGGAGACCCCGGACAAGAGCAAGAGCCCGAAGGTCGTCGAGGACACCATCACCGAGCTCGTCCTGGACCTGTCCGAGCGCCACGATGTGCACGCCGTCGGCATCGGCGCGGCGGGCTGGGTGGACGCCGACCGCTCCCGGGTGCTCTTCGCGCCGCACCTGGCCTGGCGGGACGAGCCGCTCAAGGACCGCCTCACCGAGCGCCTCCGCGTCCCGGTCATGGTGGACAACGACGCCAACACCGCCGCCTGGGCGGAATGGCGCTTCGGCGCGGGCCGCGGCGAGAACGACCTCGTCATGATCACGCTCGGCACCGGCATCGGCGGCGCCATCCTGGAGGACGGCCACGTCAAGCGCGGCCGCTACGGGGTGGCGGGCGAATTCGGCCACATGCAGGTGGTGCCGGGCGGCCACCGCTGCGCCTGCGGCAACCGCGGCTGCTGGGAGCAGTACAGCTCGGGCAACGCCCTGGTGCGCGAGGCCCGCGAGCTGGCGGCCGCGGACTCGCCGGTCGCCTACGGGATCATCGACCGGGTCGGCGGCCAGGTGCGGGAGATCACCGGTCCGCTCATCACGGAGCTCGCCCGTGAGGGTGACGCGATGTGCGTCGAGCTCTTCCAGGAGATCGGCCAGTGGCTGGGCGTCGGCATCGCCAATCTCGCCGCTGCCCTGGACCCTTCCTGCTTCGTCATCGGCGGCGGCGTCAGCGCAGCCGACGATCTGCTGATCGCCCCCGCCCGGGACGCGTTCCGGCGGCACCTGACCGGGCGCGGCTACCGGCCCGAAGCGCGTATCGTCAAGGCCCAGCTCGGCCCCGAGGCCGGGATGGTCGGTGCCGCGGACCTGGCACGGCTGGTCGCCCGTCGCTTCCGGCGTGCGAACCGCCGCCGGGTCGAGCGGTACGAGCGCTACGCGAAGGTTGTCGGCAAGTGAGCAGTCCCCCCATGAGGAAGCCGCCCCGCTGGGTGCAGTGGACGGTCGTCCCGCTGCTGGTCCTCGTGCCCATCTTCTACGTGATCATCTCCGCGGAGCAGAGCCGCGACGGCGGCGAGCAGAAGCAGAAGCAGGCGGCGGCCACCACGCTCACCTACCTGTGGCCCACCAAGGTGCAGCGCCGCATCTACCAGGTGCCGATTCCCGCCAGGTCGCGCCCCGTGGCCTACCTGGAGACCAACAACTGGGCGGCCAGCTCGCTCTATGTGCAGTTCACCACCAGCCAGGGCGGCCTCGACACGTTCCTGGCCCAGGTGGGGAGCAGCCGGGCCGCGCTCAAGGACGGCGAGGTGACGGTGAGCCCCAAGCAGGCGCGCACCGTGCGCTGGGCCTTCGGCTCCGGCCAGCACTGGGCCGGGGTGCGGCTCCAGCAGCACGGCGACAAGCCCGACCACGACATCACGGTCGACCTGACGAGCCCGGACGCGCCCGTGGTCTACGTCGTCTCGACCATGGACTTCGCCTGACGCCCGTGCCGGATCGGCCGGGCGGGGGGCGGTGGCACCGCCCGGCCGTTCGCTCGATAGCGTGACAAGTGTGAGCGACGAGCAGACCCCGAAGACCCTCCAGTACCGCTTCGACGGCCCCGAGGACGCCCCGGTCCTCGTACTCGGCCCCTCACTCGGCACCACCTGGCACATGTGGGACCGGCAGGTGCCCGAGCTGACGCGCCAATGGCGCGTCCTGCGGTACGACCTGCCGGGGCACGGCGGCGCGCCCGCGGATCCCTCGGCCTCGACCGCCGAACTGGCCGACCGGCTCCTGCGCACTCTCGACCAGGCCGGGATCGAGCGCTTCGGCTACGCGGGTTGCTCCTTCGGCGGTGCCATCGGGACCCAGCTGGCGCTGCGCGCCCCGCACCGTGTGGCCGCCCTCGCGCTGATCTCCTCGGCCGCCCGCTACGGCACCCCCGACGCCTGGCGTCAGCGCGGCGTGATCGTCCGGGCCAACGGGCTGGACCAGATCGCCCAGAGTGCCCCGGAGCGCTGGTTCGCCCCCGGCTTCCGCACCGCGCAGACGGCCATCGTCGACTGGGCCGTGCAGATGGTGCGCAGTACCGACCCCGAGTGCTACGTCGCCGCCTGCGAGGCCCTCGCCTCCCACGACGTCCGCGCCGACCTGGACCGGATCGCCGTACCGGCGCTCGTGCTGAACGGCTCCGAGGACCCGGTCACGCCCCCGGCGGACGCCAGGGCGCTGGTGGCCGGGATCACCGACGCGCGGCTTGCGGTCGTCCCCGGCGCCTCGCACCTGGTGCCGGTCGAGCAGCCCGCGGCGGTGACCGAACTGCTGGTCCGCCACTTCGAGGCCCCGTGGTCCGAGCCGACCGGCACGTACACCATGGCGCCGGCCCCCACCGCGCCCGTCGCGCCCATGACCACGCCGCTGTCCGGGGCGCCCTCCCCGGTGGCACCCTTCGCCGGATCGGCGGCCGCCGCGGGCGTCCGGCCCGGCGCCTACGACGAGGGCGACCGCATCCGCCGCGAGGTGCTGGGCGACGCCCACGTCGACCGGGCCGCGCAGCAGGCCGACGGTTTCGGCGTGGACTTCGAGGACTTCGTCACCCGCTATGCCTGGGGCGAGGTCTGGAACCGGCCCGGGCTCGACCGCCGCACCCGCAGCGTGGTGAGCCTGACCGCGCTGGTGGCCGGCGGTCACCACGACGACCTGGCCGCGCACATCAGGGCGGCGCTGCGCAACGGGCTGAGCCCCGCCGAGATCGAGGAAGTGCTGCTCCAGACCGCCGTGCACTGCGGGGTCCCGGCCGCCGGCGCCGCCTTCACGGTGGCGCGCCAGGTGATCCGGGAGGAGACTCACCCGGGGGAGTGAGACCGCGCGCGGCGCCCGTATCCCGGTACTTCCCGCACCAGGACGGTGCGCCCGGCCTCGGCCATGATGGCCATGCAAAGGATCACCGCCGCGGAGGAGAGTCATGAAACTGACGAAGAGGGGCCACGCCTGCGTCCGGCTGGAGAAGGACGGGCGCGCGCTCGTCATCGACCCCGGGGCCTTCACCGAGCCGCAGGCCGCGGCCGGGGCGGAGGCGGTCCTCGTCACCCACGAGCACGCCGACCACTTCACCGAGGAGCAACTGCGCGCCGCTCTGGAGTCCAACCCCGCAGCCGAGGTCTGGACGCTGAAGAGCGTCGCGGACCAGGTCTCCGCCGCGTTCCCCGGCCGGGTGCACACCGTCGGCGAGGGGGACACCTTCAGCGCGGCGGGCTTCGACATCGAGGTGCACGGACAGCTCCACGCGGTGATCCACCCCGACATCCCGCGGATCACCAACGTCGGCTTCCTGGTCGACGGGTCCGTCTTCCACCCCGGTGATGCCCTCACCGTCCCGGGCCGTTCCGTCGAGACGGTGCTGCTGCCGGTGCAGGCACCCTGGAGCAAGGTCTCCGAGGTGATCGACTACCTGCGCGAGCTCAAGCCGGCCCGGGCCATCGACGTGCACGACGGTTTGCTGACCGATGTGGCCGCGACCCTCTACGGCCGGCTGCTCGGTCCCGACGGCCCCGGTGTGGCCGGTGCCGAGCACGGCAGGCTGGCCCCCGGCGACAGCGTCGAGCTGGGCTGACGCCCCGCGCGGAGGCGGGCGGGGCCGGTTGTCGGACGCGGGCGGTAGATTCGGTGCCATGCGCATCGCCACCTGGAACGTCAACTCCATCACCGCCCGCCTGCCGCGGCTGCTCGCCTGGCTGGAGGACAGCACCCCGGACGTGCTGTGCGTCCAGGAGACCAAGTGCGCCGAGGCGCAGTTCCCCTTCGACGAGCTGCGCGCCCTCGGTTACGAGACCGCCGTCAACGCCACCGGCCGGTGGAACGGGGTGGCGCTGCTCTCCCGTGTCGGCCTGGAGGACGTCGTCGTCGGCCTGCCCGGCGGACCGCTGTACGAGGACGTCGAGGAGCCCCGCGCGGTGTCGGCCACCTGCGGCGCGGTCCGCGTCTGGTCGGTGTACGTGCCCAACGGCCGCGAGGTCGGCCACGACCACTACGCCTACAAGCTCCGCTGGTTCGAGGCGCTGCGTGCCGCCGTCGCCGAGGACGCGGCGGCCGAGCGCCCCTTCGCCGTCCTCGGCGACTACAACGTGGCCCCCACCGACGAGGACGTGTGGGACCCCACCGTCTTCGAGGGGATGACGCACGTCACGCCGGCCGAGCGGGAGGCGCTGGCGAGCCTGCGCGAGGCGGGACTGAGCGACGTGGTGCCCCGTCCCCTCAAGTACGACCGCCCCTACACCTATTGGGACTACCGCCAGCTGGCCTTCCCCAAGAACCGCGGCATGCGCATCGACCTGGTCTACGCGAACCAGCCCTTCACCAAGGCCGTGAGCGACGCCTACGTCGACCGCGAGGAGCGCAAGGGCAAGGGCGCCTCCGACCACGCCCCGGTGGTCGTCGACCTCGACGTCTGAGCGCTGCGGGGCATCCCGACCGCGAAGCGGCCGCCGTGCCGGCGCTGGAACTCCACCCAGCCACCGCGCGGCCCGGGCGGGCAGGGCAGGTGGAGGGTGGCCGGGGCGGCCACCTCGCGCAGGTCCACCACCACCGCCTCGTCCGGCAGTCCGGCCAGGGCGGCGGCCAGTTCCGGGTCGGCGCCGCGGCGGGCCGCGGCGACCGGGACGCCGCGCAGGTCGGGCCGGTAGGAGACCACGTGCGAGGTCTCGGCCAGCCGTTCCAGCACCGTGGCGTTGTCGGCCGAGGGGCCATGGCCTTCCAGGATCTGAGTCCCCGTGCGCTCCAGCGCCGCCAGCCCCGCGCACGCGAGCGTGGTCACCCAGGCGACCAGGGACGGCGCCACATAGGCCCAGGTCTCCTGGAACACCCCGGTCGTGGCGAACACCCGCCCCCAGGCGCCGGTGCCCGCGTCCACGTCGACGAAGAGCGTGTCCTCGCCCGCCTCGTGCAGCAGATGCGCCGAGCCGGGCGGCCCCACCGCCCAGCCGCCCGTGGCCAGCCCCCGTTCCGGCGCGAGCCGGTACTCCTCCAGCCCGCCGATCCTGACCGCGCGGACCCGCCCCACCAGGCGGCGCACCTCGGGCGGCAGCGGCACGCCCCAGCCGTCGATCTCGCCCTCGTCGGCGCCGGGGGTCAGGCGCACCGCTCCCGGCGCGCGTTCCGCCAGTTCCTCGAGCAGGCGCCAGGCGCGGTCGGCCGTCCGCAGGGCGGCCTCCCGTTCATCAGACATCCCGTGCTCCTTCTCGCACCGGGCGGCTTCACGCTATGTATTGTGCGGCAACGGAACGTATACAGCGTGCCGTTGCCGCTCCTGCCCGGCCGCGCACGGGCCACCGCCCGGGGGCGGCGCCGCGGGAATCACCCGACCGAGTCCGATACGGGGCATCCGGCCGAACACTCCTGGGGCCGGTGCGGGCGAGGGGAGCACTCGACACAGACTGTGCACGAGACTTTGAGGAAGGCGTACGACGTCACCATCCGGCTTTTCGTGCGGACGGCATACGCTGACCTGCATGGAGATCTCGTTCCTCGACAAGTGGCGCAAAAAGTACGGTGAGGTCGTGGGCACGGCCATGACGGGGCCGGTCGTGGACGACCCCGAGGGCGTCGGTGAACTGCTCGCCGAATGCGAGCTGTTGCGCGCCCGTGCCGAGTCCGAGGGGGTCGCGCTCGACGACACTCCGGCGTCGCTGGGGAGGGTCGACCAGTTGCAGCCGCGCTGGCGCGACGACCCCGACGAGCTCTCCTGGCTCGGCAATGACGCCGGGCTCTACCTCGGCACGGTCATCGTGCGCACGGTGCCGGGCGCCGCCTGGCAGATCTGGCCCAACGGCCGCCCCGTGGTCATGCTCGCCTCGGGACGCGAGCTGGACGTCGTCGAGGCCGGCCACGACTGGGCCGAGAGCGGCACCCCCGAACTGTCGCAGGTGTACGCGGAGGCCTCGGAGCCGTAGGCCGCCGACCCCAAGGTCAGATGACGCGTTCCGCCTCGCCGAGCATGGCCTCGAAGAAGCGGTCGAAGCCGTAGAGGACCGAGCCCGGCGGGGTGGCGGAGAGCCGGTAGACCATCGAGCCGCGCGCGTCGCCGGGCCGTCCGATGACCGAGACGTAGGTGCGGCCGTCGAGCCGGACCAGCCGCCACACCGGCGTGGTCCGGTAGCGGTACACCTCCAGGCGAATCGTTCCCTCTTCGGCGAGCGCGGCAAGCATGTCCTCGGCGAACCGCAGGCTCGACACGAAGAACCGCGGCGTCTCGCCGACCTCCTCGGCGATGCGCGCCGCCGCGGGGCTCTCGGGATGGAGCAGCAGCAGTCGCAGATGCGGCACATCCGCTCGGCCCTCGCCCGTCAGCGGGCCGCGCAGCAGTGAGTCGCCGAGCGCGACCAGTCCCAGGGCCCTGACCCCCACCACGTCCACCGACTCCGCCCCCGCGGCCGCGTCGCGGATCTCGGCCGCCGCCTCCGACTTGGTCAGGGCCACGGCCGCGACACGCGGATGGTCCGTCAGATCGCGGGTGCCGTAACCGCTGAAACGCTGCGGGGCGAGCCCCAGGAGCATCCGCGCGGGGTCCGGCATGCGCAGACCCTGCGCGATCCGCTCGAAGACGTCGAGGCGCACCACCGAGCGGCGCCCGCGCACGATCTCGTTGACCCGGCCCTGCAGCAGCCCCGTCGCGGCGGCGATGCGGGACTGGCTGGCGCCTCCGAACTGCTGGGCGAAGCGGAGGATCGCCCCGGCGTCACGGGAGCGCAGCGCCTCCCGTATCTCGTCCCGCTCCCACGCCCAGGACGGTATCCCGACACCTTCGCCGGAACCCGGTTCCGACATCCACGCCTCCCGTCCACGCCACGGCAGCACCGGCGTTACCAGCGGGTATGTCGTGGTGAGAATAGCGCGGGGGTATCGCGTGCACAGCGGCTTCACGGGAATGCTCGGCGCCACCTACGAGACCTGTGAGGTGGACACATGCGGGAGAACCCGGCCGCGAGACCGCCCGCCCTGAGCCTCGCCCCCGCCTGCGGCCCGGACGAGGCGGCCGCGACGCCCCCGGACCGCGTGGACACCCGGGAGCGACGGGCCGAGCCTCCCGGCGCGCCGCGTGCCTGCACGTTCCTCGACGAGGTCTTCCTCCCGTGCGACGACCTGGCGGCTGTGCACGCCCGGCGCATCCTCTCGGCGACTCTCGACACCTGGGGCCTCGGGCACCTGCTGGGCACCGCCGAGGCCGTTCTCGCCGCACTGGTCGGCAACGCCGTGCGGCACGCCGGTGGCCGCCACCTGGGTATCACGCTGTGGCGGCGGCTGTCCCTGGTGCACCTGTCGGTGCGCGACGGCTCGCGTGCGCTGCCCTGCCTGAGGCTCGTCGGGCCGCCCCCCACCTGCCCGGAGAACGGCAGCGGTCTGCAGGCGGTCTCCTCCCTCAGCTTCCGCTGGGGCACCGAGCTTCTCCCGGCCGGCAAGCGTGTCTGGGCCGAGATCGCCGTCTGACGGGGCGTCGGGAGGTGCATGATGTGGGCATGGACTCCCTGCAGCAGATGCCCAACATCGGAGCTGTACTGGCGGAGCGCCTCCGCCGGGTCGGCGTGACGGACGCCGACGAGCTGCGGCGCCTCGGAGCGGGACGTGCCTTCGCGATGATCCGCGGAGACCTTCCCGAGGACGCGCGCAGCCACACCCTGTTCGCCTTGGAGGGCGCGATCCGCGGCACCCGCTGGACCGCCATCCCCAAGCCCGAGCGGGACGCGCTGGCCGGGCAGGTCCTGGGGGAGGGACACGCCGACGCCACCGCGGGGAGCCAGTAGCTCCGGCGCTCCCGCGTCCCCCTGTCGCGCCCGGGTCCCGTCGCGTCGGCGTCACGGCCACTGCCGTGGCACCGGGCACCGGGCGCCGTGCCGCGCTCCGGCGCGACCGCGACGTGGCACGACGCGCCTCGGGCGCCGTGGGCCGCGGACGGCGGTCACCGTGGTGTGCACTTCCTGCACAGTCATTGACTTTCGCCTCGTCCCGCGCCGAATCTGGACCGTCAGCGTTGACAGGGGGAGGGCCCGATGGCTGTCGGACGTGCGTCGATCCTGGGTGTCGCGGCTGCCGCCGCCGCACTTCTGCTCACGGCCGGGAGCGCGGTGCCGGCCGCCGCGCACGGCGGCGCCGGTCACGGACACGGCCACGGGCCGGGACACGGGCACGGCCACCGCGACGCCTATGTGGCGCTCGGTGACTCGTACACCTCCGGGCCGCTGATCCCCACGCAGGTGGACGTCAACTGTGCCCGCTCCGACCGCAATTACCCCTCGCTGGTGGCCGGGCGACTGCGCGGCGCGGTCCTCACCGACGTGAGCTGCGGCGGCGCCACCACCGCCGAGATGTGGCAGGCCCAGGGCACCAACCCGCCGCAGCTGGACGCCCTGTCCCGTCGGACGTCCCTGGTCACCGTCCAGATCGGCGGCAATGACGTCGGCTTCGGGAGCATCATCCGTACCTGCGCCGGGGCGGCGCTCGGCGACCCCACCGGCAACCCCTGCCAGCGGTACTACTCCTCCGGCGGCAGCGACCAGCTGCGCGCGGCGATCGACGCGACCGCACCGAAGATCGACGCCGTGCTCGACGCCGTCCACCGGCGCGCCCCGCACGCCCGCGTGGTGGTCGTCGGCTACCCGGACCTGCTCCCCGACAGCGGCGTCGGCTGCCGGCCGGCCGTGCCCTTCGCCGACGGGGACTTCGCGTACCTCCGGGACACCGAGAAGCGCCTCAACGCGATGCTCGCCCGGCGCGCGAAGGCCGCCCGGGCCACCTATGTGGACACCTACACGCCGACGGTCGGGCACGACATGTGCACCGCCCCCGGTGTGCGCTGGATCGAGCCGCTGACCCCCGCCGCCCCGGCCGCCCCCGCCCATCCCAACGCGCTCGGCGAGAAGGCGATGGCCGCCGCGGTCCTGGACCGGCTGCACGTCCGCGGGTGAGACCGGCCGCACCCGCGGCCGGCCCGGTGGTCACATGATCATTCCGCGGTCGCGGTCGCCGCCGCGGCCGCGGCCGTGGCCTCCGGGCGGACGACCGGGGTGACCGCGGCCCGGGTCACGTCCGAGACGATCTCCACGACGTCCGGCCCGTACGCCTGCGAGTTGACGACCTTCAGCAGCAGGCAGAACGTCCCGTTGACGCCGTACTTGCGGGTGAGCCGGCCGTAGTGGCGTGCCAGGTAGCGCACCGCCGCCTGGTTGGTGACCGCGCGCTGTCCCGAGGCCAGGAAGACCGGGCGGCTGTTGCCGGTGTTCTCGTCGGCGGCGAGCCGGGCCAGCAGGACGTACTCGGTGGTGCCCTTGTCCATGCGGTAGGTCTCGCCGCCCACGGTCAGCGCGCCCTGGTCCGGGCCGGACTTCTCCCTGCCGACCTCGACGCCCGGCAGCATCGACCGCAGGTGGGCCGCCATGCGGTGGTTGGAGACCGGACCGCCGATGCAGAACTCGGTCCGCGCGCCGAAGCCCTGCCAGGCGGTGTCGTGCGGCAGGATCTCGGCGTTGGCCCGGCACTCCTTGATCAGCGCGGAGAGCTCGATGAGCGCGAAGACGTCGTGCCGCGCCACGCTCCACTCCCGTGCGCCCGGATCACGGTTGACCACCAGCAGGCACTCGGAACCGGCGGGCAGCCCGAAGAAGCGCTGCTTGCGGCGGAGCCGGCGGCGCCACACATAGGTGCGCACGAACCACCCCAGTGCGGCGCTCAGGCCGCTTGCGGCCAGACCCAGCACGATGTTGCGCACGTCGTCGCTCATGGGCCGCGATGGTAGTTGAGGTGTTCCTGACGAGGAACCCGGGGTCGGGTTACGCTGCCTGAACGGTCGCCCTAGTGGAGGTCCACGTATGCGTCGTCACGCCGCACGGATCCTGTCGCTGCTCACCGTCACCGCCACCGCGGCCCTGTCGGTCGCGGCGGCCCCGCCCGGCGGCCCAACCCATCACGGCCCACCGGGCAAGGCACCGCTCGCCGTCGGCTACGGCGGCGCCGTCTCCAGCGTCGACCCCGACGCCTCGGCCGCCGGCATCGAGGTGCTGCGGCGCGGCGGGAACGCCGTGGACGCCGCGGTCGCCACCGCGGCCGCGCTGGGCGTCACCGAGCCGTACTCCTCCGGTATCGGCGGGGGCGGCTACTTCGTGTACTACAGCCCCGGGGACCGCAAGGTCCACACCATCGACGGCCGGGAGACCGCGCCCCGCAGCGCCACCGACCGGCTCTTCGTCGAGAACGGCCAGCCGCTGCCCTTCGACGCCGCCGTCACCAGCGGTCTCAGCGTCGGCGTCCCCGGCACGTCCGCGACCTGGGACACGGCGCTCGACGCCTGGGGCACCCGGAGCCTGGGCGAGGTGCTGAAGCCCGCGGAGCGGATCGCGCGCGACGGCTTCACCGTGGACGCCACCTTCCGCAGCCAGACCGAGGGCAATCTCGCCCGCTTCAAGGACTTCCCCGCCACCGCCGCCCTCTTCCTGCCCGGCGGGCGGCTGCCGGCGGTCGGCTCCACCCTCAAGAACCCCGATCTCGCCCGCACCTACGAGGAGTTGGGCCACAAGGGCATCTCGGCCGTCTACGACGGCGAGATCGGCGCCGACATCGTCAAGACGGTGCGCAAGCCCCCCGTCGACCCGGCCGCCACACGCGTCGTGCGGCCGGGGGACCTCACGGCACGCGACCTCGCGGCCTACCGGGCCGAGGTGCAGAAGCCGACCCGTGTCGCCTACCGCGGGCTGGACGTGTACGGCATCGCACCCTCCTCGTCCGGCGGCACCACGGTCGGCGAGGCGCTCAACATCCTGGAGCGCACCGGCAGCCTGTCCCGGCTGTCCGACGCCCAGTACCTGCACCGCTTCCTGGAGGCGAGCCGGATCTCGTTCGCCGACCGGGGGCGCTGGGTCGGTGACCCGGCCTTCGAGAAGGTCCCCACCGCCGGGCTGCTGTCCCAGCGGTTCGCCGACTCGCGCGCCTGCCTGATCAAGGACGACGCGGTGCTGACCAGCCCGCTCGCACCCGGCGACCCGGCGCACCCCGCGACCTGCGGCGCGGGCGGCACAGCCGCCCCCACCACCTACGAGGGCGAGAACACCACGCACCTGACCGTCGCCGACAAGTGGGGCGGCGTCGTCGCGTACACCCTCACCATCGAGCAGACGGGCGGCAGCGCCATCACCGTGCCCGGCCGCGGTTTCCTGCTCAACAACGAACTGACCGACTTCTCCTTCGTACCGGCGAACCCCGCGGTCCACGACCCCAACCTGCCCGGCCCCGGCAAGCGGCCGCGCTCCTCCATCTCGCCGACGATCGTGCTCAAGAACGGCAAGGTCGACTTCGCGCTGGGCTCACCGGGCGGCGCCACGATCATCACCACCGTCCTGCAGGTGCTGACCGAGCACGTCGACCGGGGCCTGCCGCTCGTCGACGCCATCGCGGCCCCGCGCGCCAGCCAGCGCAACACCGCCACGACCCAGGCAGAGGCGGCATTCCTGGCCGGTCCCGCGGCGGCGCAGCTGAAGGCGCTCGGACAGAACCTGGTGGAGGGCGCCGAGATCGGCGCGGCGACCGGCATTCAGCGGCTGCCGGACGGCCGGTGGCTGGCCGCCGCGGAGCCCGTACGCCGCGGCGGCGGATCCGCGATGGTGGTCCGGAGCAGCCGCCACTGACACCTGACGCAACATCACATGCCGCCCGCCGTAGGGAAGATGACGGCGGGCGGCGACACGACGCGGGGGGCGTGCGCGGGCGCCCGCGCTCCTGCCGCACCCCGGGTGAAAACTCCCTGTAGCGCTCCCGTAACAGGACTGGTGTCGAATGCCAGGCGGACCACACGCTTACGCCGCCCGGCGGCGGGCAGGGAGGAGCGAACGTGGAACGCGGGGCGAGCACCCGGGCAGGCGACGCGGCGGGAGAGTTCACGCACTGGTTCCGCGGGCTGGCGGCCGCGCTGGGGGCGTCCCCCGGCTGGTACGCGGTCTTCGCCCGGCGCGACCCGGAGGCGGCCCGGGCCTACTTCGAGGGGGCCGACGTGCCCCCCTGGGACGTCGTGCGCGCCCTCATCCACGACGTCGCGGCGGTGCGCGGCGGACACGTCGGCGAAGGCGTCCTCGCACCCGCCCGGCGCCTCCACGCGGCCGCGGTCGCCGCGTACGACGCGGCCCCCGGCAGCGAGCAGACCCTGCGGACCCGGCTGGACCTGATGCTCCGCGAGCGCCAGTACGCGACGCTGCGCGAACGCGACCTCGACGACGCGCTGCACCGCGCCGGACACGACCACGACCGGGCCGAGCGGACGGCGGGCGAACTCGCCTGGGCCCGAGACGACCGCGAGCGCGCCGCCGTCCGCTGCGCCGAGCTCCAGGCCCGACTCGACGCCGTCCTGGCGCGCCCCGCCGCCCCCGAGGACTGGTTCCGCGCGCCGGCGCCCCCGCCCTCCCCCGCTCCCGGTACGGGCGAGGAGCGTCCCGCGCCCGAGCCGGCCCCGCAGGCCCCCGCCCGCGGTCGCAAGGAGGGCAGGCGCGGTGGCGCCCGCTACGGCGGGGCACGCTTCGCCGGCGCGCCGGAGGCCGCCGCCGGGGAATCCCGGCCCGTCGCGGCCCCGCCCGAGGACGCGGCACACGCAGGACCGCGCGGCGCCCGTTTCGCGGGGGCCGCGGGGGAGCGGGCGCCGGCGGACGGGCGGGAGGAGTCCGGCGCCACCGAGGCACGGGAGCACCGGGCCGCGGCGTGGGCGACCGCCGCCCGAATGGCGGAGCTGCGCCGCACGGGCCGCAGCGGCGAGGCGTACGTGCTGATGAGCCAGGCGGCCGCGGGACCGGCGGAGCGGATCCCGGAGCTCGCGGCGGCGCTGGAGCAGGCAGGGCTCGCCGCCGACGTCGCCACCCTGCTGTGGGAGCTCGCCTCCCTGCCCCCGCACCACCTGGCGACCGTCGCGGGGGCACTGGACACCGCGGGCCGGGCCGAGGACTGCCGCACGCTGCTGCACCAGGCCGCCGCGCGCCCGGCCGCCGAGGTCGCGGGCACCGCCGCGGTCCTGTGCGAGGCGCGGCTGCGGGACCGGGCGGTGACACTGCTGGTCGCCCTGGTGCGCGCCAGGACCCCGGAGACGGCGGCGGCGATCGCCGCCGAACGCCCCGACCTGACCGGCCCGCTGCTGGAGGCCGCGGGCCTGGTGTCGGCCTCGCGGCGGCGCGACGTGGTCGCAGCACTGCGCCGAGCGGGTCTGTCCGGCCGTGAAATCTGACGGGCTTCGTTGAGTAAAGGCGCCGGTATTGCCACAGTGGGCAGTGGGCTCTACGTTCTTCCCACCGCCGGATCTACGTGCGTAGACGAGCCCGCCGGTCCGGTGTGACACCGCGTCAAAGGAGCTGTCATGCCCAATGTCGTACGAGCGGCGCTCGTTCAGGCGACGTGGACCGGCGACACCGAGTCGATGATCGCCAAGCACGAGGCGCACGCCCGCGAGGCCGCCGCCCAGGGCGCCAAGGTGATCGGCTTCCAGGAGGTGTTCAACGCCCCGTACTTCTGCCAGGTGCAGGAGGCCGGGAACTACCGCTGGGCCGAGCCGGTGCCGGACGGCCCGACCGTGCGGCGGATGCAGGCCCTCGCCCGCGAGACCGGCATGGTGATGGTCGTCCCCGTCTACGAGATCGAGCAGGACGGGTTCTACTACAACACCGCGGCGGTGATCGACGCCGACGGCTCCTACCTCGGCAAGTACCGCAAGCACCACATCCCGCAGGTCAAGGGCTTCTGGGAGAAGTTCTACTTCAAGCCCGGCAACCTGGGCTGGCCGGTCTTCGACACCGCGGTCGGCAAGGTCGGCGTCTACATCTGCTACGACCGGCACTTCCCCGAGGGCTGGCGCGCCCTCGGCCTCGCCGGAGCCCAGCTCGTCTACAACCCCTCGGCCACTCATCGCGGCCTGTCGGCCTACCTCTGGAAACTGGAGCAGCCGGCGGCCGCCGTCGCCAACGAGTACTTCATCGCGGCCATCAACCGTGTCGGCCAGGAGCCGGAGTACGGCGACAACGACTTCTACGGCACTTCGTACTTCGTCGACCCGCGCGGCCAGTTCGTCGGCGAGCCCGCCTCCGGCAAGGAGGAGGAGCTGATCGTCCGCGACCTGGACTTCGACCTGATCCCCGAGGTGCGCCAGCAGTGGGCCTTCTACCGGGACCGCCGCCCGGACGCCTACGGCACCCTCACGGAGGCGTGATCGTTGATATGACCATGACCGAACGCTCACAGCAGCACGCCGCACTCCACGCCCGCCACAAGGCCGTCATGCCCCAGTGGCTGGCGACCTACTACGCCGACCCGATCGAGATCACCCACGGCGAGGGCCGGCACGTCTGGGACGCCGAGGGCCGGCAGTACCTGGACTTCTTCGGCGGCATCCTCACCACCATGACCGCCCACGCCCTGCCGGAGGTCACCGCCGCCGTCCGCGACCAGGCCGGGCGGATCCTGCACTCCTCGACGCTCTACCTGAGCTCCCAGGCCGTCGAGCTCGCCGAGCGCATCGCCGCCCTGTCCGGCATCCCGGACGCGCGGGTCTTCTTCACCACCTCCGGCACGGAGGCGAACGACACCGCGCTGCTGCTGGCCACGACCCTGCGCGGGTCCAACCAGATCCTGGCCCTGCGCAACAGCTACCACGGCCGCTCCTTCTCGGCGATCGGCATCACCGGCAACACCGCGTGGTCGCCGACCAGCCTCTCGCCGCTGCAGACGCTCTACGTGCACGGCGGCGTCCGCACCCGCGGCCCGTACGCGCACCTGTCGGACGCGGAGTTCATCGCCGCGTGCGTCGCGGACCTGGAGGACGTGCTCGGCCAGGCCAACGGCCGGGTCGCCGCCCTCATCGCCGAACCCGTGCAGGGGGTCGGCGGCTTCACCTCGGGCCCGGACGGACTGCTGGCCGCCTTCAAGCAGGTGCTCGACCGGCACGGCATCCTCTGGATCACCGACGAGGTGCAGACCGGCTGGGGCCGCACCGGCGACCACTTCTGGGGCTGGCAGGCGCACGAGGGCTCCGGCCCGCCGGACATCCTCACCTTCGCCAAGGGCGTCGGCAACGGCCTGTCCATGGGCGGCGTCGTCGCCCGGGCCGAGGTGATGGACTGCCTGACCGCCAACTCCATCTCCACCTTCGGCGGCAGCCCCATCACCACCGCCGGGGCGCTGGCCAACCTCCAGTACCTCCTCGACCACGATCTGCAGGGCAACGCCCGGCGGGTCGGCGGGCTGCTGAAGTCCCGCTTGGAGGCCATCTCCGCCGGGCTGCCGGTGGTCCGCGAGGTCCGCGGCCGCGGGCTGATGCTCGGCGTCGAACTCGCCGACGCGGCCGCCGCCGGGGTCGTCATGGAGGCGGCCCGCGAGGGCGGTCTGCTCATCGGCAAGGGAGGCCGCGCCGGCGACGCGCTGCGGATCGCCCCGCCGCTGTCGCTGACCGTCGCCGAGGCCGAGGAGGGCGCGTCCATCCTGGAAGCCGCGCTCAAGCAGGCCCAGAGCGAGACGGCCGGCGGGGCGGCCTGACGCCCCGTCCGTTCCCGGTCCGGGCGGCGTGCCGCCGCCCGGACCGCTTCCCATCGGCCGCAGACGGCACCGGATGTGACGTCGACTCACCACCCGGGGCCCGGGCGCGGCGTCCGCTCATGTCCTGCCTCCCGCATCCGTTTCATGGCATATTGTGAGCGTTCGCCTTGGGGGCGGTCACCGGAAGAAGGCTCGGGCCCGACGATCGGCGCAGCGGTATTGCCACCGTGGGTGACGGGTCGTACGTTCTTCCCACGGCCGGGGTCTACGTGCGTAGAGCCGTTCCGACATGGCATCGGGTCACCGGCGACCCCGCCCTCAGCCATGGAAGGAGTGGGAGCATGAGCCGCACCGTCATCCGCGGCGGACTGGTCGTCACCGCCGCCGACGAGATCCACGCCGACGTGCTCGTCGAGGGGGGCCGGGTCGCCGCACTCGCCGCCCACGAGTCCGATGCCGCGCGGGGCTGGACGGAGTCGGCCGACCGCGTCGTCGACGCGACCGGGAAGTACGTCATCCCCGGCGGTGTCGACGCGCACACGCACATGGAACTGCCCTTCGGCGGGACGTTCGCCTCGGACACCTTCGAGACCGGGACGCGGGCCGCCGCCTGGGGCGGGACCACGACCGTCGTGGACTTCGCCGTGCAGTCCGTCGGCGAGTCGCTGCGCGCCGGGCTCGACACCTGGCACGCCAAGGCGGACGCCCAGTGCGCCGTCGACTACGGCTTCCACATGATCATGTCCGATGTCACCGAGGACAGCCTCAAGGAGATGGACATCCTGGTCGAGGAGGGTGTGACCTCCTTCAAGCTGTTCATGGCCTACCCGGGCGTGTTCTACAGCGACGACGGCCGCATCCTGCGGGCGATGCAGCGCGGCGCCGGCAACGGCGGCCTGGTGATGATGCACGCGGAGAACGGCATCGCCATCGACGTGCTGGTCGAGCAGGCGCTGGCCGCGGGCAGGACCGACCCCCGCTACCACGGCGAGGTCCGCCACGCGCTCCTGGAGGCCGAGGCCACCCACCGCGCGATCCGCCTCGCGCAGGTCGCCGGCTCCCCGCTCTACGTCGTCCACGTGTCCGCGCAGCAGGCCGTCGAACAGATCGCGCTGGCGCGGGACGAGGGCCTGAACGTCTTCGGTGAGACGTGCCCGCAGTACCTGTTCCTGTCGACGGAGAATCTGGCGGAGCCGGACTTCGAGGGGGCGAAGTACGTGTGCTCCACGCCGCTGCGGCCCAGGGAGCACCAGGCGGTCCTGTGGCGCGCGCTGCGGACCAATGACCTCCAGGTGGTGTCCACGGACCACTGCCCGTTCTGTTTCGTGGGGCAGAAGGAGCTGGGCCGCGGGGACTTCTCGAAGATCCCGAACGGGTTGCCGGGGGTGGAGAACCGGATGGATCTGCTGCATCAGGCGGTGGTGGACGGGCACATCAGCCGGCGGCGGTGGATCGAGATCGCGTGTGCCGCTCCGGCGCGGATGTTCGGGCTGTATCCGCGCAAGGGGACGATCGCGCCGGGCGCGGACGCGGACATCGTGATCTACGACCCCGCGGCGGAGCAGGTGATCTCCGCCGAGACCCATCACATGAACGTCGACTACTCGGCGTACGAGGGCAAGCGGATCACCGGGCGGGTGGAGACCGTGTTCTCCCGCGGCGAGCCGGTCATCGAGAACCGCACCTATGTGGGGCGGGCCGGCCACGGCCGGTACACGCCGCGCGGCACCTGTCAGTACCTCGCCTGAGAGCCCCGAAAGAGGTGTGTTGAGCCATGGACTTCGGACTCGTCCTGCAGACGGACCCGCCCGCCTCGGGCGTCGTGGAGCTGATGAAGCGCGCCGAGCGCAACGGCTTCGGCTACGGCTGGACCTTCGACTCGGCGGTGCTGTGGCAGGAGCCGTTCGTCATCTACAGCCAGATCCTGGCGCAGACCGAGCGGCTGGTCGTGGGCCCGATGGTCACCAATCCGGGGACGCGGACCTGGGAGGTGACGGCCTCCACGTTCGCCACCCTCGCGGACATGTTCGGCAACCGCGTGATCTGCGGTATCGGTCGCGGTGACTCGGCGATGCGGGTGGCCGGGCGCAAGCCCAACACCCTCGCCCGCATCGAGGAGGCCATGCACGTCATCCGCGAGCTCGCCGAGGGCCGCGAGGCCGACCTCGGCGGCCATCTCATCCACATCCCCTGGATCAGGGAGGGCGCGCGGCTCCCCGTCTGGATGGCGGCGTACGGACCGAAGGCGCTGGCGCTGACCGGGGCGAAGGCCGACGGCTTCATCCTCCAGCTCGCCGACGTCCATCTGACCGAGTGGATGGTCAAGGCGGTCAAGGACGCCGCCGTCGCGGCGGGCCGCGACCCGGACGAGGTGAGGATCTGCGTCGCGGCGCCGGCGTACGTCACCGAGGACGACTCCCCGCGGGCACTGGCGCACGCCCGCGAGCAGTGCCGCTGGTTCGGCGGCATGGTCGGCAACCACGTCGCCGACCTCGTCACCAAGTACGGCCACCACTCCGGCGCGGTCCCCGAGGAACTGACGGATTACATCAAGGCCCGCATGGACTACGACTACGCCGAGCACGGCAAGGCCGGGAACCGGCACACCGACTTCGTCCCCGACGAGATCGTCGACCGCTTCTGCGTGATCGGCACCGCGGAGCAGCACATCGAGAAGCTGACCGCCCTCAAGGCCCTGGGCGTCGACCAGTTCGCCCTGTACGACATGCACGACGCCAAGGAGGCCACCATCGACGCCTACGGGTCGACCGTGATCCCCGCCCTCGCCGGCTGACCGGGGACACGCCCGCATGCAGGAGGCCACGGCCCCCGCCCAGATCACGCACAGCGACGGCCGCGTCGAGCTGGCACCCGGCGCGGCCGCCCCGCACGGCCGCTACGCGAACGAGGACCTGCTCCCGGTCCCGCTGGCCCAACGCAAGTGGACCACGTACAACTTCACGGCCCTGTGGGTCGGCATGGCCCACAACATCCCGTCCTGGACGCTCTCCTCCGGCCTGGTCGCGCTCGGCATGGACTGGAAGCAGGCGGTGTTCACCATCGCCCTGGCCAACGTCATCGTGCTGGCCCCGATGCTGCTCACCGGCCACGCCGGGCCCAAGTACGGCATCCCGTTCCCCGTTCTGGCCCGCGCCTCCTTCGGAGTGCGCGGCGCGAACCTGCCGGCGCTGCTGCGGGCGGCGGTGGCCTGCGCGTGGTTCGGCATCCAGACCTGGATCGGCGGGCAGGGCATCTTCGTCCTGCTCGGCAACATCTGGGGCGGCTGGGCCGGCGCGGCGCGGATCGGCGGCTACCCGTGGACGCTGTGGCTGTGCTTCGTCGTCTTCTGGGTGCTCGAACTGGCCATCATCTACCGGGGGATGGAGACGCTCCGCCGCTTCGAGAACTGGGCGGCGCCCTTCGTCATCGTCGGCGCTCTGGTGCTGCTCATCTGGATCACCGGGAAGGCGGGCGGCCTCGGACAGCTGCTGGACCAGCCGTCCTCGCTCGGCTGGGGGCCGGAGTTCTGGCAGGTCTTCTTCCCCTCCCTGATGGGCATGATCGGCTTCTGGTCGACGCTGTCCCTCAACATCCCCGACTTCACCCGCTTCGGCGCCGGGCAGCGCGCCCAGGTGCGCGGGCAGACCCTGGGCCTGCCGACGACCATGACGCTCTTCGCCGTGCTGTCCGTACTCGTCACCTCCGGCTCCGAGGCGGTCTACGGCAAGGCGATCTGGGACCCCGTCGAGCTGGCGGGCAAGGCGGACAGCGTCTTCAGCCTCCTCTACGCCCTGGTCACCGTCCTGGTGGCGACGATCAGCGTGAACATCGCCGCCAACGTCGTCTCGCCCGCCTACGACCTGTCCAACCTCGCCCCGAAGATCATCAACTTCCGCACCGGCGCGCTCGTCACGGGCGTCGTCGGCGTGCTGATCTTCCCCTGGAAGCTGATCTCCACGCCCGAGCTGTACATCTACACCTGGCTCGGGGTCGTCGGCGGCATCCTCGGCACGGTCGCCGGCATCCTGATCGCCGACTACTGGATCGTCCGGGGCACCCACCTCGCGCTCCCCGAGCTGTACCGGTCGGGCGGCGGCCGCTACTGGTACCGCGGTGGCTGGAACTGGCGGGCGGTGGCGGCCTTCGCCGCCGGAGCCCTGCTGGCGGTCGGCGGCTCCTACTCCAAGGTCGACGCCAAGGGTGCCAAGCAGGGCCCGTTCCCCGTCGACGGGCTGATCCCGCCGCTGCGCCCGCTCGCCGACTACGGCTGGGCCGTCGGTCTCGCCACCTCCTTCGTGCTCTACGTGCTCCTGATGTGGCCGGCCCGGCGGCACGCGCGCACCGTGTGAACGGCGCGGACGGCGCTGATGGCGTGAACCGGCCAATGCCACCGCGACTGCGCGCGGCGCGGGGCGATCTGGTCTGATGGGGGAGTGATCGATGACGCACTCTTCAAGGCCGTGGAGGTCGCGGTACGAGCGGTGGCCGAGGCGGAGGTCGTGCCGCGCTGGCGGCAGCTGACCGCCGCCGACATCAGCCACAAGACCGGCCCCGGGGACCTGGTCACCGTCGCCGACCGCGAGGCGGAGGCGCGGCTCACCGAGGAACTGCCCGCGCTCCTGCCCGGCTCGGTCGTCGTCGGCGAGGAGGCCGTGCACGCCGATCCCTCCGTCCTGCGCCGGATCGGCGGCGGCGACCCGGTCTGGATCGTCGATCCGGTCGACGGCACCGCCAACTTCGTGGCCGGCAGGCCCGAGTTCGCCACCCTCGTCGCTCTCGCGCAGGACGGCGAGGTGCACGCCTCGTGGACGTACGTACCGCGCCTCGGCCTGATGGCCACCGCGCGGCGCGGCGCGGGGGCGCTGCTCAACGGCGAGCCGATCCGCACCGCCAGGTCCGTCGAGGGCGCTGCGCTGAGGGTCGCCACCTCGCAGTTCTCCTTCCTGGACGAGCAGGAGCGGCGGCAGTTCGAAGGGCTCGGCTCCGACGGCGTCACGGCGCGCCAGTGCACCTGTGCCGGGCTGGACTACCTGGAGGTCGCCCGGGGCGCCCTCGACGCCGTCGCCTTCACCTGGGAGTCGCCCTGGGACCACGCGGCCGGGGTGCTCCTGGTCGGTGAGGCCGGCGGGGCCGGTGTCACCGCCGCGGGGGTGCCCTTCCGGATCGCGGGCGGCAACGCCTTCCCCTTCTCGGTCGCGCGCGACGAGGCGACCGCGCGACGCGTCGTCGGCCTCATGGCGGGGGACCGGTGACCCGGGCGCGCGTCCTGGACGCGATCGTCGTCGGCGCCGGCCCCAACGGCCTGACCGCCGCGGTCGAACTCGCCCGCGCGGGGCTGTCCGTCGAGGTCTTCGAGGCCGGTGACCGCGTCGGCGGCGGGGCGCGCACGGAGGAGCTGACGCTGCCGGGCTTCCTGCACGACCCCTGCTCGGCCGTGCACCCCCTCGGTGCGGGCTCACCCGCCTTCAACGCCATGCCGCTCGCCGACCACGGACTGGAGTGGCTGCACCCCGAGCTGCCGCTCGCCCACCCCTTCGACGACGGCACCGCCGCCGTCCTGGCCCGCACCGTCGGCGCCACCGCCGCCTCGCTGGGACCGCGCGACGCGGGCACCTACCGGCGGCTGCTCGCCCCGTACATCGGGCGCTGGGACACCCTCGCCCACGACTTCCTGCGGCCCCAGTGGCACGGCCTGCCGCGCGACCCGCTGGGCTTCGCGCGGTTCGGAATCACCGGCCTGCCACCGGTGGCACTGCTGGCCCGCCGCTTCCGCGACCGGAAGGCCCGCGGGCTGCTCGCCGGGCTCGCCGCGCACACCGTCGCCCCGCTCACCAGCCCGCTGACCGGCGCGATCGCCATGATGTTCGCGGTCGCCGGGCACGAGGTCGGGTGGCCCCTGCCGCGCGGCGGCTCCCAGAGCCTGTCCGACGCCCTGGCCTCGTACCTGGGCGAGCTGGGCGGCACCGTCCACACCGGTGTCACGGTGCGCAAGATCGACGAACTGCCGCCCGCGCGCGCCTACGTCTTCGACACCTCGCCCACGGCGGTGGCCCGGATCGCCGGGCTCGGCGACGCCTACCACCGCTACCACTACGGCCCGTCGGTCTGGAAGATCGACTACGCCCTGGACGGGCCGGTGCCCTGGACGGCCGCCGAGGCGCGGCGGGCCGGGACGGTGCACCTCGGCCCGACCTTCGGCGAGATCGGCGACGCGCTCGGCCGGGCCGTCTCCGGCCGCGCACCGCACGTCCCGTTCCTCATCACCGCGCAGCCGAGCGTCGTGGACCCCGGCCGCGCGCCGGAGGGCAAGCACGTCTTCTGGGCCTACGCCCACGTGCCCAACGACTGGCGGGGTGACGCCACCGACGCCGTCGAGCGGCAGATCGAGCGCTTCGCGCCCGGCTTCCGCGACCTCGTCCTCGCCCGCGCCGTCAGCGGCCCCGCCGAGCTGGCCGCCCGCAACCTCAACTACGTCGGCGGCGACTTCGGCTGCGGTGCCTTCACCGGCCTGCAGACCGCCTTCCGCCCGAAGCCGAAGTGGAACCCGTACACCACCTCCCGCCCCACCGTCTTCCTGTGCTCCTCCGCGACCCCGCCCGGGCCCGGCGTCCACGGGATGCCGGGCCACCACGCGGCCCGCGCCGTCCTGAAGCGGCTGGGCGCGGCGGTCCCCCGGGACTGAGCCGGGGCGGACCCGGGCGGCCCCGGACCGCGGCTGCCGGCCGCAGCGGTTAGCATCGGCGACATGGAGCAGCGCGTATTGGGCAGGACGGGCCGCAAGGTGTCCGTCGTGGGTCTCGGCACCTGGCAGCTGGGTGCCGACTGGGGTGACGTGCGGGAGGAGGACGCGCTCGCGGTGCTGGACGCCGCCGTCGAGTCGGGTGTGACCTTCTTCGACACGGCGGACGTCTACGGCGACGGCCGCAGCGAGCAGCTGATCGGCCGCTATCTGCGCGAGCGCCCCGACGCCGGCGTCTTCGTGGCCACGAAGATGGGCCGCCGCACCGCTCAGGTCCCCGAGAACTACGTGCTGGACAACTTCCGCGCGTGGAACGACCGTTCGCGCGCGAACCTGGGCGTCGACACCCTCGACCTCGTGCAGCTGCACTGCCCGCCGACCTCGGTGTACTCCTCGGACGCGGTCTTCGACGCCCTGGACACCCTCGTCGAGGAGCAGCGGATCGCCGCGTACGCCGTGAGCGTCGAGACCTGCGAGGAGGCGCTGACGGCGATCGCCCGCCCCGGCGTGGCCAGCGTGCAGATCATCCTCAACCCCTTCCGCCTCAAGCCGCTGGAGCAGGTGCTCCCGGCCGCCGCCGAGGCGGGCGTCGGGATCATCGCGCGCGTGCCGCTCGCGTCCGGCCTGCTGACCGGCCGCTACACCAAGGACACCGTCTTCGCCGCCGACGACCACCGGAACTACAACCGGCACGGCGAGGCCTTCGACCAGGGCGAGACCTTCTCCGGCGTCGACTACGAGACCGGGCTGGAGGCCGCCGCGGAGTTCGTCGCGCTGTCGCCGCAGGGCGCGACCCCCGCGCAGACCGCGCTGCGCTGGATCGTCCAGCAGCCCGGTGTCACCAGCGTCATCCCCGGCGCGCGCTCGGTCGCCCAGGCCCGCGCCAACGCCGAGGCCGCCGCACTGCCCCCGCTGTCGCAGGCCACCCTGGACGCGGTGCGGGACCTGTACGACACCCGCATCCGCGCCCAGGTCCACCACCGCTGGTAGCCCCCGCGGAACACCCGCCCGCGCCGGGCGTCAGCCCGTGCCCGCCTCCTGGACGATGCCGTCCAGGAGCGCGGGCAGCGCGGTGCCGATCGGCTCGCGCACCAGCTCGTCCGCCAAGGGGTCGTACGGCGTCGGCTCGGCGTTGACGATCACCAGCCGCGCGCCGTTCCCGGCCGCGATCCCCGCGAGCGACGCGGCCGGCTGCACCTGCAGGCTCGTACCCACCGCGATGAACAGCTGACAGCTCTTCGCGATGGCCATCGCGTTGCCCAGCACCACCGGGTCGAGCCGCTGCCCGAACATCACGGTGGCCGATTTCAGGATGCCGCCGCACTTCGCGCACGCCGGGTCCTCCTCACCGGCCCGGACCCGCTCCAGCGCCTCCGTCATCGGGGCGCGGTCGTGGCACCGCGTGCACACGACCGTGCGCGCCGTCCCGTGCAGTTCCAGCACCTTGCGTTCGGGCAGCCCGGCCATCTGGTGCAGCCCGTCGACGTTCTGCGTGATCACCCGGACCGGGACCCCCGCCCGCTCAAGCCGGACGATCGCCGCGTGCGCCTCGTTCGGCCGCGCCCGCAGAGCGGGGCTGTCGTTCCGCATCCGCCACGACCTGCGGCGGATCTTCGGGTCGGCCATGTAGTGCTCGTACGTCACGAGCTTCTCGGCCCCGGGGTCGCTCCGCCACACACCGTTCGGGCCCCGGTAGTCGGGGATACCGGAGTCGGTGGAGATCCCCGCGCCGCTGAGAATCGCGACAAGCGGCTTCTTCGCGTTCATGCGGCGAGCGTACGCAGACCGGGCGGCACGCGGCCATCGCGTTTCCGCGTCGCGCCGAGGTGCCGGCGAGGGTCTCCGCTGGCGCCCTCTGGGGCCGGTCCCGGACACGATCCGGGGGGCTGAGGGGGCAATGGCGGGGCCTCCGGTGCAAGTCCACGCACGTATCACTGATGTGTTGATGCATCAGTGGCGGGGTCCTTGCCTCCGGAGGGCCCGATCAGGAGTTGGCGACTCGCATCGACGCGCATACGGAACGAAGTTGAGTGATCGTCACTTGTGTGTATGCAGTAACAGGATTGTCAGGTAGGGAGCTTGGCGTCAGTGTTCAATACATGGTCCTGCTGCATCTGGTCGGCTGGAGCCGTCCCAAGAAGGTTTCAGTTTCAACCACTCGGGTGGTGGCGGCGCTGTGCCGCCGCTTGCGCGAGAGGTGACGAGAAAGGACTTTTCGCAGTGTCGACTACCTTCAGGATGATGAGGCGCGCCGCCGTGGTGGCCGCCTGTGCGACCGCCGCGTTCGCCGCCGCCACAACGCAGGCGTCGGCGGCGTTCTTCCAGTTCAGCCTCGCGCCGGGCGGTTACTCGTCCTGTGACGGGTACACGCTCTGCGTCTACGAGCACACGGACTTCAACGGCTGGTACGGGTTCGGTCAGGGTGACGGTCAATACCAGCTGGGCACCAGCGGTGACCGGCTCAACAACAAGATCTCATCCATCGTCAACAACTCGTCGCAGACGTACTGCTTCTTCGACGGCAACAACTTCGACGGCGCGAAGTTCCAGGTCGGATTCGGCAAGATCTACCCGAACCTCAACACCGCGGGCTTCGGTGACAGGATCGGTTCCTGGCGACCTGGCAAGTGCTAGCCGGTCGCGGTGGCAGGGGTCGCCGATAGCCGGCTTCCGCACTGACCGGTGGCGGGAATCCGCGTGATGTCCGCAGGGGCAGGGGCCCGCAACGGGATCGCAGTCGCGGGCCCTGAACCCCTCCCCGCTCAGCCCAGCCGCTCCCGTACCTCGGCGACCAGGCCCGCCGCGGCCTCGACGGCGGCCACGGGGTCGCCCAGCCCGGCCAGCACCGCCTCGGCGCGGTCCCGGAAACCGGGCGGGGCGCCGGGCAGCGCGTCCGCCGCGGCCAGGGAGCCCTTCTCGTTCAGGCACCAGACGCGGTGGTGGGCGTGCAGGGACTGGGCGAGCACGCCGACGGCCCGCGACAGGCACAGCGCGGCGTGCAGGACGTCGCCCGCGGCCGCCGACTTGCGGGCGTTGACCACCAGGAAGTCCGCCTCCCACGCGGCGCCGGTCAGCGCGGCGCGCAGCGGCTCGGGGTACACCCGGGTGCGCTCGCGCAGCGCGGCCAGTTCACCGGAGGGGTCGGACAGGACCCGGCCGAGTGCCACCTCGCCGGGGTAGACCGGTGACCAGAAGCCCAGCGGATGGCCGGGCTGGATGCCCACCTCGTAGCGGCCGGCCTCGCAGTCCTCCCAGACGCGCAGCACGCGGTCCAGGTCGCGCAGGATCCAGTCGACGCGGGCGCCGCCCACCGTCAGCCACGCCCCGCCGTTCACCCACGGGCCCCAGCCGCCCGGGCCCGCGACCTCCACGGGGGCGCCGGTCACCTCCTCCGCGAGCGCGGCGAGGGCCGCCGTGCCGGGAGTGCCGCGGTAGTACACGCCGAGGTCCCAGTCGGAGTCCGGCCGGTGCGTGCCGCGTGCCCGGCTGCCGCCGAGCAGGACGCCCACGACGCCGGGGACGGCGCACAGGGCGTCGGCCATGGCGGCGACAGGGGGTCCGGGGTGAAGCTGTTCGGGCATCGTGCGAGTGTAGGAGCCATCCGGCGCGAGGAGTAGGCAATTGTTCACCACCCGGCCCACGCTTCAGGGCACCTTCGGCATGGTCTCGTCCACGCACTGGCTGGCCTCCCAGTCGGCCATGGCGGTCCTGGAGAGCGGCGGCAACGCCTATGACGCCGCCGTCGCCGCCGGCTTCGTCCTGCACGTGGTGGAGCCGCACCTCAACGGACCGGCCGGCGAGGTGCCGATCGTCCTCGCCCCGGCGGGCGGCGAGGTGCGCGTGCTGTGCGGCCAGGGACCGGCCCCGGCGGGCGCGAGCGTCGAGCACTACCGGTCGCTCGGCCTCGACCTCGTCCCCGGTACGGGACCGCTGGCGGCGGCCGTTCCGGGTGCCTTCGACGCGTGGATGGTGCTGCTGCGCGACCACGGCACGAAGCCGCTGGACGACGTGCTGTCGTACGCCATCGGCTACGCCGAGCACGGGCACCCCGCGGTCGAGGCGATCGGCGCGACCGTGGAGTCCGTACGCGCGCTGTTCGAGACCGAGTGGACGACCTCCGCGGAGCTCCACCTGCCCGCCCCCCGCCCCGGCGAGCTGCTCCGCAACCCGCAACTGGCCGCCACCTGGCGGCGTCTGCTGCGTGAGGCACAGGCCGCGGGCAGCGACCGGGAGGCACAGATCGAGGCCGCCCGGCGCGTGTGGCGCGAGGGCTTCATCGGCGAGGCCGTCGTGGACTTCGCCGCCCGCCCGGCCATGGACACCTCCGGCGAGCGGCACGCGTCCACCCTGACCGGGGACGACCTCGTCGGCTACGAGGCCCGCTACGAGGACCCGGTCACCCACGACTGGAACGGCTGGACGGTCTGCAAGGCCGGCCCCTGGAGCCAGGGCCCTTCCCTGCTGCAGCAGTTGGCGCTGCTGCCCGAGGCCGACGCGATGCCGGAGTACGGCACCGCGGACTGGGTCCACACGCTCGTCGAGGGCACCAAGCTCGCCATGGCCGACCGCGAGGCCTGGTACGGCGACGCCGACCCGGCAGCCGTCCCCCTCGGCGAACTGCTCTCGCCCGCCTACAACGAAACCCGCCGGGCCCTGATCGACCCGGCCAGGGCCTCGTACGACCTGCGGCCCGGCAGCCCGGGCGGCCGGACCCCCCGGCTGCCCCGCTTCCCGCTCCACGACCCGGGCGCCGAGGCGACGTTCGACGCCATGGGTGTCGGCGAGCCGACCGTGGCGCACGACGGTGCCACCCGGGGCGACACCTGCCACCTCGACGTCGTCGACCGCTGGGGCAACATGGTCGCCGCCACACCCAGCGGCGGCTGGCTCCAGTCCAGTCCCGCGATCCCCGGCCTCGGCTTCGCCCTCGGCACCCGGCTCCAGATGACCTGGCTCGAACCCGGGCTGCCCAACTCCCTCACCCCGGGCCGCCGTCCGCGCACCACCCTCACACCGTCACTGGCGCTGCGCGACGGCGTGCCCGTGCTGGCCTTCGGCACGCCCGGCGGCGACCAGCAGGACCAGTGGTCGCTGGCGTTCTTCCTCGCCGTCGCCCTGCGGGACGGGGTCCGCGGCGGCCTGGACCTCCAAGGCGCCATCGACGCCCCCAACTGGCACACCGACGGCTTCCCGAGCTCCTTCCACCCCCGCGCCATGCACTCCGGCAGCCTCACCGTCGAGTCCCGCCTCGGCGAGTCCCTCATCGCCGACCTGCGCCGCCGCGGCCACGACCTCACCATCGCGGCGCCCTGGTCCGAGGGCCGCCTCTGCGCCGTCGCGCGCGACCCCCGCACCGGCGTCCTGTCGGCCGCGGCCAACCCCCGGGGCATGCAGGGCTACGCGGTCGGGCGCTGAGGGTCCGTGCCGGTGCCGTCTCAGGTCCGCGGCCTCGGCGGGAGGCCGTTGACGAGCTCGACGGGCGCGGAGACCGTGCCGACGACGGCCAGGGCCGCCCGGACGCGGCGGTAGAGGCCGGGGGAGAGGTAGGCCTCGGCCTCGTCGGGGGTGGCCATGCGCCAGTCGGAGAGTTCCTCCGCCTGGAGGCGTACGGCGGCGAGCGAGGCGTCGTCGAGCACGCCGCCGTCGAAGAGGAAGGAGGCGAGCGGCATGCGCCCCATGCCCTGGACCCAGTCGATGACGAGGAGATCGCCGGGTTCGACATCGAGGCCGATCTCCTCCAGCGTCTCGCGCCGCGCGCCCTCGCGCGGCGTCTCCCCGTCGGAGGACTCGATGGTGCCGCCGGGCAGCACCCACTTGCCGTCCTCGCGGTAGGTGGTCTCGGCGATCAGGATGCGGCCGTCGGCGTCACGGAACAGTGTGCTCGCGCCGGCGAGGATCTTGGGCAGGCTGTCGATGTACGCGGCGAAGTCGGAGGTTGTCACGGGTCCCAACCTAATCGGCCACCGGGGGCGGCCCCAAGGACGCCGGGACGTCCCCGTCACTTCTCGCGCCGCACCCAGGGGGCGAACCTCTGACCGGCGGCGGCGTCCGCACGCCAGTGGCGCAGTACGGTCCCGTGCACGACGTCGAGCCGTTCCGCCGCGACCAGGCACGAGACAGGGCCGGGACCGCCCGCGCCCGCCTCGAAGGCCACGAGGACGGGCGGCCGCCCACCGAGCCGCCGTTCCACCGCGAGGACTCCGTCCGGCGCGGGTGCGCGGAACTCCGGGTCGTGGAAGGAGGCCGGGCAGGCCACGAGCAGCGGATCGGTGAAGACCGGTTCGAGCCCGTGGTGGTACGTGAGGTCGTGGCCGGCGGCGAGCCTGAACTCGCCGGGCTGCCACGCGACGACGTCCCGGTCCCACCAGGACCCCTTGGGCAGTTCCACCGCCGCGTGCTCCGGCAGGTCAGTCACCGCAGAGACCGGAGGCCTTCTCGGCCGCCTCCACCGCCGCCGCGAGGGCGGCCGGCGGGAGGCTGCCGGGGGCTTGGCGGGCGCGGGCGGCGCGGTTGAGGAGGAGGCGGAGGGTGTCGTTGACGGGAGTGGGGACGCCGTGCAGGCGGCCGAGGAGGACGATCTCGCCGTTGAGGTGGTCGGCCTCGGCCGAGCCGGTCGCGCGGCTGAGGCTCTGCCAGGTCGAGCCGCCGCCGCGGGCGGCGCCCTCCATGGGGCGCACTGTGACGAGGTCGCCGCGCATCGCGGCCTGCTCCGCCTCGCCCGCGTACGCGATGCCCGCCGCGTCGAGCACCGCCGCGCCTTCGGCACGCGCCCGCCGGTGGAAGGCCGCCAGGGAAGCGTCACGGCCGATGAGCGCCTCGACGGCGTTGCCCAGGTTCGTCAGCAGCTTGGCGTACTTCCACCGCATCACGTCCTCGGTGACCGGCGCGCGCAGGAAGGGGGACGTCTCCAGGTCGGCGGCGACGCGCGCGGCGGTGGCGTCCGTGCCGTGCGGGTAACGGCCCAGGTGGAGCATGCCGGTGAGCGGTGCGCACGGGGCGACCACCACGCCGGGCTCCAGGTGGGCCGACGGCAGCCAGACGCACATGCCGTACACGTCGGGGAAGCGCCGCAGCGCGAGCCGCTCGTTGGCGACGCCGTTCTGCGCGCACACCAGTGGCAGCCCCTGGGCCACCGGCGCCCAGGCGTCGAGTGCGGCGGCGGTGTCCTGGGTCTTCACGGCGAGGATCAGGACGTCGTCGTCGCGCAGGTCGAGCGCGTCCGGTCCGTCGACGACCGGGACGGCGAGGTCGAGCGCCGCGTCGGGCGTGCGCAGGGTCAGTCCGTGTTCCCGCAGCGCCGCGCCGTGCGCGCCCCGGGCGACCAGGACGACGTCGTGCCCGCTCTGGAACAGCCGTCCGCCGATGGACCCGCCGACAGCGCCCGCGCCGATGATGATGTACCGCACACGCGGACCCTACGGCACCAGGGCGACCGTGCGTCGGGCGAGTTCGCCGATCGCCACCCCGTCGAAGCCGAAGACCGCGCTGCGCACCCGGTCCCTCAGCGGTTCCGTCCACTGCGGCGGGATCGCGGCGGCCCCGCACAGCACGCCGGCCACCGAGCCCGCCGTGGCGCCGTTGGAGTCGGTGTCGAGGCCGCCGCGCACGGTCAGCGCGATGGTGGACGTGAAGTCGCCCTTCCCGTACAGCAGTCCGGCGGTGATGACCGCGGCGTTGGGCACGACGTGGATCCAGTGCAGGTGCCCGGCCTCCTGGTCGAGGTCCGCCAGGGTGTCCGCCCAGCCGAGCCCGGCCTCGTGCAGCGCCATGGTGCGCCGCACCGTGCGGGACAGCCGGCAGCCGGGCGGGATCTCGGTCAGCGCCGCCTCCAGCGCGGTCCGCGCGTCCGGCGCCGTGAACGCGGCCGCGATCAGGGCCGCCGCCCACATCGCGCCGTAGACGCCGTTGCCGGTGTGCGACAGCACCGCGTCGCGCCGGGCCAGCGACGCGGCGCGGCGCGGGTCCCCGGGAGAGGTCCAGCCGTACACGTCGGCGCGGATGAGGGCCCCGATCCACTCCTGGTAGGGGTTGTCGACCGTCGCGCTGAGCGGGGGACCGATACCGCTCGCCAGGTTGCGGTACGCGGCCCGCTCGGCGGTGAAGGTCTGCAGGTAGGGCAGCCGCAGCAGCCACAGTTCGCCGACCTCCTCGGTGGTGAAGTCCGTCCCGTGCGTCTCCAGCAGGTGCAGGCCGAGGATCGCGTAGTCGACGTCGTCGTCCCGCACGCTGCCGTCGATGCCGCCGCGCGTGCACTGCGGCCATTCCGGGCGCAGGTCGAATTCGTCGGGGTCCGGCGGCGGCGACAGGGCGGGGAGGTAGTCCGTGAGCGGGAGGGCGTCCGCCCTGCGCAGGTAGCGGTCGATGCGGTCCCTGGTCCAGTGGTCGCCGCGCTCGACGGGCTTGCCGAGCATGTTGCCGGCGATGCGGCCCAGCCAGCCGCCGAGGACCCTGTCCTGGAGGCCGGGGATTGGTGACGTCATGCCCCCGGTCTACCGGAACCGCACGGCTCCGGTGGGCAGCCCGGGGCCGCGGCCGCGGCGCGTCGCCGGGCACCTGCCTCCGCCCCGCAGGCGCAAGGGGTGCGCTGGGACAATGACCGGGTGTCAGAAGCCTCAGGTCCGGCCACCGCGACGAGTACGCCGCCTCTGCTGCCCGACGGTGAGCTGGAGCGGTCCACCGTGGTCGCCAACAGCACCATGAACCGCGAGCGCGGCCTGTCCGGTGTGAACAGCTACGCCCGTGAGCTCGGTTTCGATCCGGTCGACGACCTGCTCGCCCGGTACGCGTCGCCTTCCTGGCTCGACCTGTGCAGCGGGGAGGGCCGTGCCCTGCGCGAGGCCGCGGCGCGGCTCCCGGCGACGGCGGTGCTGACCGGCGTCGACCTGGTGGGCCCCCTCGTCCCGGTGCCGGCGCCGCCCATGGTGGAGCTCGTGACGGCCTCGGTCGCCGGCTGGACACCCCGGCGGTCGTACGACCTGATCACCTGCGTCCACGGGCTGCACTACGTCGGAGACCGGCTCGGTCTGCTCTCCCGGGCGGCCTCCTGGCTCGGCTCCCAAGGGGTGCTGGTCGCGCACCTGGACCCCGGCTCGGTCCGCCATGCCGACGGTTCGCCGGCCGGCCGCCCGGTGCTGGCGGCCCTGCGGTCGGCGGGTTTCACCTACGACTCCCGCCGGCACCTGCTCACCCTGCGCGGAACGCGGGCCGTCCACCTGCCCTTCCACTACCTCGGGGCGGACCCCCAGGCCGGTCCCAACTGGACCGGTCAGCCCGCCGTCGCCGCCTACTACCGCCCCGCTCCCTGACGTCGGCCGCCGCGGGGGCCGCTGGGCAGCGCGGAGCACCCGGGATAGGGTCCAAGCGGCGCGACCTGCGGTAAGGGAGATCAATGTGACGGACACACGGCGAGCGCGAGTACTGATCGCCGCGGACAAGTTCAAGGGTTCACTCACCGCCGTCGAGGTGGCCCAGCGGATCGGCGCCGGGCTGCGGCGCGCCGCCCCGGACGTCGTCGTCGAGTCCGTACCTGTCGCGGACGGCGGGGACGGGACCGTGGACGCCGCCGTCGCGGCGGGCTTCGAACGACGTCTGGTGGAGGTCACCGGACCGCTGGGGGAGCCGGTCACGGCCGCCTACGCGCTGCGCGGCGGCACCGCCGTCGTCGAGATGGCCGAGGCGTCCGGGCTGCGGCACCTGCCGCCGGGGGTCTTCGCCCCGCTGACCGCCACCACCTATGGCACCGGCGAACTGCTGCGCGCGGCGCTCGACGCGGGGGCCCGCTCCCTCGTGCTCGGGGTCGGCGGCAGCGCCACCAATGACGGCGGCGCCGGCATGCTCGCCGCGCTCGGCGCCCGGCTGCTGGACGCGCGGGGTGTGCCGGTGGGTCCCGGGGGCGCGGCGCTCGCCGACGTGGCGACGGCGGACCTGTCGGGACTCGACGCCCGCCTGGCGGACACCGAGGTGGTCCTCGCCAGCGACGTCGACAATCCGTTGCTCGGCCCGAAGGGGGCGGCCGCGGTCTACGGGCCGCAGAAGGGCGCCACCCCGGACGACGTCGCGACCCTGGACACCGCCCTGGCCCGCTTCGCCGAGGTACTGGACGCCGCCGCGGCGGCCGAGGCGCCCGGCGCGGGCGCGGCGGGCGGTGTCGGCTTCGGCGCCCTCGTCGGGCTGCGGGCGCGGTTCCGGCCCGGGGTGGAGGTCCTGATGGACATGCTCGGTTTCGCGGAGGCGCTCGAACGAGCCGATCTGGTGATCACCGGCGAGGGCTCCCTGGACGAACAGACCCTGCACGGCAAGGCCCCGGCCGGTGTGGCGGCCGCCGCCCGCGCCCGGGACGTGGAGGTGGTCGCCGTCTGCGGGCGCCTCGCCCTGCCGCCGGCCGCGCTGACCGCCGCGGGCATCCGGCGCGCGTACGCCCTCACCGACATCGAGCCGGACCCGGCGCGCTGCATGGCCGAGGCCGGGCCGCTGCTGGAACGGCTCGCCGTCGACATCGCGCGCGACGTCCTGCTCTGAGCCGTCGCGTCCGGGCCGCCGCAGACACGTGGGGCCCCGAGCCGTACCCGGCTCGGGGCCCCACGGAGTTCCTCGTACGGCTATGGAAGCTGGGCCGTACGCGCCTCACGGCGGTTGTTGCGGATCGTGTTGACCCTGCGGGTCGTCGCGAACAGCGGGATGACCGCCGCCGCGCAGATCTGCAGGGCCGCGCCTGTCTGCAGCAGCACGTCGCCACCGGGGACCGCGAAGGCCCAGCAGACCAGGCAGCCCATGCTGACGACGATCCAGGCGAGGGTGATCAGGGCGAGCCGGCCCCGCGGCTTGGGGTACTCGACCCGGCTGACCATCAGCCACGCCACACCGACGATGGCCAGCACCGTCGGGATGAACGGCAGCTCCAGCAGCACCACCGAGATCACGGTCATGGCCCCGAACGGGCTCGGCATGCCCTGGAAGATGCCCTCGCGGACCGTCGTGCAGGAGAACCGGGCCAGCCGCAGCACGACCGCGAGCAGCACGACGACGGCGGCCACCGCCGACAGCTTGCCGTAGGCGTCGTCGGAGATCAGACCCCAGACCACCACGAAGTAGGCGGGGGCCAGGCCGAAGCTGATGAGGTCGGAGAGGTTGTCGAGCTCCGCGCCCATCGCCGAGCTGCGCAGCTTGCGCGCCACGAGCCCGTCGAAGAGGTCGAAGACCGACGCCATGAGCATCAGCAGTACGGCGGTGGCGGCGCTGTGCCGCGTCATGCCGCCGTCGGTGCTGCCCATGAGGTGCGGGACCAGGACTCCGGTGGTGGTGAAGTACACCGCCATGAATCCGCAGATCGCGTTGCCGAGGGTCAGGCCGTCCGCTATCGACAGCCGCGTTGACAGCGGCATGTCATCGTCGTCGTCCTCGTCCACCGCGGCGACCCACGGTGCCTGCGCGTCGGGCTCAATCACGGTCAAGGCGAGTCACCCCGGCAACGGTGGTCTGGCCGACCTCGACGGCGGGCTCGACGCCCTCGGGAAGGTAGATGTCGACACGGGAGCCGAACCGGATCAGTCCGATCCGGTCACCCTGCTCGACCTTGGTGCCCTGCGGGACGTAGGGCACGATGCGACGCGCGACGGCACCGGCGATCTGCACCATCTCGATGTCACCGAGCTCGGTGTCGAAGTGCCAGACAACGCGCTCGTTGTTCTCGCTCTCCTTGTTGAACGCCGGAACGAACCCACCCGGGATGTGTTCCACCGACGTGACCGTGCCCGCGAGGGGGGCGCGGTTGACGTGGACGTTCAGCGGGCTCATGAAGATCGCGACGCGGGTGCGCCCGTCCTTCCACGGCATGATGCTCTGCACCACGCCGTCGGCCGGCGAGATGACGCGGCCCTGGGCGATCTCCCGCTCGGGGTCGCGGAAGAACCACAGCATGCCCGCCGCGAGGGCGGTGGTGGGGACGGCCACGGCCGCCCAGCGCCCGGAACGGCGGGCGCGGGCCAGGCTGACCGCTGCGGTGGCCACGGTCGGGAGGAGCCACGGCGATGCTCCGCGCGCGAGGCGTACGCCGGCCAGGCTGTCGCGTTTAGCAGAGGATTGGCTGTGGGGCATGGAAGACCTTCGTAGCGGAGGGTGCCGCAAGATGGTTCTGGGGACGGCGGCTTTCCGTGAATGGTATCGGCAGTGACGGGCAACTGGGCAAGCCAGTGGCGGAGTCCGTGGCCGGTTATTGATGACTGGGTGTGACCTTTGGCTAGCGCAAAGCGTCACAACCCAGACATTCATCCCTGGATCCGGTACTCCTCGAGCAGCCGGCGACCGATGATCATTTTCTGGATCTCGGCGGTGCCCTCGCCGATCAGCAGCATCGGTGCCTCGCGGTACAGACGCTCGATCTCGTACTCCTTGGAGAAGCCGTAACCGCCGTGGATGCGGAACGCGTCCTCGACGACCTCCTTGCAGTACTCCGAGGCCAGGTACTTCGCCATGCCGGCCTCCAGGTCGTTGCGCTGGCCGGAGTCCTTCTTGCGCGCGGCGTTGACCATCAGGGCGTGCGCGGCCTCGACCTTGGTGGCCATTTCCGACAACTTGAACTGGATCGCCTGGTGCTGCGCGATCGGCTTGCCGAAGGTCTCCCGCTGCTGGGCGTAGGCGATCCCCAGTTCGAAGGCGCGCCGCGCCACGCCGCAGCCCCGGGCGGCCACGTTGACCCGGCCGACCTCCACGCCGTCCATCATTTGGTAAAAACCGCGGCCGCTCTCGCCGCCGAGGACGCGATGTGACGGAATCCTGACGTCCTCGAGGATGAGCTCGGTCGTGTCGACCCCCTTGTAGCCCATCTTCTCGATCTTCCCGGGCACGGTGAGGCCCTTCACCGCCGGGTTCGGGCCGAAGCCCGGCTCCTTCTCGATGAGGAAGGTCGTCATGGACTTGTGCGGGGCCGCCCCTTCCGGGTGCCCCTCGTCCGTGCGGCAGAGGACCGCGACGAGGTTGGACGTGCCGCCGTTGGTCAGCCACATCTTCTGGCCGTTGATGACGTAGTCGTCGCCGTCACGGACGGCCTTGGTGCGGATGGCGGAGACGTCGGAGCCCAGGCCCGGCTCCGACATCGAGAACGCGCCCCGCACCTCGCCGGTGGCCATCCGGGGCAGGAAGTGGTCCTTCTGCTCCTGTGTGCCGTGCTGCTTGAGCATGTAGGCGACGATGAAGTGGGTGTTGATGATGCCCGACACGCTCATCCAGCCCCGGGCGATCTCCTCGACCGTCAGGGCGTAGGTGAGCAGGGACTCGCCGAGGCCGCCGTACTCCTCGGGGATCATCAGGCCGAAGATGCCCAGTTCCTTCAGGCCCTCGACGATGTCGGTGGGGTACTCGTCCTTGTGCTCCAGCTCGTTGGCGACCGGGAGGATCTCCTTGTCGACAAAGCTGCGGACCGTGGAGAGGATCTCCTGCTGGATGTCGGTCAGCCCGTCGGTCTGGGCGAGACGGCTCATCTGTCGTTTCTCCTACGAGTTCAGTGGGCGACGGACGGACGGCCGGGCTGCTCGCCGCCTCGCTCCTTGATGTAGGTGGCGGTCGGGACCATCACCTTCCTGCGGAAGACGCACACCAGGGTGCCGTCCTGCTTGTAGCCCTTGGTCTCCACATGGACGATGCCCCGGTCGTCCTTGGACTTCGACGGCCACTTGTCCAGCACGGCGGTCTCGCCGTAGATGGTGTCGCCGTGGAAGGTCGGCGCCACGTGCTTCAGCGACTCGACCTCCAGATTGGCGATCGCCTTGCCGGAGACGTCCGGGACGGACATGCCCAGCAGCAGCGAGTAGATGTAGTTGCCCACGACGACGTTCCGGCCGAAATCGGTCGTCTGCTCGGCGTAGTTCGCGTCCATGTGGAGCGGGTGGTGATTCATGGTCAGGAGGCAGAAGAGGTGGTCGTCGTACTCGGTGACCGTCTTCCCGGGCCAGTGCTTGTAGACAGCGCCGACCTCGAACTCTTCATACGTGCGGCCGAACTGCATCGCTTCTGCGCCTCCGGGATGTCGTGCTTGCTCGTACGGGTGACTGCCGCTGAGGTCACGCGGGGACTTCCAGCGGGTCCAGCTTGTTCGCCCTGCGGATCTCGTCCACGATCCTGCCGATGATCTCCGTGATTCCGAAGTCCTTCGGCGTGAACACGGCGGCGACGCCGCACTCGATCAGCTTGGCCGCGTCCGCCGGGGGGATGATGCCCCCGGCGATGACCGGGACGTCGTCCGCCCCCGTACGGCGCAGCCGCTCCAGGACGTCCGGCACCAGCTCGGCGTGCGAGCCGGACAGGATCGACAGGCCGACACAGTGCACGTCCTCGGCGACCGCCGCCGAGACGATCTGCTCGGGCGTCAGCCTGATGCCCTGGTAGACCACCTCGAAGCCGGCGTCACGGGCTCGCACGGCGATCTGCTCGGCGCCGTTGGAGTGGCCGTCCAGTCCCGGTTTGCCGACCAGCAGCCGCAGCTTGCCGCCGCCCAGCTCCCGCGCGGTGAGCGCCACCTTGCGGCGCACCTCGGCCAGCGGCGTGCCCTCCTCGGCGGTGACCGCGACGGGGGCGCCGCCGACGCCCGTGGGGGCCCGGTACTCGCCGAAGACGTCGCGCAGGGCCCAGGACCACTCGCCGGTGGTGACGCCGGCCCGCGCGCACTCCAAGGTGGCCTCCATCAGGTTGGCCGTTCCGGCGGCGGCCGCCTTCAGGGCCTCCAGCGACTTCTGGGCGCGGGACTCGTCCCGGTTGTCCCGCCAGTCGTGCAGGGCGGCGACGACCCGGGCCTCGTTCTCCGGGTCGACGGTCATGACGGCGCCGTCCAGGTCCGAGGTGAGCGGGCTGGGCTCGGTGCCCTCGTAGCAGTTGACCCCGATGATCTTCTCGTCGCCGGACTCGATCCGCGCACGGCGCTCGGCGTGCGAGGAGACCAGCTGCGACTTGAGGTAGCCCGACTCGACGGCGGCCATGGCGCCGCCCATCTCCTGGATCCGCCCGATCTCGGCCAGCGACTGTTCGACGAGCTCGCCGACCTTCGCCTCGACGACATGGCTGCCGTCGAAGATGTCCGCGTACTCCAGCAGGTCGCTCTCGTGCGCCAGCACCTGCTGGATGCGCAGGGACCACTGCTGGTCCCAGGGGCGCGGCAGGCCGAGCGCCTCGTTCCAGGCCGGCAGCTGCACGGCGCGGGCGCGGGCGTCCTTGGAGAGCGTCACGGCCAGCATCTCCAGGACGATGCGCTGGACGTTGTTCTCCGGCTGGGCCTCGGTCAGGCCGAGCGAATTGACCTGGACGCCGTAGCGGAAGCGGCGCTGCTTGGGGTCCTCCATCCCGTAGCGCTCCTTGGTGACCTGGTCCCAGATGCGGGTGAAGGCCCGCATCTTGCACATCTCCTCGACGAAGCGCACGCCGGCGTTCACGAAGAAGGAGATGCGCGCCACGACGTCGCCCATGCGCTCCTGCGGCACCTGGCCGGAGTCGCGGACGGCGTCCAGGACGGCGATCGCCGTCGCCATGGAGTACGCGATCTCCTGGACCGGCGTGGCGCCGGCCTCCTGCAGGTGGTAGCTGCAGATGTTGATCGGGTTCCATTTGGGGATGCGGCCGACCGTGTAGGCGATCATGTCGGTCGTCAGCCGCAGCGAGGGCACCGGCGGGAAGACGTACGTCCCGCGCGACAGGTACTCCTTGACGATGTCGTTCTGCGTCGTCCCCTGGAGCTTCGTGATGTCCGCGCCCTGCTCCTCCGCGACGACCTGGTACAGCGCCAGCAGCCACATGGCGCTGGCGTTGATGGTCATCGAGGTGTTCATCCCGTCCAGCGGGATGTCCTGGAAGAGCCGGCGCATGTCACCGAGATGGGCGACCGGGACCCCGACCCGGCCCACCTCGCCGCGGGCGAGGATGTGGTCGGGGTCGTAACCGGTCTGCGTCGGGAGGTCGAACGCGACCGACAGGCCGGTCTGGCCCTTGGCGAGATTGCGCCGGTAGAGGGCGTTGGACGCCTCGGCGGTGGAGTGCCCGGCGTAGGTCCGCATCAGCCACGGACGATCCTTCTGACGCTCGCTCATGCTCGTTCCCGACCTCAGATGTTCCGGAAGCGGTTGATGGCGTCGATGTGCTGGGCCCGCATCTCCTCGTCGCGGACGCCGAGCCCCTCCTGCGGGGCCAGCGCCAGCACGCCGACCTTGCCCTGGTGGAGGTTGCGGTGCACGTCGTAGGCGGCCTGGCCGGTGTCCTCCAGGCTGTACGTCCGCGACAGGGTCGGGTGGATCTTCCCCTTGGCCACGAGGCGGTTGGCCTCCCACGCCTCGCGGTAGTTCGCGAAGTGCGAGCCGACGATGCGCTTGAGCGACATCCACAGGTAGCGGTTGTCGTACTCGTGGGTGAAGCCCGAGGTCGAGGCGCAGGTAACGATCGTGCCGCCCTTGCGCGTGACGTACACCGAGGCGCCGAAGGTCTCGCGGCCCGGGTGCTCGAAGACGATGTCGACGTCCTCGCCGCCGGTCAGCTCGCGGATGCGCTTGCCAAGGCGCTTCCACTCCTTCGGGTCCTGGGTGTGCTCGTCCTTCCAGAACCGGTAGTCCTCGGCATTGCGGTCGATGATCGCCTCGGCGCCCATGCTGCGGCAGATCTCCGCCTTCTGCGGCGAGGACACCACGCAGATCGGGGTGGCGCCGCCGGCCAGCGCGAACTGGGTGGCGTAGGAACCGAGGCCGCCGCTGGCCCCCCAGATCAGGACGTTGTCGCCCTGCTTCATCCCGGCGCCGTTGCGGGAGACCAGCTGCCGGTAGGCGGTGGAGTTCACCAGGCCGGGGGCGGCTGCCTCCTCCCAGCTGAGGTGCTTCGGCTTGGGCATCAGCTGGTTGGACTTCACCAGGGCGATCTCGGCGAGGCCGCCGAAGTTGGTCTCGAAACCCCAGATGCGCTGCTCGGGGTCGAGCATCGTGTCGTTGTGGCCGTCCGCGGACTCCAGTTCCACGGACAGGCAGTGCGCGACCACCTCGTCGCCGGGCCGCCAGGCGTTCACACCGGGGCCGGTGCGCAGGACCACGCCCGCCAGGTCGGAGCCGATGATGTGGTACGGCAGGTCGTGCCGCTTGGTGAGCGGGGAGAGCTTGCCGTACCGCTCCAGGAAGCCGAAGGTGGACATCGGCTCGAAGATCGAGGTCCACACCGAGTTGTAGTTGACCGAGCTGGCCATGACGGCCACCAGGGCCTCGCCCGGACCGAGCTCGGGCACGGGCACGTCGTCCACGTGCAGCGACTTGCGCGGGTCCTTCTCGCTGCTCTCCAGGCCCTCGAACATGCCGGCCTCGTCCTTGCGGACGGTGACGGCACGGTACGACTCGGGGAGCGGCAGGGCCGCGAAGTCCGCGGCCGTGCTTTCGGACGCCATGATTGCGTCGAGGATGTCCTTCACGGTGATGCCTCCGGCGAAGCGCGACGTAGGGACGCTTGAGGGAACGTCGGGGGTTGCGGTGGGTCGTGCCGTCGGTTCGGCGGTTGTGCTTTTTCCGTGACGGTCGCACGGATCGAGCAAGAGCGCTTGGTGGCGCGGTGGAGTGCCTGTGACGCAGGCGTCCGGGCCTTTGGGGACAGACGGCGTGCGAGGGTTCGCTGCACGCCGCCCGCCCGGACTGCTTTCACGGTATGGCACCGCGTGCCACTCGGCAAGACACTGGGTGCCAACAAATTTTCTCAAATGGCATCACGGCTGCACATCTGAGCGGGGTGTGGCTGTCCGGGACGGTGGTCGTGGCCGGGGTGGGGACATCCCACGGTCCCACCGGCCGGCCCGGGCGGCGAGTCGGGCGGCGGCCGCCCGGAGCGCGGTGGAGGAGGGTGGCACGGGGTGCCACCCCCATGCCGTGCGCGGGTGCGCCGGGGTCCGGACGCGGCGCCTCCGGGGTCGCCCCCGGGAGCCGGGCGCAGCGCCTACGCGCCCTTCAGGGCCTTCTCGATGGTCCGCATGACCTCCGCGGGCGAGGCGTCGGTGCGTGCGACGGCCACGACCACCTCGCCCTGCCGGGAGGCGAGCACCGGGGTCGGGACGGGCCGGCGGCCGATGCCCGTGCCGAAGGTGGCCTTGATCACCTCGAAGGCGTGGTCGAGCTGCACCTCCACGTCGCCCTTGCCCCCGGCCCGCAGCCAGCGCCGCAGCACGTGGTTGTGGGCGGCGACCACCGCGGACGCCGCGACCTCCGCCAGCAGCGGGTCGTCGTCGCCGTCGTGCTGGGCGCTCTCGTCGAAGTGGCCCAGCAGGTAGCGCGTGAACAACCGCTCGTAACGGGCCACCGAGGCGATCTCGCGCTCGCGCAGGATCGGGATCTCCCGGGTCAGGCGGTAGCGCTCGACGGAGACCTCGGGCGCCTCCGCGTACATCCGCAATACCTCGGTGATGCCGCGGCAGACCGTGTCCAAGGGGTGCTCGTGGGGCTCCGCGGAGTCCAGCACCTGCCCGACGCGCACCAGGGTGTCGTCGTGATCGGGGAAGATCGCCTCTTCCTTGGAGCGGAAATGCCGGAAGAACGTCCGCCGGGCGACCCCGGCCGCCGCCGCGATCTCGTCCACGGTCGTCGCCTCGTAGCCCTGGCTCGCGAAGAGGTGCATTGCGGAGGCCGCCAGCTCCTGGCGTACGCGATGGCGCTGGGCGGTCGCGGAGGAGGTACGAGTGGGCTTCGCGGGCTGGGACATACCGCGAACGTACTGCATTCCCGCCGCCTCATGGGCAGGGCCCGGCTTCCGCAGCCTGTGGGGCGGCCCCAGCAGGCCGCCCCAGCCGTCCGCGGGCTCAGCGCCGGGCATACTCGCGGAAGCCGCGACCGGTCTTGCGGCCCAGGCAGCCCGCCGACACCAGGTGCTCCAGGAGCGGCGCCGGCGCCAGGCCGGGGTCGCGGAACTCCTTGTGCAGCACCTGTTCGATCGCCAGCGAGACGTCCAGGCCCACGACGTCCAGCAGCTCGAACGGGCCCATCGGGTAACCGCCCCCGAGCTTCATCGCGGCGTCGATGTCCTCCACCGTGGCGTAGTGCTCCTGGACCATCTTCACCGCGTTGTTCAGGTAGGGGAACAGCAGCGCGTTGACGATGAACCCGGCCCGGTCGCCGCAGTCCACGGCGTGCTTCCTGACCCTGCCGCAGACCTCGTGCGCCGTCGCGTGCACGTCGTCGGCGGTCAGGACGGTGCGGACCACCTCGACCAGTTTCATGGCCGGAGCGGGGTTGAAGAAGTGCATGCCGATGACGTCACCGGGACGCGACGTCGCGGTCGCTATGGCGACCACGGGCAGCGAGGAGGTGGTCGTGGCCAGGACCGCGCCCGGCCTGCAGACCTTGTCCAGGGTCGCGAAGAGCTGCTGCTTGACCGCCAGGTCCTCGGCGACGGCCTCGACGGCCAGGTCGACCTCCGCGAACGCGTCCAGCGAACCGGCCGCGGTCACCCGGGCCACGGCCTCGTCCCGCTGCTCCTGGGTGAGCCGGCCCTTGGCCGCCGACCGGTCCAGGGACTTGGTGAGCGCCGCCAGGGCGTTGTCCGCCTTCTCCTGGCCGCGGGCGGCCAGCACGACCTCGTAGCCCGCCTTCGCGAAGACCTCCGCGATACCGGTGGCCATGGTGCCCGAGCCCGCCACGCCGACGCGCCGCACGGGGCGGCCGGACGCGGCCCCGCCGCCGGCGGCGGGCGTCTCGGTGTCCGCCACGACCGTGGCGCTGCAGGGGGCCTCGTACGTGTAGAAGCCGCGACCGGTCTTGCGGCCCAGCAGGCCCGCCGCGGTGAGCTGCCCGAGGATCGGTGCCGGGGCGTGCAGACGGTCGTGGGAGGCCTGGTACATCGCCTCCAGCACGGTCTGGGCGGTGTCGATGCCGATCAGGTCCAGCAGCGCGAGCGGGCCCATGGGCAGACCGCAGCCGAGCCGCATCGCCGCGTCGATGTCCTCGCGGGTGGCGTAGCGCGACTCGTACATGGCGGCGGCCTGGTTGAGGTAGCCGAAGAGCAGCCCGTCCGCGATGAAGCCCGGACGGTCGCCGACCGCCACCGGCTCCTTGCCCAAGCCGCGGACGAGCGTGGTGACGCCCTCGGTGGCCTCCGGCGAGGTGAGCACCGTCGAGACCACCTCGACCAGCTTCATGGCCGGGGCCGGCGCGAAGAAGTGCAGTCCGAGGACGCGGTCGGGGCGCGAGGTGCGGGAGGCGAGCTCCGTCACCGACAAGGCGTTGGTGCCGGTCGCGATGATCGCGTCGGGCTTGACGACCGCGTCGAGCCCGCACAGGACCTCGCGCTTGATCTCGAAGTGCTCGGTGACGACCTCGATCACCAGGTCGGCGTCGGCCGCCGCCTGGAGGTCGGAGAAGGTGCGGAAGCGGGCCAGGACGCCGCCGCGCTCCGACTCCGTCATGCGCTCGCGCCGCACGGCGCGGGCGGTGGCGGACTCCAGGGAGCTGACGGCGCGACGCGCCGCGGCCTCGTCGGTCTCGATGCCGATCACCTCGTGACCGGCACGGGCCATGACCTCGGCGATGCCGGTGCCCATGGTGCCGAGGCCGACGACGGCGACAGTGCGGAAGGGACGTGGACGGTCCATCGCGGAACTCCAGTTGCTGAGGGTCCGCGCCGTGCGTCTTCGTGGCACAGGCGCGGGCGGGAGAGGAGTTGTGAGGAGCCGCGGGGTGCGTACGCGTGGGTGTGCGTGCCCGCGTGGAGAGGCTGGCGAGCCCTGTCCCGGGGCTGCGCCGCGATGGTGCCGAACCGACAACGGCGGCACACGGCGGCTGCGTCACCAGGCCGCGGTGTGCGTTGGTTAGAGGGTAACTGGCGAGTAACCGACGCGCCAGCCCCTCCGCCCATGTGATTTGTACCCATGACAGATGAGCGGGCCACTAGGGTGAGCGCAGGCGAAAGGGGACGCTGTGGACGGTGCGGAGGACACGCGCTTCCCTGGGAGCCGTGCGGCGCGACGGGCCGGCGCCCTGTACCCGTCCGTACACTCCGGCGGCACCACCCTGGCCGCCCTGCGGGAGCGGGGCGAGCCGCGCCGTGTCCTCGGGCTGCTGGCCTTCGCCACCCCCGGGGACCGTGAGTCCCGCGACGCCTATGTACGGCGCATGGCGGCGTCCCGGGATGCCGCCGCCATGGTGCGGCCGTTCCTCGGCCCGGAGGAACGGGCACTGCTCGACGTGGCGGCGGGCCGGTCGCCCGGAGTCCCCGCCCTGCTCGGCGTCCTGCCCGGCGGCACGGAGGACGAGCGCCGCTACGCCCTGGAGGCGCTCACGGCCGCACGCGCCCCGGAGACCGCCGGGCCGCTCCTCGCGCTCCTCGCCGACGCCGCTGCGGAACCGGGCGCGCCCTCCTGGTACCCGGACCGGCTCGAGCGGACCGTCGCCCGCGTCGTCCACGGGGGTGGGCGCCCGCACTGGCGCCGGACACCGAGCCCGGCGGTGGCGCCGCCCGCGCCGGGAAGCGTGCCGCTGCTGCTGCGGTACGCCGCCCATCCCGTGCCCCGGGCCAGGGCACTCGCCCTGGATCTCCTGGGCCTCGCCGGGGACGCGGCCCACCTCGCCCTGTTCACGGCGGCCGCCCGGGACCCCGAGGCGGCCGTGCGGGAAGCGGCACTCGTGGCGCTCGGGAGGACGGACCATCACGATGCGCGGGACGCGCTCGCCGGTGTCCTGACCGAGCCGTCGCGCTCCCTGGGGGACCGGGAGATCGCCGCCGTCCTGCTCGGGCGGGCCGGCGACCGCCGGGCCTTCGAGACGCTCGTCCTGCTCCTGAACCACCGCGACGCCCTCCGCAACGTGACCGCGGCGGACACCCTCGCCCGGCTCGGGGACCCCCGTACCGCCCGTGCCGCCGCCGCGCTCGCGACCAACCGGCTGCGCATCACCTACGCCCTCGCCGCGATCCGCCTGCTCGGCCGCCTGGGCGCTCCGGAGTCGGTGCCGGCCCTGACGGCCACCCTGCAGTGGCTCCTGGACGAGGGGCGGCCCGGCCTCCAGGCCGCCCGCGGCTGTGCGGAGGAGCTCGGCCGGCTCGGGGACGTGCGAGCGGTGCCGCTGCTGGGCCGTGCCGCCGGGGTTCCGGCCCTGCGCGCCCCGGCCGTGGACGCCCTCGGCCGGATCGGCGGCGCGGCCGTGCTGGACGTGTTGCTGGCCGCGGCCGGTGACCCGGACGAGGAGGTGCGCAGCGCCGCCGCGCGCGGACTCGCCCGCTACCGGGACGAGCCCCGTGCCACCGCCGCGCTCGCCGGGCTGTGCGCGCCGCCCTACCCGCGGCGCGTCGTGCGGGCGCTGGCGTCTTCCGGCGACCCGGTCGCCGCGTCCGTGCTGGCCAGGGCGCGCAAGGAGGCGCCCAGTGCCGCGACGCGGAGGCTGGCGGGACGCCTCAGTCCAGGTCCGCGGCGTAACGGAGCTCCTTGAGGGGCACCTCGTTGTACATCTCGATCTGGTCGGTGCCGTCCGGTCCGAAGCCGGCCCGGACGTAGAAGTGCCGCGCGGGCGCGTTGTCGGCCAGCACCCACAGCCGCAGCCGCCGGAAGCCGCGTTCGGTTGCCCGCGTCCGGACGGCGTCCATGAGGGCGCGTCCGACGCCTTGGCCGATGCGGTCCGGACGCACATAGATGGCGTACAACTCGCCGACCTCGCCGCCGTCCTGTTCGCCGCGGTACGGGCCGAGTGCCGCCCATCCCGTGAGTCCGGCGCCGTCGGACGCGACAAGGTTGTCGACCCGGCCGCTGCCCGCGTCGAACCACCCCCGGCGCGTTTCCGCGTCCGCCGCGGCGTCCATGGCGTCCAGGTAGGGCTGCGGGACGATCCCCGCGTACGCCGCCCGCCAGCCGCTGACGCGGATCGCGCACACGGCGTCGATGTCTTCGCGGGCCATCGCCCGTATATCGGTCATGCACCGGACGCTATGCGCACGAGTGCGGCGCAGGCCAGGGGCTTTTTTCAGAGCAGCGTCAATTGCGTCGGCTCCGGTACCGGTTCCTGGGCGGCCGTCTCGTCGGCGGGCAGCGCGGGCACGGACCGCAGACGCCGGGCGGCCGCCGGACGCGAGGGGCCTATGCCGAACTCGTCGGCGAATTCGTGCACCTGGCGCGTGATCCGCCGCTGGTACCAGGTCGGGGCGTAGGCACCGCTCTCGTACAGCGCTTTGTAGCGGGAGATCAGACGGGGGTGGTGCACCGACAGCCACGCCATGTACCACTCGCGGGCGCCGGGGCGCAGATGCAGGACGAGCGGGGTGACCGAGGTGGCGCCGGCCTGTGCGATGGCGCGGACGGTCTCCCGCAACTGCTCCGGCGAGTCGCTGAGGTAGGGGAGCACGGGTGCCATCAGGACGCCGCAGGGGATGCCGTGGTCATTGAGCGTCCGGCAGACGTCCAGCCGCCGCGCGGGCGCCGGGGTGCCCGGCTCCACGGTGTTCCACAGCTTCCGGTCCAGGAAGCCGACGGAGACGGCGGTGGAGACCTCCGTGACACGCGACGCCTGGACCAGCAGGTCGAGGTCGCGCAGGATCAGCGACCCCTTGGTCAGGATCGAGAACGGATTGGCGTGGTCGCGGAGCGCCGCCAGGATGCCCGGCATCAGCCGGTACCGTCCCTCGGCGCGCTGGTAGCAGTCGACGTTCGTGCCCATGGCGATGTGCTCGCCCTGCCAGCGCGGTGCGGCCAGTTCGCGGCGCAGCAGCTCCGGCGCGTTGACCTTGACGACGATCTGCGAGTCGAAGTCCAGGCCGGAGTCCAGGTCCAAATAGCTGTGTGTCTTGCGGGCGAAGCAGTACACGCAGGCGTGGCTGCACCCTCTGTAGGGGTTGATCGTCCACTCGAACGGCATCCGGGACGCTCCCGGCACCCGGTTGACGATGCTGCGGGCACGCACCTCGTGGAACGTGATGCCGCGGAACTCGGGCGTGTCGAACGTGCGGGTCACGGCGTCCATGCCGAAGAGCGCGGGCGTGGTCGCCGCCGTGTCGCGGCTCAGGTTGTCCCACCTCATGCCGCCTCCTTTTGTTGCTCTGGTCAGAGAATAGAACACCTGAGCGAAAAACGTCGAGAGGTATCCGAGGGAGGTGTCGCCGGCGGCTCCTGTGACGTCGGGCGGGGGACGCCGGAGGACCCGGGGGAGTCCCGGCCCGGGCAGCGCCGGTCCGCGTCATCAGGGGCGCGCCGCGCCCCGCGAGCGCGGTCTCCTATTCGTGGACGGTCTTGCCGGTCGCCCCGGAGCCCGTCCGTCGGGCCGGCTGCCCGGCGCTCCAGCTGGCGAGCAGCTTCCAGGCGTCCTGGGAGACCGGGTCCTGGGCCGGCAGGTACAGGAAGACGGTCTGGTCGGTCTCGCCCGGCATGGTGAAGGCCTGATAGTCCACGGTCAGGTCGCCGACGACGGGGTGGTGGTGGCGTTTGTGCCCGTGAGTGCGGTCGTAGACCTTGTGGTCGGCCCACCAGCAGCGGAAGTGCCGGCTCTTCATGGCCAGTTCGCCGACCAGTTCGGCGGTGCGGGTGTCCTCGGGGTGGCGGCCGGCGTCGAGCCGCAGGATGGCGGTCATCTCCTCGGCGACCTGCTCCCAGTCCGGGTACAGGGAGCGGGCCGCCTCGTCGAGGAGGATCCAGCGGGTGAGGTTGCGCTCCCGCGCGGGCAGCGCGTCGAAGTCCGTGATCAGCGCGCGGGCCAGGTGATTGCTGGCCAGTACGTCGGTGCGGCGCCCGAGGATGAAGCCGGCCTGGTCGGTGAAGGAGTCCAGGAACCGCCTGACCCCGGGCCGGACGCGCTGCACGGCCGGTGCCTTGCGGCGGGCCGTGCCGGGCTTGGGCCCGGCGAGGTCGAACAGGTGGGCGCGTTCCGCGGCGTCCAGGCGCAGGGCGGCGGCCACCGCCTCCAGTACCCCCGCCGAGGGGCTGATCTGCCGTCCCTGCTCCAGGCGGGTGTAGTAGTCGGTGCTCACCCCGGCCAGCAGGGCGACCTCCTCGCGGCGCAGCCCCGGCACCCGCCGGTACGCCCCTCGCTCGGGCAGCCCCGCCGACTCGGGGGTGATGCGGGCGCGGGAACGGCGCAGGAATTCGCTGAGCTCGACGTTTCTGGCCACGTCTCCATTCTGCGCCGGGGCGCCCGTGCGGGGGACCGGGGAAAGGGGGCCGCCGAGTCCTACGCATCGGCTTCCCCGGCAGGCCAGGGCCGGAAAGCGGCCTCCGCGGGGCGGAGACCGCGTGGTGTCCTGGACGGCGAGGGCCCACCGGGCCGGCGCCGGGGTCCACTGCCGCGCCGGACGACGGTCGAGGGCCACGGCAGCCGGGGCCGGGTCACCCGACCCACGCTCACCGAACGCATCGGAATCAGCCCATCAGGAGATCCCCCACATGACCAGCACCACCGCCTATGCCGCGCACGCCCCCAAGGCTCCGCTGGAGCGCACCACCATCGAGCGCCGTGCGGTCGGCGAGTTCGACGTCCTGATCGACATCAAGTACGCCGGCATCTGCCACTCCGACATCCACCAGGTCCGCGAGGGGTGGGGCGAGGCGATCTTCCCCATGGTCCCCGGCCACGAGATCGCGGGAGTGGTCCGCGAAGTCGGCGCGGGTGTCACGAAGTTCCGGGCCGGCGACCGGGTGGGCGTCGGCTGCATGGTCGACTCCTGCCGCACCTGTGCCAACTGCGAGGCCGGGCTGGAGCAGTACTGCACGGGCAGCGGCGGCAAGGTCGAGACGTACAACGACACCGGCAAGGACGGCCGGCCCACCTACGGCGGTTACTCCCGGACGATGGTCGTCGACGAGAACTACGTGGTGCGCATCCCCGACGGCCTCTCCCTGGACGTCGCCGCGCCGCTGCTCTGCGCCGGCATCACCACCTACTCGCCGCTGCGGCACTGGGGTGCGGGCCCGGGCAAGAAGGTGGCGATCGTGGGCATGGGCGGCCTCGGTCACCTGGCCGTCAAGAGCGCCGACGCGCTCGGCGCCGAAGTGACGGTGCTCTCGCAGTCACTGCGCAAGAGGGAGGACGGGCTGCGGATGGGCGCCGAGCACTACCGCGCCACCAGTGACCCGAAGACCTTCGAGGAACTGGACGGCACCTTCGACGTCGTGCTCTCCACCGTCTCGGCGGCGCTCGACTACAGCGCGTACATGTCCCTGCTGAAGACCGACGGCGCCCTGGTCAACGTCGGGCTCCCGGAGGAGCCGATCGCCCTCGACCTCTTCTCCGTCGTCACCGGCCGCAAGAGCGTCGCAGGCTCCAACATCGGCGGCATCGCCGAGACGCAGGAGATGCTGGACTTCTGCGCCGGGCACGGCATCGGCGCGGAGATCGAGTTGATCCGTGCCGACGAGATCAACGAGGCGTACGAGCGGGTCCTCGACAGCGACGTGCGCTACCGCTTCGTCATCGACGCGGCCACGATCTGACACGAGCGCGGTTCACGCGGCGCCGCGTACCTCAGCCCGCCGTGCCCCGGGCGAGGAGGGCGAGGTAGCGGCGGGCGAACAGATACGCGTCGCCCGGCCATCGGGCGGACAGGTAGCGGCCGTCCTCGACGACGAA